>CAZYFM010000022.1:0-34818 GCA_964646885.1 uncultured Flavobacteriaceae bacterium
GATCATCACGCCGAAGTTGCGGGTAATGGTTCCCGTCGGGTCGCCGACCATGAAGAATTCGATCTGCTTGATGGCGGGCGACGTGTCGTGCCACGCCTTGTGGGCGAAATGCGTGTCCGTCGACACGGCATAGATCTCCACGCCCAGCTTCTGGAACTCGCCATAGTTCTTTGCCAGGTCCTCGAGTTCCGTCGGGCAGACGAAGGTAAAGTCAGCCGGATAGAAGAAGACGACGGACCACTTGCCCTTCAGGTCTGCTTCGGTAACCGGGACAAACTTGCCCCAGCGATAGGCCGTGGCCTTGAACGGTTTCACTTCGGTATTGATGACTGACATGCGTGAGGTCCCTTTACAAAATGGAAGCGGGCCCAGCGCGGGTGCGGGCCCTGACAGAAAGAAAGGTACCGAAATCCTCTCTTCGACTGAAACGAATATTTCCTGTTTTTTTAATCGCTTTTCTCGATTATATTCGTCCCATGAAACTCATCCCCTCCCTGCGCCAGTTGCGCTACCTCATCGCGGTCGTTGACCGCCGTCACTTCGGACAGGCCGCCGAGGCCTGCTTCGTCAGCCAGTCCACGCTGAGCGCCGCGATCCAGGAGCTTGAAGACCTCCTGGGCGCCCCACTGCTCGAACGAACGAAGCGCTCCGTCGTACCTACGCAGCTGGGTCTGCAGGTGGCCGAGCGTGCGCGAGATCTCCTGAAGGGGGCCGAGGACATTGCCGACCTTGCTGCTGCTGCCCGGGAGCCGATGTCGGGGCCGCTGCGGATCGGCATGATCCCGACGATCGGTCCGTTCATTGTTCCGCGCGCCATGCCGGACCTGCGCAAGCGCTTTCCCAAGCTGAAGCTTTTCCTGCGCGAAGACCAGACAGCGCGGCTGCTCGCGCAGCTCGGCGATGGCGAGATCGATGCCGCGCTCATTGCCCTGCCCTATGCCATTGGCGACTTTGCTTCAGCCCACATTGCGCGCGACAAGTTCTGGGTCGTGTTTCCTCCACATCACGAGAAGGCCAATGCCAAGCGCATCCGAGCCAGCGAGCTTGCGCTGGAAGAGTTGCTGCTGCTCGAGGACGGGCATTGCCTGCGCGACCATGCGCTCGCGGCCTGCTCCCTCGAGAGCGCGCGACGCAATGAAGGGTTCAAGGGCACGAGCCTGCAGACACTCGTTCAGATGGTGGCGAACGGGCTTGGCGTCACGCTATTGCCGCAAGTCGCCATCGATTCCGGCATCCTCCGCGGACTGAAGCTGCCGGTACTGTCGCTGGAAGCGGAGACGCCCTACAGGGACATCGGGCTTGTCTGGCGTCGCGCCTCCGGTCTGTCGAAAACGCTGACGACGATCGCCGATGCCCTCAAGGCCAACTGGCAGGATTGATGTCAGCCGACCGGCTGCAGGGTCCAGTGCAGGGCCCGGGTGTTGTAGCCCTGGGCCTCGAGGCGAGACAGGAGGTCGGCCTTCAGTTCCGGAGAAATCTGAGGCGTTCGCGCCAGGATCCAGAGATAGCGGCCTGATGGTTCGCCGACGAGCGCCCAGCTGTAGTCGTCCGCAAGGCCGATGACCCAGTAGTCGCCCTCGAAGGGCCAGAAGAAGGTCACGGCGAGCCTGGCATTGGTCTCCGGATCAACAATGCGCGCAGACCCTTCGGCGACATTCTCTTCGCCGTTCAGCGCCTTGAGGCGGCAACTGTTGGTGACGCTGATGCTGCCGTCCGGCTTGCGGCCGTAGGTTGCCGTCACGCCCACGCAGTCGGTCTCGAAACTGTTCTCGAAGCGGGCGATTTCGTACCAGCGGCCCAGGTAGCGCTCGAGTTCCACCTTCTGGACGGTCGTCAGCGGCCGCGACAGGTCGCGGTTCACCGGCGGCGATTTGCAGGCCGACAGCACAAGGAGGCACGCAGCAACGAGCGCCGAGATACGAGAGATCATGATCGCGGGTTCCAATGAACGAACTGTCACACGTTACACTACGTAACGGTGCCGTGGATGGATCATCCCCGCCTTTGCTGCGCCCTATTTGGGCGGCGTGTAGGTGACTGTCGTGTCCGCCGTCGAGTAGCCCGTCGCCTCGTGCCATGAGGCTGAGATCTGGAGCGTGCCGTCCGGACTCGTGAACCAGGTTCCATACTTGGCGTCCATGCGCCTGAATGTCGGGAAGCAACTTGCCACAAGCGATGCGCGCTCGGCTGCGATGCGCTTCGACACCGCCTTGTGGTCGGCGTTGAGCGCCAGTGTGGCGCAGATGATCGAGCCTTCGCCCGGCGCATTGGCACGTGAACTTCCCGTGCAGCCCTGCCCGCCGAAGTATTTTTCGCGCAGCGTGGTCTGGTTGTAGATGTCGCCAAAGAGCGGTTCACCCGGCGCTTCCCGCACCGCGCGCGCCATCTGCACCAGTTCGAGAAGCGGTTTGCATCCGGCGGAGACCGACGGCGTGGCAGGGGGCGCTGTCTTGATGACCGGAACCGGCGATGTCGTCGACGGACTATACACTGGCGGGGTCGTTGAAGGCCTGTAAGCCGGAGGGGTTGATGACGAAGCAGGCTGGTAGGACGGCGAAGCGGTATTGGGCTCTCTGACGGAACCCATGACGCCCACAACCCATCCGCCCTGCTCCCTTCGATCCAGGCTGATGACCCAGGCCTCGTTGTCCTGCGCATCCTTGGTGACGAGCTGTTCCACCGATGTCGGCTTTCTTGGCTTGGACGAAGACGCTGTGCGTTGGGCAGACCGGCACGCGGTCAATGGCTTTGCCCAGGCGTCATAGGCAGCCCTTGCCTGCTGCTCGGAGCCTTGCGTCATCAGCCAGATGCAATGAACGGCGGCGCGGTTCCGCTGGCGCTCGCCCTTGCGCAGGACCGTGCAGTTGTCTGCGGCAAGGACCGGCTGCGCCAATACGTGCCAGGACTCGGTCATTTGCGTCAGCGCAACGCCCTGGAAGTTCCGGCTGACGGGATCGATGACGTCGGTGAATCGCTTGCAGTCTGCTGCCGATGCCGTGCCTGCAGCCAGCATGGCGACGGAGAACAAGGTGATACGCATCATGGTCCGCTGTCCCGGTGAATTGTGGCCGGACCCTAGATGCTGGGCCCCGGCGCCCCCTATACCGCAATTGAGGGATGATTGCCGAACGGGCGGGCGACGGCTAGACAAGGTCGCCGAGAAAGCGAGAGCCGCGATGACCCAGGAACGCCATGTCGACCCTACCCGCCAGAATTTTGACGCTTTCAAGGCCCTGCCGCGGGATACGCCCATCAACATGCTGAACCTGGTCCGGTTCAGGGACCGGGCGCAGTACCCGGAGGGCCACTCCCATGCAGGGCGCAACCTGACGGGGGCCGAGGCCTATGCAGAATACGGCCGGACGAGCGGTCCGATCTTCGAGCGCGTCGGTGGACGCACCATCTGGCGGGGGCGCATGGAGACCATCGTGACCGGCCCATCGGACGAGCACTGGGACGCCTGCTTCATCGCGTACTACCCGTCGGCGGGCGCGTTCCTCGCGATGGTGACGGACCCGGACTACAAGCTGGCGGTCGTGCACCGGCAGGCGGCTGTGCTGACCAGTCGCCTCATCCGCACGGCACCGCTCGATCCGGGCAAGGGATTTGCCGGCTAACCGACCCGCCATCCGGGTCGCCCGATTTTTGACAACGAAAACCAGGAGGAAAACATGAGCGAGTACAAATTGCTGATCGGCGGAAAGCTGGTCGACGGCGCACAGACGATGGATGTGCTCAATCCGGCAAACGAAGAAGTGCTGGCTCGCTGCCCGCGCGCCTCGAAGGGCCAGCTCGATGAGGCTGTCGCCGCAGCGAAGAAGGCGTTCCCCGGATGGAGCGCGCAACCGATCGCTGCCCGCAAGAAGGTCCTGCTGGAGATCGCCGACGCGATCGAGAAGAACGCCGGTGACCTCGCCCGCCTGCTGACGCAGGAACAGGGCAAGCCAATTGGCGATGCGACCGCCGAGATCTACGGCACGGCTGCCTTCTTCAAGTACTTCACCATGCTGGACCTGCCGGTGAAGGTCATCGAGGACAGCGAGACCAAGCGCGTCGAGGCGCACCGCAAGCCGCTGGGCGTTGTCGGCGCGATCATCCCGTGGAACTTCCCGATGATCCTCATGGCCTTCAAGGTGCCGCCTGCCCTGCTGGCGGGGAACACGATCATCGTGAAGCCGGCGCCGACGACACCGCTGACGACCCTTCGCTTCGGGCAGATCATCAAGGACGTTGTTCCGGCCGGCGTCGTAAACATCATCACCGACGCGAATGACCTGGGTGGTGCCATGACTGCGCATCCGGACATCAGGAAGATCTCGTTCACCGGATCGACGGCGACGGGCAAGAAGGTGATGGTGGGTGCCGCCGAGGCGCTCAAGCGCATCACGCTGGAGCTTGGCGGCAATGATGCCGGCATCGTGCTTGACGACGTGAACCCGAAGGAAGCGGCACCGAAGCTGTTCCAGAGTGCGTTCCAGAACAACGGGCAGGTCTGCATCGCGATGAAGCGGCTGTACGTGCATGAATCGATCTATGACGAAATGTGCACGGAGCTGGCGAAGATCGCCGACCAGGCCATCGTCGGTGACGGCCTGATGCAGGGCACGCAGCTTGGTCCCCTGCAGAACCGCATGCAGTACGAGAAGGTCAAGGAACTGCTCAACGACGCGAAGCAGCATGGCAAGGTCATTGCCGGCGGCACGGTCGAGGACAAGCCGGGCTATTTCATCCGCCCGACCATCGTGCGCGACATCACGGACGGCACGCGCCTTGTCGACGAGGAGCAGTTCGGTCCCGTGCTTCCCGTCATCAAGTTCAAGGATGCCGACGAAGCCATCGAGCGCGCGAACGCTTCTCCGTGGGGCCTTGGCGGATCGGTATGGGCGAAGGACACAAACCGCGCCTATGAGCTCGCCAACAAGATGGACTCAGGCACGGTGTGGGTGAACAAGCATGCCGACCTTGCCCCCAACGTGCCGTTCGGCGGATCGAAGCTGTCGGGCCTTGGCACGGAACTCGGCGAGGAAGGCCTCGCGGAGTTCACGCAGCTCAAGGTCATCAACATGGCGCGCTGATGAGACTGGCGATCCCGGAGGGTCACAGCCTCCGGGATCACCCTGTTAGCTGCGCAGCGCGGCGACCTGCGCTGAGTCCAGATACTCGTTCAGCCGCACGATGCGGCCGTCCTTCACAGTACAGATGATCGCTGCGGGCAGCTCGAACTGCCTTCCGTCCCGACGCGTCACATGCAGGACATGTTCCTGCACGAAGCCGCCGGCCGTGACCTGCACCCTTCTCTCAAGATAGCGCCTTACCGGAAAGGCTGCCGCAAAGCGGCCGAGCAGCTTGAGGTTGTCCTGACGCCCCTGAACGAGCCGATCGTCGTTGTGCCAGATCCCGGCATCCTCGGCGTAGCATGACCCGACTGCCTCGATGTCTCCCTTCTCGATTGAATCGAAGAAGCGCTGTGCGAGTGCACGCATCTGCTGGTCGCGGTCCTGCATGAGGGTGTCCCTTCGCTCTTGAGATTTCGGGGTTGTCGGGGGCCGACATCCGGGTCAATGATAGCACCAAACCACGACCGGTGTTCCATGACCCAGACGCATCATCGCACCTGCCATATCTGCGAAGCCAATTGCGGCGTCGTGATCACTGCAGAAAGACGGAACATCATCTCCATCAAGGGAGATCCCGACAATGCGCTGTCGCGGGGCCATATCTGTCCGAAGGCGACTGCGCTGGAGGACCTGCAGAATGATCCGGACCGGCTGCGCATGCCACAGAAGCGGACCGGTGACCGCTGGGAGGAGATCAGCTGGGAGCAGGCTTTTTCGGAAATCGGGCAGCGCACGCAGGCCATCCTGGCGCGTGATCCGAAGTCGTCGGCCATCTATGTCGGCAACCCGAACGCCCACAGCTATGGAAACGTGCTGACGTCTGGCGAGCTGAAGCGGGCCCTCAATACCCGCAACATGTTCTCGGCGAGCACGGTCGACCAGATGCCCCACCAGGTCGTGAACCTGCGCCTCTACGGACATTCGGGACTGTGGGCCGTTCCCGACATTGACCGGACCCAGACCATGATCATCATGGGCGGCAATCCGATGGCGTCGAATGGCAGCGTCTGGACAGTTCCCGACTTCCGGAACAGGGCCAAGGCGCTGCAGAAGCGGGGCGGACAGCTGGTCGTGATTGATCCGCGCCGCAGCGAGACGGCAAAGATCGCGGACCGCCACATCTTCATCCATCCGGCGACGGATGCCTACATGCTGATCGCGCTGCTGAAGACCATGGCGCCGCGCGCGAAAGCCCAGGCGGCCTACATACGCAACGTGGATGGCCTGATGGAGGCGCTTCGTTCCTTTGACGTCGATGCGTGCGCTGCGCGTTCCGGCGTGAGCCTCGATGACATACGCTGGATTGCAGAGCGCATGCTGTCGGGGCCTGCTGCCTTCTATGGCCGCATCGGCGCCACGACACAGACCTATGGTACGCTGACGGCGTGGCTCATCGCGTGCGTGAACCTCATCAGCGGACAGGTTGATCGCGCGGGAGGACTTGTATTCCCAACTCCGGCGGTCGATTTCGTGGCCGCCTCGGGGCCTGGCAGCATCGGTCGCTTCCACTCGCGCGTCTCGGGGCATCCGGAAGTGCTGGGCGAATTCCCGGCCGCATGCCTGTCGGAAGAAATCGAGACACCGGGTGAGGGACAGATCCGGGCGCTGTTCGTGATTGCCGGCAATCCCGTGCTGTCCACGCCCAACGGGCGGCGTCTCGACAATGCCCTGTCGAAACTCGAGCTGATGGTGTCGGTCGACATGTACCGCAATGCCACCAGCCGGCGTGCGCACTACATCCTGCCGCCTGTTGGCCCGCTTGAGCGCGATCACTATGGGCTGTTCCTGCTGCCCATCGCCGTGCGCAACTTTGCAAAGTATTCGTCGGCCATGTTTGAGGCCCCGGAAGGCACAAGGCAGGACTGGCAGATCCTTCGCGGTCTGGCTGCTGCCATCAGCGGGCGGGACGCGGGCGGTCCCACGCCGCCCGAGATGCTCGATTCCATGCTGAAGGCCGGACCTTATGGAAAGGGCCTTGCGGAGATTGCGGCATCACCGAGCGGGGTCGACTTCGGCGCGCCGGAACCCGGACGCTTCCCCGCGCGCCTGCAGACCAAGGACAAGATGATCGATGCGGCGCCCGCCGACTTCGTCGCTGACCTTGCGCGCCTTGCACGCGACATGAAGGCAGCTCCCGAGGCGCGCCTCAAGCTCATCGGACGCCGTCATGTCCGCTCGAACAACACGTGGCTGCACAACTCACCGCGCCTCGTGAAGGGCAAGGATCGCTGCACGCTCATGATCCATCCCGACGATGCGCGCGCGCGCAACCTGGGTGACGGTGCCATGGCGGAGGTCAGTTCCCGCGCGGGCACGGTTCGCCTGAAGGTCGAGGTGACCGATGACATGATGCCCGGAACGGTGTCGATCCCGCATGGATGGGGCCACGGGCTTCCCGGCGTCGCGATGGCCACCGCCCAGGCCCATGCCGGCGTCAGCGCGAATGACCTGACCGATGAGACGATGCTTGATCCGCTGTCGGGAAATGCAGCGCTGTCCGGCGTGCCGGTCGAGGTCAGGGGCATCGGCTGAGGGCGCCGGACCGCCGCGCGCAACAAGCCCCCTGGGCTTGATCCTGGTCAAGGCTGTCGTCCGCCTTGCGAGCTAGAAGGGCCATGAGGGTCATGGTGCGGTGGGCACCCGTTGGTGCGTGAATGTCCAAGACCGGACTTTTCCTGCAGGAGATCCTGCCCTTCTATGCATCGCTGGCTGCGCTTGTCGTGGCAGCGCTTGTCGCCGACGCCTTCCTTCACCTGGTCGGTGGCGCCTGGGTAGGTCGCTACCTCGGCATTCCTGGCGTGATCCTCATCCTGCTTTCATTCGCTCACTCGCTGCGCAAGCGCGGGTATCTCAGGACACAGGATCCGGTCCGGCTGCTTCGCATCCACGGCTGGCTGGCCTGGGCGGGATCGCTGCTCGTCCTCGTGCATGCCGGCATCCACTTCAATGGCTGGCTGGCCTGGCTCGCGGTGCTGGCGATGCTGATCAATGTCGCGAGCGGGCTGACCGGCCGATTCCTCATGCATCGCGCTCAGCGCTGGCTCAAGGAAGCGCGCACAGACCTTCGTGATCACGGGATCGATGCCGAGCAGGCCGGCGTGCAGCTCTACTGGGAGAGCCTGACCGTCGATCTTGTCCGGCAATGGCGCAAGGTCCATGTGCCGATCACCCTGACATTCGGGGTGCTGGCGCTCGCGCACATCATTGCCGTGTTCCTGTTCTGGGGCTGGCGATGACGAACCGCTGGCCGCTCCTGCTGACATCGCTGGTCCTTGTCGCGATCATCGCCGGCACGTTTCTGGATCCCCATGCCATGGTAAGCCCGGGAAAGCTGATGCCTGCGCACCGGGAGCTCGAACAGAACTGCTTCGCCTGCCACACGCCATTCATCGGCGCGACGACAGCGAAATGCACCACGTGCCACGTCCCTTCCGGCATCGGCCTGCGGAGCACGAAGGGAACCCCGCTTGCTGGCAACAAAAGCCTCATCCCCTTCCACCAGTCGCTCGTGGAGCAGACCTGCACGGCGTGCCACACGGACCACATGGCATCCGGCAGCACCCAGAACGAAGCTGCACGCTTTGAGCACGGGCTCCTGAAGCCGGAACTGCGCGGCAAATGCGAGAGCTGCCACATTGCCCCCAAGGACCCGCTCCACAGCGGGCCGCTCCCGATGACCTGCGTCAGTTGCCACTCCACCTCCGGCTGGAAGCCCACGCGCTTTGATCACGGCAGGTACTTTCCGCTCACCGGGGAACACAACGTGGGCTGCGCCGCTTGCCATGCCGGCAACAACTTCAAGGCCCACTCATGCACTGGCTGCCATGCACATGAAAAGAACCGCATGATCCAGGAGCATCTTGAGGAAGGGATCCGCAACATCGACAACTGCGTGCGTTGCCATAACGGGCGCGGGTCGACGGAGCGTGAGGACGGGGATGATGATGACTAATCGCGCGGCTCGCATCGCCTCCAGTTCGCCGCCCGGCAGGAGAAACCCCACGCCATGACGAAGCACAAGGCTGCATCCGAGTCCGTGATCGAGATCAGCGTGCAGGAAGCGGCGCAGCTGTTTGAAACGCTGGATCCCACACCCTTTCGTGATCGTGACCTTGATCGAAATGCCGAAGCATACATCGTCGAATGGGCGCGCGAGCTGCCTCGGGAAAACGCCATCCGGATCGTCATACACCTACCCGAACCGAAACTGCAGTCGCACCCAGCATCGGAGACGGCCGAAGCGATGACGCGCTTCTTTGCCTATCGTGCGGCTGCCATGTCGCGAGAGCTAAGAGAACTTTTTCGCATCGGGCGCATGTCCCTTGCCATCGGGATCACCGTGCTGTTCGCCTGTGTCGTGGCGGCCCAGTTTGCAGACCAGATCATCAGCAGCATGCCGCTGGGCCGCATCGTCCAGGAGAGCCTCATCATCATGGGGTGGGTCGCGAACTGGCGCCCCCTGGAGATCTTTCTCTACGACTGGTGGCCGCTCAACCGTCGCCGCCTCCTCTATCGGAGGCTGGCAGTGGCAAAGATCGAATTGAGACCGTTGAATGGCAGCGCGGCGCGGGATTACCAGGGAAGCGGTGCACCGGCGTAGTCGAAAAAGCCCCCGTTGCCGGACTGCTGCAATCCGTCGATCACGCTTATCAGGTCGCGTGCGGCTTCCTCCGGCGCCCTGACCTTCAGTCCTGCCTTCGAGAACGGCGCGGAGAGCTTCGTGTCCACGGTTCCCGGATGCAGGGCGACGCATATGGTCCCGGGGCGCGTGCGCTTCAGTTCCACCGCTGCTGTCCGGATGATCTGGTTCAGCGCCGCCTTTGACGCGCGATAGGCGTGCCAGCCGCCGAGATGATTGTCACCGATGCTGCCCACCTTTGCGGAGATTGCAGCAATCACCGAACGTCCATCGCGCGGCAGGAGCGGCGTGAAGTGCTTCAGCACCAGCGCCGGGCCGATCGCGTTGATGGCGTAGGACCTCGCAAGGTGCTCCGCGGACAGATCCTTCAGGCTGCGTTCCGGCCTCGATTGCCCGTCATGCAGGAAGCCCGTCGCGATCACCAGCAGGCGCAACGGGCTACATGTTGCTGCCACCTGGCGCGCGGCTGCCTCGATGGATGCTTCAATGCCGATGTCCACGGGTGGCGCAGAGTTGCGGGACAGTCCAAGTACCGCGTCGTAGCGCGCCGTCGACGTCAACGCCTGGACGAGGGCGCTGCCAATTCCTCCGGTTGCGCCGATGACAACGGCGGTTCCCTTGTGGTCCGCGTCGCCTTCGTGATCCTGCTTGCCTGCTGCAACAGTCATGATTTGCGGACGGTCCCCGGATTGCCACGATGATGGTACGTGGCAGGCTGCTTTCCGGTTCAATGCAGAAGCAGCAGCTAGTTAACGGCTGCTTCCACTTCCGCAACGTTGTCCTTGTCGTCCCGGTCCACCCAGATGGAATAAGGGTCCACCGCGACATGCGTCGGCGCCCTGTCGGTCACGAAAGTGACCACCTGCTTGCCGGTCCTGATCGGGCGGGGCTCGTAGGCAATGACGCCTTCGCGCCTGAACTGCGGACGTGTCGGGTCTTCCGCGTAGACACCGACGGCGATGTTTTCGGCCAGCGGCGCTTCGGTTTCCTTGCCCTTCCCGTCCGAATGGAACTTCTTCGCTTCGACCTCGAACGTCACGTCGAACCTGCCATCCGCACGCTTCGTCACCTTCGGGTTGCCGGCCGCCAGCTCATAGAGCGTGATCTTCTCGAAGAGATCAGTGATCAGCGGATCATGCGAAGGTCCTGCCGCCTCGCGCAACAGGCGGAGGAAATCAGTCGATCGCGGATAGGGATTGGTCTTGTACTTGTAGAGTTCAACCATCCGCTTCATGGCACCGTTCACCACCTCTGCGCCCACTTCGGCCTTGAGGCGATACAGGATCATCGCGCCCTTGTAGTAGTGGATGTAGGGCTGGTTCTCGACGCGATAGAGCGGCTGCTCTCCCACATTCTCGAACAGGCGGCCCTGCAGGTACCGGTCTCGCTCCTGGTTCAGGAACTTGCGGACCTGTTCCGGCCCATAGATCTTTTCCATCACGAGAAGCGCAGAGTAGCTTGCGAATGACTCGCTGAGCATCGTGGACCCCTGCGTGTCGGCGCCGAGGACCTGGTGCGCCCACCACTGGTGGGCAATTTCGTGCGCCGTCACATAGGTCACCATGTCGATCAGCGACGGGTCTGCCGCGAGCGCCTTGCCATCCTGCAGGAAGCCGATGTTCTCCGAATAGGCGATCGTATTGGCGAAGGACTGCGCGAAAGTCGCGATGGCCGGAAACTCGATTATCCGCGCCTGGCGGAACTGGTAGGGACCGAACTCGCGCTCAAAGACCTCCATCGACTCCTTCATCACCTTCAGCATCAGGTCGACGTTGAAGGGATGCTCGGGATGGTAATAGACCTTGAGGTCGATATCGTTCCACCGATCCGACTTGATGGCGTAGCGAGCCGACTGGATCGAATAGAAGTTCTGTATGGGTGTGTCAGACCGGAAGTGAACCGTCCGACGGCCCTCTTTCGTGACGTCGGAGACGACATATCCCGGCGCGATGGGCGTCTGGTCGGCGACCGTCGACACTGTGATGTCGGAATCCACCCAGTCGGAATCCGGGCGAAGGTAGGAATTGTAACCGGCGCCCTCGTCTTCCAGTTTCGGCATGCGCAGCTCGGCCGGCAGCCCCTGGCGGCGGCGCACCACGGGATTGGACAGGAAGTTTGAACGGTGCGTCCCCAGCATCGGAGACACGGAGATGTTGTTCAGGAAGGTTCCGTTGTGCAGGATCGACGTGTTGTTGCCCGAGTTCCTGAAGCCCTGCTGCTCAAGTACGGTCCGGAAACGCATCTGACGTTTCTCGCCCGGCGCCATCGGCTGGTCAAAGCGATAGATGCGGTAGCCGTAATCCTTGTATTCCTTCGTCAGCGTGGCGCCGTCGATCTCGAGTTTCTCGACCTTGAGCTCGTCGGACAGGTTGACGTGGATTTCTCCCAGCGCGGACGGCGTCCGGTTCTCGATCACGTACTCGCCACTGGTCACCGCGCGCGTTTCGGCCGGGTACAGTGCCACATTCAACCTCACGCCCGTGATCCGCGGCTGGGGCTGCACGGCATATTTGAGCAATGCCCTCTCTGCATCGGCCTGGAGCTTTTCGTTCTCGTCCGACGTGCGGTACACGTTCAGAATATTCATGTTGTAGTAGATGACGCTGCCCGAGCAGACGGCTACGAAAAGGGCCGCCGCGCCGACGCTGCCGGCAGTCCCGCGCAGACGCGTCCAGAGCTTCCTCAGTCTCGGCCGGTAGCGGCTTTCGGTGCCGCGCGGCCATATGGAGAAGGCGATGATCACGAGCAGGAGCGCGATGGCACTCCAATAGACTTCCAGCCAGGTGCGACCGATCCAGAAATAGCCCTGCCCATTCAGGTCCGACAGCGGCACGCCCGTGGCGTTGCCGTAACGATACAGGCGGTGGTCATAACCCAGGTTCGACAGGGTGAGGTTCGAAATGATGAAGAGGCCCATCAAGCCCCATCCCACATATTTGTGGGGCGAGATGGACTGCAGGAAGATCGCGAGGATGGCAAGCTGCAGAAGGCTGACGAAGCTGGGCAGCAGATACCAGACGACGTATTTCTCCAGTTCGAAGTTCTGGTAGCCCTTGAAGGCCTGCACGCCAATCGCCACGCCGACGGACACGAGCAGCGTGATGAACAGGACCAGCGAGATCGCCAGGATCTTCGGTGTCACGAACACCCAGTCAGGAACCGGGGCCGCGCCAAAGAGCTCATGCGACTTGCGCTCGCGTTCGCGCCATACCAGCTCTCCGGCATAGTAGGCGGCGATCAGGAAGGGAGCGATCGAGAAGGCGTTGCCGACCTGCTCAATCATCAGGCGGGTTACCGGCAGAAGCGTCCAGTCATCGACCGAGATGCCGACCCACAGCGCCGACACCGTGTTGACGATGCCAAGCAGGATCAGGATGAAGAAGGCCGGGCTGCGCATGACCTGGGCCATTTCAAAGCGCGTCCACTTCCAGGCCTGAGCCCTCACGGTCGCTGAGTCGAATCGACGGCTTACGTTGACGGGCACGAACGTCGCCGGCGGTGGCGCTTCCTCGCGCTTGGCTGCCGAGCGGCGCTGTGCCGGCTCGGAGAACCGGTACACAAGCCAGGCCAGGCCCAGCATCGCAATTGAAACGCCGATCCAGACAAGACGGTTCTGGAGCACGAGGCCATCCAGAGGCGGCAGCATCGTGTTGCGGTCAAATGCCGTCCAGTACTTCGTCGAGATCCCCAGCGGCCCGGCGCCGAAGGGATCGAGGAGCGCCGCCAACTGTTCATTTTTCAGGTCGGTCAGCCACTGGCTGGACATGATGAAGAAAACGAACAGAACGATGACGCCAATATAGGTCAGCGTCATGGAGCGAACGGCCGCTGCGATCGCAAACAGGAAGGCACTGACAACAAAGAGCGTCGGCAGCGCGTGGAACAGATAGGCGATCAGGTAGTGCGAGGGCTCGATGGGGCCCACCCGTTCCTGGTCCAGCCAGGGCATGAAGATGCCCACGAACAATCCAATGGGCACCGCCGAAAATGCCAGGGCGCTGGCGAAGAAGGCGCCGGTGAAACGCCCGAAGAGATAGTCGAACTTGCGGATGCGCGTCGATCGGATGATCTGCCCGTAGCCCGTGTCGTCGTCGCGGACAACCACGTTCGCGACGAAGGCCGCGACGATGAAGAGCGACAGCGTGCTCATCACAAGATGCGCCATCACGATCGCATAGGGTGCATTGATGTTCGTGTTGCCCGGCGCGCCGATCTGGATGTTCGGGCTCACGACCGCGCCAAATGACAGCAGACCGAGGACAAATGCCGATACCCAGAAGACAGGCGATCTCAGCTGGTAACTGAACTCGAAACTTGCAATCTTTCCGAACATTGCGCGCCTCAGTTCTTCTGCGCGCTGTTGAGGGCGACGAAATAGACATCCTCGAGGTCCGGATTTACCGGCTCGAAGCCCTCACCCGGATTGCTGTCGGCCAGAACATGGATCAGCGTTCGACCGCCGACGAGACGAGACAGGATCACGTTGTGCCGGGACTTGGCCTGTTCGAGATCGCCCTTTGCGATGAAGGCCCGCCAGACCTTGCCTTTCAGCTCCGCGATGAGGGCACTGGGCGCACCGTGGCGCACAATGCTTCCCTTCGAGATGATGGCCATGTCGGAACAGAGTTGCGCCACATCATCCACGATATGGGTGGACAGGATGACAACGACGCTCTGGCTGACATCGGCCAGCAGGTTCAGGAAGCGGTTTCGCTCTTCCGGGTCGAGGCCGGCCGTGGGTTCGTCGACGATGAGCAGCTGCGGCTGGCCGATCAGCGCCTGGGCAATGCCGTAACGCTGGCGCATGCCTCCCGAGAAGCCTGCAATGGCCTTGTTGCGCACGTTCCAGAGATTTGTCTGCCTGAGCAGCGTTTCGACCGTTGCACGACGTTCCCTTGCGTCGGCGATGCCCTTCAGGACGGCCATGTGGTCCAGCATGCGATACGCACTCACCCGCGGATAGACACCGAAGTCCTGCGGCAGGTATCCCAACACCTCGCGCAGCTTTTCGGGCTCCCTGATGACATCAATGTCGCCAAACCGGATCGAACCCTTCGAGGGCGCCTGGAGCGTCGAGATCGTGCGCATGAGCGTCGACTTGCCCGCCCCGTTTGGTCCGAGAAGGCCGAACAGGCCCGGCTTGATTTCAAAGCTGATATTGTTCAGCGCAACCACGCCACCACGATAAACCTGCGTGACGCCATCAACGACCAACATGCCCGTCCCCTTGTATTCCCCGTTCCTATATATCCCGTCCCCCCGATGACGTCGGCATCACCAAACCGTGAGAGAATGCGGGCAGCGCTGTCGCGGGGCGCCGGTGCGCAGAGGTGGTTAAGCACATCCACTCATGTGGATTTGCCCGTCGGTGGCGTGGTGACGACCGCTCAATCATCTTGACAGTTGCGGGGTTCCGATGCCCGCTGCCCGCCCCAGGAACAGGAACATGCCTCATGACCAGCCCCACTCCCCGCGCGCAGAAGCCCTATGACGTCATCGTGGTAGGCGCCACCGGATATGTCGGCGCGCTGATCGCGGAGTATCTGGCCACGTCCTATCGCGGCAATGAAGTGCGCTGGGCCATTGCCGGACGCAGCCGGTCCAAGCTTGAGGCGCTGAAATCGTCTCTCGGAAAGACGGCGGAAGGTCTTGCCATCATCGAGGCAAACACGGATGACGAGGCTGCGCTTGACGCATTGACGGCACAAGCGCGCGTGATCCTGACGACCGTCGGGCCTTACGCGAAGTACGGGTCGAAGCTGGTTGCTGCGTGTGCGCGTTCGGGAACGGACTATTGCGACCTTGCCGGAGAAGCTCCGTGGATCCAGCGCATGATCGATACCCACCAGGAAGACGCCGAAGAAAGCGGTGCCCGCATCGTGCCCTGCTGCGGCTTCGACTCCATTCCGTCGGACCTCGGCGTCCTGTTCCTGAATGACGAAGTGAAGAAGCGTACCGGCTCGCCCTGCAAGAGCGTGCGGATGCGCGTGATCTCGATGAAGGGTGGCGCCAGCGGCGGCACAATCGCCAGCATGATGAACATGGCGGAAGAAGTGTTCCGCGACGAACGAGTCATGGACGCCATGAGCAATCCCTTTGCGCTGAACCCCAAGGGCGAGCGCAAGGGACCGCGCCAGCCAGGCCTCATGCCCGTACGCTTTGACCGCGATGCGAATGCGTGGACGGCGCCCTTCGTGATGGCCGCCATCAACACGCGTGTCGTGCATCGCTCCAATGCGCTTATGGATTATGCCTATGGGCGCGACTTCACCTATGACGAGGCGATTGTCACCGGCGGACCTGTGGTGGGCGCGCCGGCAGCCCTTGCCGTGACAGGAGCCATGGGCGCGTTCGGCCTTGCTGCCGTCGTGCCGCCGACGCGGGCCCTGCTCAACCGCTTCGTGCTGCCCAAGCCCGGTGAAGGACCTACACCGGCGCAGCGCGAGCGCGGACGCTATGACCTGCTGTTCATCGGGACGGGTGTCGATGGAAAGACCTACAAGGCGCGCGTCACGGGTGACCGCGATCCGGGCTACGGTTCAACGGCGAAGATGATCGCGGAGGCTGCCATCTGCCTGAATGAAGCTGCGCCGGGCGAACCCGCGGGCGGGTTCTGGACGCCAGCCTCTGCCATGGGCCAGCGCCTGATCGAGCGACTTCGCTCGAATGCGGGACTGACGTTCGGGATGGTCGAGTAAGGCCGGATCGGGCTGCACCCCGGAAAACACTGATCAACAATGACGCAGGCACGAATTGATACTTGCACCTGCGTTGTATGTTCTTTATTTGTTCTTTTGCATTTCAGTCAAGTCTCCCGCCGCTCACGAGGCCTCGCGGCAGGACGCTCACGGACCTGGATGCAGGAAAGTTCGTCTTCGGATGATGCTTGCAGCCCTTCTGCGGGCTGGCCAGAAGCAACGTGCAACCCCAACCCCATTCAGACCCCCAACCCAGAGACTTCAGGCCAGCCTGCAGTTCCCTTTCAAGGAGAAAGAACAACAGAGACCCATTCCCCGGTTTCACCTCAGGTGTAGCGCTTCGAGGTTTTCTGATCGAGTTCGTTTGGTGCCGTCTTCGTGGCACCCGCATAACCGGTCAGGCGATCCGCAACAAACGGATTGGTCCGGCGCTCCTGGCCAAAGGTTGAGGTCGGGCCGTGACCCGGAACGAAGGTCACATCGTCGCCAAGCGGCCAGAGCTTGCCGGTGATTGAGTCGATCAGTTGCTGGTGATTGCCGCGCGGGAAGTCGGTCCTGCCGATGGAGCCCGCGAACAGGACATCTCCCACGAAGGCCACGCGGGCGGCGGCGTTGTAGATCACGACATGTCCCGGCGTGTGGCCAGGCGTGTGTACGACATCAAACGGGATGCCTTCGAGTTCCAACCTGTCGCCATCTTCGAGATAGCGATCGGGCGTGACATTGCGCGCGCCTGACAAGCCGTAGCGCCTTGCACTGTCCTCAATCTGGTCGAGCCAGAACTGGTCGTCGCGATGCGGGCCTTCCACCTTGATGCCGGTGCGCTCGCGTAGTTCTGCGGCGGCACCTGCATGATCGAGATGTCCGTGCGTCAGCCAGATGTGCTTCAGCGTGAGGCCGAAATGGTCCAGCGCTCCCATGAGGCGATCAATGTCGCCACCCGGATCGACGAAGGCGGCGTGTTTCGTGGCCGTGTCCCAGATGAGGGAACAGTTCTGCTGCAGGGGCGTCACCGGCACGATGCGGACCTGCAGCGCCGGCGGGTTCTGTGTCTGGCTCATGTCCGCCACGATGTCGGGTTTTGGGACGAGTGGCAAGCGGCTGCCTGCGCGTTACTGTCGTACACGGTAGCGCCAGAAAATGTGGATCGGCTGGTTTGCGGTCCTGCGCCCCACGAATGCCAGCAGCGCGCCGTAGAGCGTGATGGCTGCCGAGGCGTAGTTGTGCAGCGACTGCCAAAAGCCGCAGGGCAACAGCCCGGCCCACAGGCCGTAAACCGTTCCGGCGGCTCCCAGGATGGCGCCCCAGACGCCCCTCGAGCGATACCATGGCTTCGACCAGCCGGTGTCTTCCATTTGCGTGTTCCCCTTGCCTCGTGCGCAAGGTGGGTATCGCTTGTGATGGAAAGGTGACGTCAGGGTGACGGAACCGTGACGGTCCCGCTCAGCCCGCGGCGCTCGCCAGGAGCGTGGGGGGCGTGACGCAGCGGCCTGGCAGGACGAGCGTCACGCATGTGCCCTTGCCGGGCTCGCTCTCGACCTCGAACCGCCCGCCGAGCGCCTCTGCGAAGCGCTTGCACAGCGGCAAGCCCAGGCCAGTGCCCTCACCGCGGACGGTCATGTCCTGAGGGACCTGTCCGAAGGGCTTCAGTGCCATGGCCAGTTCCTCGGGTCGCATGCCGATGCCTGTGTCCGTCACGCTGATCGCCAGGCCGTCCGGCGCGTCGGCTCGATGCACAGCAACCTCAACCCTGCCCCCTTCTCCCGTGAACTTCACGGCGTTGGTGAGCACGTTGATGAGGATCTGCTGCACGATGCGTTCATCAGAAGTGACCACTGGCAGGTTGGATGGCAAGTTCCAGTTCAGTGTCAGGCGCTTGCGCTGCATGCGCTCGCGGACGAGGAACTCGACGCTGGTCAGGGCGCCTGCCAGGTCGAACGGCTGCTCCGTGATCGTGAAGGCGCCCGCCTCCACCTTGGAGAGGTCGAGAATGTCGTTGATGACGCGCAGCAGATGCTTGCCGCTGGCGTTGATGTCGCTCGCGTACTCGGCGTAGCGGTCCGGGTCCGCGCCGAAATGCTTCTCGGCGATGGCTTCCGAGAAGCCGATGATCGCATTCAGCGGCGTGCGGAGCTCGTGGCTCATGTGGGCGAGGAAGTCCGACTTTGTCTTGTTGGCGGACTCGGCGTCGAGGCGGGCGCGCACAAGCTCTTCCTGCTTGGCAACGAGCGTCTGCCTCAGTTCGGCTTCGCCCTTCACGAAGGTGAAGATCTGCTGCGCAGAAGATCGAAGGCCCAGAACGTAGACGATCAGAAGGATGCCGGCCGTCACGAGGCTGAACTCGCCGGTTGCGATCAGGGACATGGCCAGGGGAAGCACGGAGCACAGGCCGTACGTGATCGCTGCACGCGGGATCGACATCAGGGCTGCGCCCGTGCCCATCGCATTCCCGACCGCGAGCACGCTGAGGAGCACCAGTTCGGACGGACCCGAGTACATTGAAAAGACCGCAAAGCCCGTTCCCCACGACAGGGCGCGCAGAATGCTGACGGCCGTGATCCAGTTGACGTACCGAGCGCTCTCTGCGTCGCTGAGCACACGAGACTGGAAGCCGTGCATCAGCAGCGGGGCCGGCAGCATCGTCAGGCACGTGACCGCCGCCCATGCCAGCAGGATCCAGACCGGAACGACCGACCAGAAGCTCGCGACGATACCGATGCAGAATACGGCACCGCTCGCCGAGAGGATTGGCGCGGTGGCCGCCACCGAGTGGACCCGCAGCTCATCCGTCGTTGGCAACGGAACCGGCTCGCCTGGCGCGATCGGGCGGCCCCGGGGCGGGAGAAGAAATGACGCGCTGAATGCCATGGACCGGCCGCTGATACCGCTTTCGAGAAGCAAACACGGCATCATCGCAGATGAGGATTAACCCGGCGCTAAGCTCATGCCGGATTTGGCACGCCGGGCTCCAAGTATTAGCGAGGGATTAATGGGCTGCGCGTACATTCGGGGACATGTTGCCTCCCCGAAAGTCGCGCACTGAACGCCTGCCCTGGATTGTTGCCGGGGTCACGGGGCTTGTCGTGATCGTGATCGCTGGCGCCCTCGCCTTCCAGCAGAAAACCCGCTTCGCGGCCGTCTTTGCGACGCCGCAGGATTGCCTTCGCGCCTATGACGATGCCACCTGTCGGGACATGGTGGCGGAAGCGCTGCGCATCCATTTCAAGGCAGCTCCGCAATATCCGGAGGCTGCGACGTGCGAACTCGCCTTCGGCGAAGGTGGATGCATGGATGTGCCCCAGGGCCAGCGCCAGCTGGGACGCTACGTGCCGACACTCGTTGCCATCCTTGCGCCCGACACAAGGTCCCAGGACTTCTCGGGGATCGTGCCACTCTATGCGGGGCAGTTATCGACGCGCCGGAACGACGCTGCGCCGCGCAAGGTGTACTTCGCCGGCACGGAAGTCGGCCTGATGTCGAGCCAGCGCTATGGCGGGGCGGCGATCACGCAAGTGCGCGATCGCGCCGGCAAGCCGATCACCGCGGACAGGCTTGCAAAGATCCGCGGCGGTCGCCAGACGCGCTAGCCGCAACGCGCCAGCAGCTGAATTTTCGCAGGCAGCCAGCGCGTCGCTTGCGGATCAACCCAAGTCGTAGCGGAACTGCCGCCGGTGCCCCACCGCCTGATCGACAAACGGCGCGTCCGGGCGCTATTGATCGAGGCTGGTGGCGGATCCGGATGAGTCCCAGGGTTTGCCGGAACCCTTCGCAGGACACTGCTCCATGACCGCCCATGCCAAGTATCCGCTCGTCTTCTCGCCGCTGAAGATCGGCCACACCACGGTGAAGAACCGGATCCTGATGGGGTCGATGCATACCGGGCTTGAAGACCTGCCGGATGCGGGACCGCGCCTTGCCGCGTATTTTGTCGAACGCGCGAAGGGTGGCGTGGGCATGATCATTACCGGCGGCATTGGTCCCCATCCCACGGCCGGACACGGCGCCAAGCTTCTCGATGAGAAGGATGCCGCGATGCATGCCGAGGTCACGGCCGCCGTCCACGCCGCAGCGCCCGACGTGAAGATCGTGATGCAGATCCTGCATACGGGACCGCTCGCGGGCACTCCCAATTGCGTGGCGCCCTCGGCCGTGAGGTCGCGCATCGGACGCTTCACGCCGAACGAACTGACCGAGGAAGGCATCGCTGAACAGATTGCCGCCTTTGCCAATTGCGCGCGGCTCGCCAAGCAAGCGGGCTATGACGGCGTGGAGATCATCGGTTCGGCGGGCTACCTTATCTCGACGTTCCTCGTCGAAAAGACGAACCGGCGCACGGATCGCTGGGGCGGGTCTTGGGAAAACCGCATGCGGTTCCCTGTCGAAGTCGTACGCGCGGTGCGCGCGGCGGTCGGTCCGGACTTCATCTTCGTGTTCCGCATCTCGGCGATGGACATGCTGCAAGGCGGGCTTGCGTGGGAAGAAGTGACCAGCCTTGCGAAGGCGCTGGAGCGCGAAGGGGTGGACGTGATTTCCACCCACTTCTGCTGGCACGAGAGCCTCGTGCCGACGATCGCCACGATGGTGCCGCGCGCGGCCTTCACCCAGGTGACCGGACGGCTGCGCAAGGAACTTTCCATTCCGGTCATCACGTCCAACCGCATCAACATGCCGGCCGTCGCGGAAGAGGTCCTCCAGCGTGGTGACGCGGATCTTGTCTCGATGGCACGGCCGATGCTTGCGGATGCCGAACTCGTCAACAAGGCCCGCGAGGGGCGCGAGGACGAAATCAACACCTGCATTGCCTGCAACCAGGCCTGCCTTGACCACACCTTCACCGGCAAACTGACCTCGTGCCTCGTGAATGCGCGCGCGTGCCGCGAAGTCGACATTGCGATCACGCCTGCCGCGACGCGCAAGTCGATTGCTGTCGTCGGTGCGGGACCGGCGGGCCTCGCCTATGCGACCATCGCCGCCGAACGCGGCCATCACGTGACCCTGTTCGACGCCGCCGACGAGATCGGGGGACAGTTCAATCTTGCCAAGAAAATTCCAGGCAAGGAAGAGTTCCACGAGACGCTGCGCTATTTCGGACGCATGATCCAGCTGCGCGGGGTGGAACTGCATCTGGGCACGCGGGTTGACGCGGCACTGCTGAAGGCCCGCAATTTCGACAAGGTTGTGATCGCCACGGGCATTACGCCCCGCACACCTGCGCTGCCGGGGATCGACCACCCGAAGGTCGTCGGCTACATCGACGTGATCAAGGGGCGCGCGAAGGTCGGGCGCAAGGTTGCGATCATGGGTGCGGGCGGCATCGGCTTTGACGTTGCCGAACTGATCACGCATGAAGGTACCAGCGCATCTCTGGACGTCGACACCTTTGCGCGTGAATGGGGCATCGACTTCAGGAACCATCCGCGTGGTGGCGTGACCGGAATTGAGCCCAAGGTCGCAAGCAGCGGGCGGCAGGTGATGCTGCTCCAACGCAAGGCGACGCCGGCAGGCCAGAGCCTGGGCAAGACGACAGGCTGGACCCATCGCCTGACCCTGCAGCGCCGCGGGGTCAAGACGGTTTCGGGCGTCGAGTATGTCAGGATCGATGATGCCGGGCTGCACTGCGTGATCGGCGGCAAGCCTGAAGTGCTTGATGTCGACACTGTCATCGTCTGTGCGGGACAGGTGCCCGCGCGAGGCCTTTATGACGAGCTTGCTCCCGCCGGCATCAGTGCGGACCTGATTGGTGGCGCATTCGAAGCGAACGAGCTCGACGCCAAGCGCGCGATCCAGCAGGCGACAGAGCTGGCGGTGGCGGTGTGAGGCGGGCCTGTTGCCGTTGATTGCCGGATTCACAGCGCGGCAAGGAGGAAGTGTACATGCTTGAAGGTTCATGCGATTGCGGTTCGGTGCACTACCGGGTCGAGGGTACGCTGGATGAGGTGACAGAGTGCAACTGCGGCATCTGCCGGCGCTCGGGTGGGCTTTGGGCTTACTACTCACCGAAGGTGGTGACGATGTCGGGGCCCACCGAGATCTACATGCGCGGTGACCGCATGCTCGAGATGCACTATTGCAAGACCTGCCACTGCCTGATGTGGTGGGTGCCGGTGGACAAGAGCTACGACCGCATGGGCGTCAACGCCCGCATGCTTCCGCTCGGCGCATGGGACGAGACGCCGGTGAAGAAGTGTGATGGGGCGAGTTGGTGAGGCTGGCTCTGCTGGGGTGAGGGAGTGGTACAGTTGGGTGGGTTCGAACCACCGACCTCCGGATCCACAATCCGGCGCTCTAACCAGCTGAGCTACAACTGCACGGTCGGCCGCCGGTTAACGGCGGGGGCGCCCTCGGGGGGCTTTTCGCAGGCGCGGAACCTAAGGCCGCGCCCCCTTCTTTGCAAGATATTCGTCGGACGCTTTGCGTTTTTGGAGGGTAGCGGCTATTCAGCCCGAATCCATGGCCAAACCGCGCAAATTCGATCTCACCACCCCGTCAGGACGGCTTGCCGCACATGTCGACATGGCGTGGCGCGACCATGCGTTCCTGCGCTTCTGGTGGACAAACGAAGACTGGATCTCGGACGAGATGGTCCGGACGAACCAGCCATGGCCGTTCCAGATCAGGGCGTGGCAGCGGCGCGGGATCAAGACCGTCATCAACCTGCGCGGCGGCGTAGGGACGAGCTTCCACCAGCTTGAAAAGGACATGTGCGAGAAGCTGGGGATGGCGCATGTCGACTTCACGCTCACGTCGCGCGCTTCGCCGCCGGTCTCGAAACTCAAGGAGGCCAAGGCGCTGTTCGATTCGATCGCCTATCCTGCCCTGCTCCACTGCAAGTCGGGTGCCGACCGGGCGGGAATCGCGAGCGTGCTTTATCTCCATTTCCGCAAGGGCGAGCCCATCGAGAAGGCGCTGCGCATGCTCAGCCTGCGCTATGGCCACGTCAAACAGGGCAAGACGGGCGTGCTCGACTATTTCTTCGAGAAGTACATGGAACACGCCCGCACCTCGGGGCTGTCGCTGATCGAATGGGCCGAAAAGCACTACGACCCCGTGGCGCTGAAAGCGGAGTTCCAGAAGAAGTCCAAGTGGTGGGCCAACGTGCTCGTCGACAATGTGCTGAACCGGGAATGAGAGCCTGATGAGCGATCCAGTCATCACGACCAGCTTCGTCAAGGCCAATGGCCTGACCTTCGAAGTCGACCAGTGCGGGACGGGTGACAAGTTCGCCCTGCTTCTGCACGGGTTTCCGGAGTCCAAGCACTCCTGGCGCTTCCAGATGCCGCTTCTGGCGCAGATGGGGTATCGCGCCTGGGCACCGAATCTCCGCGGCTACGGGAAGAGCGGGCGGCCCACGTCGGTCAGCGACTACCACATCGACAAGCTCGTGGCGGACGTGGCTGGTCTCATTGATGCCGCCGGCGCGAAGGAAACGCTGCTGATTGCGCATGACTGGGGTGCCATCATCGCCTGGCAGTTTGCCATCCGGAAGGTCCGGCCGCTGTCGCGCCTTGTCATCATGAACGTGCCCCACCCGGTCTGCTTTGCACGCTCGATGCGCAGCTGGGCTCAGATGAAGAAGAGCTGGTACATGTTTTTCTTCCAGATTCCGTGGCTGCCGGAGCGCCTGCTCGCCAGGCGCGGTGCCGAGGCGATCGGGCGTGCCTTCACCGACATGGCCGTCGACAAGAGCCGCTTTCCCGAGAACGTGGTCCAGGAGTACCGTCGCAATGCGCTCGAGCCCGGCGCGATGCGCGCGATGATCAACTACTACCGTGCGGCCGTGCGGGCGGGCTCGAAGGTCATGGTTCCGCAGCCTGCAACGGTCGACGTTCCGACGCTGATGATCTGGGGCGAAGAGGATTCGGCGCTCGGCAAGGAGACGACCTACGGCACCGAGCAGTTCGTGCGCGACTTCACGATCCGGTACCTTCCAGGCGTTTCGCACTGGGTGCAGCAGGAAGCGCCCGAGCGCGTGAACGCGATGCTTGCGGCCTGGCTGAAGGGGGAACCCGTTCCTCTTGAGGGACAGGTCCTGACGTAGAGCCGTTCAGGGCTGTCGCTCGGGACCGCCGTTCAGGCGACGAGACCTGCAGCCACGAAGCGGATCAGGTCCTGCTCGATCTGGTCATCGTCCCAGAGGTTCAGCGCGCTCGCGAAGGCGATGGCGTTTGGAACCTGTCCCCCGCGCAGCATCGCAATCGTGAGCATCGTCTGCTGGGAGGCGGAGCGCATGAAGGCCAGGCGCCAGCACCGGCGCGCCGGATCGTTGGCGAGCTCCGGGACAGCCTGCTTCAGCAGGTCGTCGAATCGGTCGAAGATGCCCAGCGACGAGGGCGGAGGCGTGAACTTCTCGGCGCCCGGCTCCCATGTGAGGCGGGCGAGGAACCGCACGAAGTTGATCCAGCCCTGGTCGCGCGACTTGATGCGGCGGAAGGTGGGCGAGATGAGGACGGATGCCAGCTCCAGCGGCAGCGGAACCCGGTTCTCGGCACGGCAGCGCTCCTCGATCTCGTCGAGGGCATCCGACCGCTCCTGCTCCAGGCTCTGGAACCGGCGGTGCACGACCTTCTGCACGAGTTTATCTTTGGAGCCGAAATGGTAATTTACGGCGGCGACGTTGACCCCGGCGACCTCGGTGATGTGGCGGATGGACGTGCCCTGGATGCCGTGGATCGCAAACAAAGACTCGGCTACGTCGAGGATACGATTGTACGTACCGGACGGCGCTGCAGCTGGGGAGACTGTGAGATCAACGCTAACCATACCGGAAATTACATTATAACGAGTCCAAAGAACGCGCCAGTGGGATTTGCTACAGACCGCCTCAAAAGAAATATTCGTTCGCCCGGAATAAAGTGACACCGAAAATTGGAGGAGATGAACAGACATGCCCGTGACCTATGACAGCCTCATGTCCCTGAAAGCCGTCGGGGACGAATTCACCTACACAGACCGTGAGACCATGCTGTACGCGCTGGGGGTCGGGATGGGGCGGGATCCGATGAATGCGGCCGAACTGCCTTACGTTTACGAGAACGGGCTGAAGACCATTCCCACCATGGCCAGCGTCATTGCCTGGGGGCAGCGCACCATCGGGCAGGCCGGGATCAACTACCTGATGGTCGTGCACGGCGAACAGCGCCTGACCATGCACAAACCCCTTCCCTCCTCTGCCACCATCATCTCGGATGAACGGGTGACGGCCGCCGTGGACAAGGGGCCCGGCAAAGGTGCCCTGATCTATACAGAGAAGGTCATCCGGCTGAAGGATACGAACGAACTGCTCTGCACGACCGGCGGCACGATCTTCGCCCGCGGCGATGGCGGCTTCGGTGGACCCTCGACCGGCGGGCCGGAACCGCATGTGCTTCCCGAGCGCAAGCCCGATGCGGTCTGCGAAACCGACACGCGTGCCGACCAGGCCCTGCTCTACCGGCTGTCAGGCGACCGCAATCCGCTGCACTCGGATCCCAACATTGCCAAGATGGCGGGCTATCCGCGCCCCATCCTGCACGGGCTCTGCAGCTATGGCACCGCATGCCGCGCCGTGCTGCAGACGATCTGCGACTACGACCACACGCTGATCACCGGGTTTGACGTACGCTTCTCGTCGCCCGTGTTTCCCGGCGAAACCATCGTCACGGAAATGTGGAAGGATGGGTCTGTCGTTTCGTTCCGTTCCAAGGTCAAGGAACGCGACGTCGTCGTGCTGAACAATGGCAAGTGCACGCTCAGGGGCTGATGACATCGACGCCTTCCGATGATGACCGGTTCCTCGATCCGGTCGGCGAGACCATGGAGATGGTCGTTGCCGGCCGGGACGAGGAAGCCTTGCGCCGATGCGAAAGGCTGATCGCGCAAGGGCGCGGCAGCGTGATGACGCGGCTCGCGCATGGTCGCGTGCTGCTGGCGCTGGGCCGGGCGCCTGAAGCCGTCGACGCCTTGCGAGAAGCCGGACACCTGTCGCCAAACACGCCGGAACTTCTCGTCGCGTTCGGGGAAGCCCTTGCCGCGACCGGTGCACTGCCTGCAGCGATCGGTGAATTGCAGCGGGCGGCCCGGCTTTCTCCCGGGGACAGCGCACCCCATCTGGCTGTCGCGCGGCTCTGGCTTGAAGCCGGCGAGGCGGACAAGGCGGTCGCTTCACTGGAGGCGGCGCTCGAACTCGGAGACGTCGCCGATGCGGATGCCGAGGACATACGTGCGCGCGCGGCGCGGATTGATGCGCGTTCGCGTGCCGATGCGGGCTACGTGAAGCATCTCTTCAACCAGTTTGCGGATGACTATGACGTGCGCATGCGGGAGCGGCTGGGCTATGCGGCGCCGTCCATCCTGCGGCAGCTGGCCGGGATGCTGACGTCGCCGGGCGAGACC
Source organism: uncultured Flavobacteriaceae bacterium (assembly GCA_964646885.1). Lineage (GTDB taxonomy): Bacteria > Pseudomonadota > Alphaproteobacteria > Micropepsales > Micropepsaceae > SZUA-430. The sequence continues at coordinate 26,826 of CAZYFM010000022.1, forward strand.
TTTGACATCCTCGATCTTGGTTGCGGCACGGGACTTTCGGGGCTTGCGTTCAGGGACCTTGCCCGGAGCCTTTCCGGCGTCGACCTGTCGCCACGCATGCTCGACAAGGCCCGCGAGACCGGTGCCTATGGCTTGTTGCGCGAAGGAGATGTCGAGCGCCTCCCCGACGGGCTCGACGGTCCCTACGGGATCATCCTGGCTGCGGACGTGCTCGTGTACCTTGGCGACCTCGACAGCCTGTTTGCGACCGTACGCCAGCGCATTGCGCCGGACGGGCTGTGGCTTTTCACGACCGAGCGTGGCGACCACCGGGACCACGAACTGGGGCCCAAGCGCCGGTACCGACACAGCGAGGCCTACCTTCGACGGCTCGCCGAGCGGCATGGATTTGACGTCTGCAGCCTTGTTGAATGCACGTGCCGATTTGAGGCAGGTGAACCCGTCACGAGCTGGGCTGCCGCGTTCCGCGCCCCCTGATTGGCCCTGAATTCCGGCGCCGGAAACCAAACCTGCCCGTTAAGGGTAGATTCGAGACGGCGATTGGGTTATTCACATTCCCCTGTTGGCCCGCCCCCTGCAAAGAGGGTGTGCGGCTGTCCGGCTTGGGGCACGGGGCGCAGTCAGTTTTTCGCGAGGGTTTCATGCGGTTTCTTGCATTGGCGGCATTGGTGCTGCCGTTCACGGCTCATTCCTTGTTGGCGGCGCCATCCAGCCCGGCCGCGCCCAAGACCATCAAGATCAAGGAAGAAATTGTCGGCAATTGCGGCAACTTCCCCTATGCGCCGACCATCATGGTCGATGCGAAGACCGCCACGCTTGACGACATGAAGCGCACGCGCAGTGCCGTGGACGACTACATTTCTGAAGTCAGCCACTACCAGAAATGCCTGCTCACGCTGGGCGACAAGTTCGGCGAAAACCTGAGCGAAAAGGACAGCGAGTACCTCGTGAAGGTGTTCAACCGCGCGCAGGATGAGCGTGACGTTCTGGCGATCGACTTCAACAAGCTCGTCGATGCCTACAATGCCGCGAACGGCATCAAGCCGAAGCCCGAGAAGTCGACGGCCAAGACAACGAAGCCAGCCGCTTCGACGACGACGCCCGCAGCGTCCACCGCTGCCAAGCCGCCGAAGACGGACAACTGACACCGCTCCCGCGGCAAGCAAAAAGGGCGCCCTTGGGGCGCCCTTCGCATTTCAAGTATCCCGTTCCTGCTACCAGGATGCCCGCAGGCCCGCGGCTGCGCCATGGCTCGTGGCAGCCGAGTTGTACAGGCCGTTGTAGTCGAGGAAGACCGCGAAGCCCTGGCTGAGTTCGGCTCCGAAGCGAGCCTTGACCACGGCGCTGTCGCGCGCTGCCGCCGAAGAGACAATCTGGAAGCGTGTGGCCGGATCTTCCTCGAACGCCGCCACGATGCGCTGGCGTTCGTCGAGGAACTCGTGACGCCACGCCACCTCGAGGCTGGGAAGATAGCGGATGCCACCGTCGGTCCAGGCCGCGTTGACGCGGGCGCCCAGGCTTGACGACAGCGTCTCGGCCGTCTGGCTGTCCACATAGAGATTGAAAGCGTCGGCGCCGGTTTCCTGGAAGTCGTCCGAGGACAGCAGCGCATAGGCCAGAGCCGCAAACGGCTCGAAGGTGACCGCACCTGCATGCACCATCCATCCGGCTTCGCCATGGATGTCCCAGCCCGTGGCGTCGTAGCTGGCTTCGGCATCGAACGTATCGAAGCCAAGCTCGAGATGACGCGAGGTCGAAACGTCCTGCAGCGCGAAGCCCACGATCGCGTCAGCATAAAACTGACCGGTTTCGAAGGCGGCATAGACCGCGGCATGGAAGGCATCCACGTCGGTTTCGTCGCCTGCCGTTTCAAACTCCGCGTCGCCGTTCGACCAGCCGACGGCTGCACCCGCGCGCAACGCCGGCGTAACCGCCACGTCGACACCGCCGGCAATACCCTGCGATTCCTGGTCGTAGCCGACGGCTTCCTCGTCGCCCTCGATTTCCGCCCAGTCACCGTAGCCCTGCAGCCAGAGACCTGCCTTCGTCGCGCCACGCAGTCCGTGACCGGCCGGGTGCGCATCCGACACGACGATCGGGTCGGCTTCGGCGTAGCGGTTGAGGCGAAGGCTTGCATGATGGTCCGCCGCCTGCGTCGCGCGCAGGTCTTTCAGTCGGCCGCCGACGACACCGTCGAAGCCATGGTTCAGTCGCAGGCCGACTTCCTGCGCGTCGGCGTGCTCTGCACCCGCAAGCTCGTCATAGATGTGCGCCACATCATGCTCGGATCCCGCCGGCAGCGAGAAGAGATGGGCGAACAGGTCCTCGAAGTCGGCGCCATAGCCGCCATTGCCGTAGATGATCTCGAGCGCGTCACCGATCGCCGTCTGGTTCTGCGTCGGATCGTGGATCACGTGCGCGTCGCCGAAGGCCAGGCGGGTCAGGATCAGGTCAACGGAGCCCGCATGAACGTCCGCTTCGCCTTCGAAGAACAGCGAATTGATCTCGATCGAAGACGCGTTCGTGAAGGTCCCCGACGTGGTGCCCGTGATGACGTCCGTGTAGGTGAATGTCGTTCCACCTGCCGCCGCGAATGCTGCCGGATCGATGTAGGCTGCGACCGCGCCACCGAGGCTGGCCGAACCCGCCGCAATCTGGCCGAAGCCGCTCGGCGTGATGTCGGGCGTCAGGAAGTACTCGAGCGTGCCCGCCGACTGCGTGAAGGCCCCGGAAAGGTTCACCTGCGTGTCATCGTCGAGGTAGAGGCGACCGGTACCGGAATTCGTCATGCTGGCCGCGTTGATGGTCACGCCGACAGCGGACGTCGTTGCGCCGCGCGCTGCTGCACCGAGAAGCGCGTTGCCGGCTCCCTGCTTGTTGAACTGGTCGATGTTCGTGGCCGTACCGCGCAGATAGACGAACGAGGACGTCGGGTTCATCGTGACGTCGTCGGAGTCGCCTACACCGCCAACAATGTTTCCGTCGATGATGCCGCCGTTCGCATTCACGGTATCCGCAAATGTGTTGTTGAGGCTCATCGCGATGCCGACCGTCGTGCCGTTCCCTCCCCTGATGAGACCGGCAGTCTGGGTGATCGTGTGGGCTGCGTCGGCGCCCGAAACGTCGACGGCTGCAAAGGACTCGCCGATGATTGTGCCGGCATTCGTGATGCCGCCCGTCACGGTTCCGTTGACTTCAATGCCATCCACGGAGCCACGGATCACGCCGCTGCTCTGGTTGGTCAAGGTGCCAGTCACAACGCCTTCAATGGCGATGCCCCTGGCATTCGTCGACTCGATGAGACCCGAGTTCGCGATATTGCCGGTCTGCGTGGTTCCCGCCTCGAGCAGAACGGCATCGCCGGATGCCGTGACCGTGCCGCTATTGCCCACATTGCCGGTGAACGTCGTGCCCGTGAGAACGATCGCGTCGTCGCCGCCTTCAATCGTTCCGGTGTTCGTCAGGTTGCCGGTGAAGGTCGTCGCGTTGACGATGATGGCGTCCACGTTCGTGGACCTGATCAAGCCGGCGTTGGTAATGCTGCCCGTGAAGGTCGTCGATGTGATGTTGAGTGCCGTGCTCAACGCGCTGATGGCGCCGCCCGACTGGTTGTTGATGTTTCCGGTGAAAGTCGTCACGTTTTCCGTGATGCCTACACCATTGGCCGAGCGGATCGAGCCGGCGTTCGTGATGTCGCCGTCGAACGTGCTGTTGCCCAGCGAGATTGCCACGACATCGCCACTGATGAGGCCCGTCGCCGTGTTCGTGATCCCGCCGTTGTAATCCGTGGTACCGAGCACGCGGATGGCCACACCGTTCGAAGCGTCAGCGATGATCGTGCCGCTGTTGGAAATCGAACCCTCGAACGTGCCGCCCGTGATCTCTATGGCGATGTCGCTCGTGGACGTGGCCTCGATCACGCCCGTCGAGGTATTGACGAGGTTGCCGTCAAAGGTCCCCCCGGTCATCGTGATGCCGTTGGCGCTAGTCTGGCCCGTGATGTGCCCCGAGTTCGTCAGTCCGCCCTCATAGATCGAACCCGACAGCAGGATCGCGGCCGATGATCCGGCATAGATGGTGCCAGCGTTGGTGATACCGCCCCACAGTTCCGCGTCGGTTCCATTGACCGCGATACCCGCGACGTTGGCGCTGATGCGGCCGCTGTTGTGAATGCCGCCCAGGAGTTCGCTGTCGAGGTTGATGAGGATGGCCGTGGAGCCTGCTCCGATCGTGCCCGAGTTCGTCAGGCCGCCTGCGAGGGTGCTGTCGTCCGACAGCAGCACGCCTGCAATCGTTCCGCTGACAAGGCCCGAATTGTTGAGTTCACCGAAAACCTGGGAGTCGTTCAGGATCTGCACCGCCGTCCCGGTGGACGAGACCATGCTGCCGGTGTTGACGATGTCACCCAGCAGGGTGCTGTCGTCGATGATGAGGTTGCCACCGGCATTCAGCATCGCCTTCCCGTTAAAGAAGCTGTCGTTGGTGATGCCGTCGGCGCGAATCGTTGCGTCGGCGTTGATCGTGACGATGTCCGATTCCGCGTTGGTGTACGGATCCGTCGTCTCCGGTCCCGTGACCGTGTCGGCGGCCTGTCCCGTGGCTGTTGCCGCCAGGAACGCAAAGGCAGAAGCCCCTGATTTCAAAAGAAAATTACGATTACGCATCGGCGCCCCTCTCGCGAGTCTGACTGGCTGCCAGCGAAGCGTGGCCGCGCCCTGCCCCCTTTAAAGCTCAGGCGCGGCCGGCCCTTCGCCCAGCCGGATTCAAGGGTCACCTTGGGGTGCTTTGGTTACCCGCGAGTTAAGGGGTGTTGCGTCAGTAAAGGATTGGAAGCGGAAAGCCGCCGCTGAATCACAAAGGGCGGCCCGATGGGCCGCCCTTCGTTGCAGTACTGCTACGCGCTTACCAGGAAGCGCGGACGCCCAGCGAGGCGTTGTGGCTGTCGGCTTCGGCGTTCCAGACACCGTCGTAGTTCAGGAACACTTCCGTCCGGGTCGAGATGCTGACCGTGGTGCCCACGCCGAAGGTCGCGCTGTCCGTCGCGATCTTCGAGCTGTCCACGTTGAACAGCAGTGCCGGCTCTTCGAGGAACGCCGCCGTGAAGGAGGCTTCTTCGTCGCCGAACTCGTGGCGCCAGCCCAGGTTACCCTGCAGGTTGACCGTCGCCTTGCCGACCTTGAAGTAGTCGCCGGCGCGGGCGCCGAGGACCGTGGCGAAGGAGTCGGTGTCTGCACCGTCAACCGAGAGCGCGAAGGCCGAACCGGTCTCCGTGAAGCTGTCAACCGACACGCCCACGTAGGTCATGCTCAGCATCGGCGCCACGTAGGCGCGGCCGACAGGGATCACCGTTCCCAGTTCGCCCGACAGCGACCAGGACGTGGCGCTGTACTCGGCGCTGGCGTAGTCCGGTGCCGGCGTCAGGCGGCTCATGCTCACGTCGTGGAAGCCCACGTTCGCGTTCGCATCGAGGTAGCCACCGCCCAGGCCGAAGGTACCGAAGAGACCAACGGCGAAGGTGTCGACGTCACCCGAGTTGTCGGATTCGAACTCGACTTCCGAGGTCTGGTACGAGCCGCCGAGACCGACAACCGTTTCAGACGAGAAGGCGTAGTCGACGCCGGCGTTCAGGCCGAACGAGTCCTGATCGAAGCCCGGACCGTTCGTGTCACCCTCGACGCTCGACCAGTTGCCGCTCACGCCACCAAACATGGAGATCGTGTTGCCGCTGCGGGTCGTGACCATGCTGCCGCCACCGACTGCCGGTGAAGGCGAGGCATCGGCCAGGACCGTTTCGGCTGCGGCCACCTGCGTGCCCGGCTGACCGAACATCGCCCACTGCGCCGTGCCCATGCCGTTGTGCAGCACGTCCATGCGCTCGCCCAGGAAGCCCTGGAACTGACCCATGGAGTTGAACATCGCAAGGGCTGCCTGCGCATGTTCCGCACCCAGGAGCTGGTCGTAGACGGCCAGCGCTTCGTCGTAGCTGGACGAACCGAGCAGATCCTCGAAGGCTTCGGCGAAGTCGGGATCGAAGCCGCCGTTGTTGAAGATCGTCTCGAGGACGGCACCGACCTGCTGCTGGTTCGAGCTCTGGCTTGCCTCTGCCAGGACTTCGGCGAAGCTCAGGCGCTCGAGGACGAGGTCCACCGTGTCGTCGCCGTCGTACTCGGCCGTCAGATCGAAGAAGATCAGGTCGTCGAGGACGCCAACGTTGTCAAAGGTGCCATTGAGCGAGTTGGCCGTGATGACGTCTTCGTAGGTGAAGAAGTTCGTGGTTCCAGCACCCAGAGAGAATGCCTCCAGGTCGATCACGCCGGTGATCGTGCCGTCAATATTCGCCGTGTCTGCGATAATCTGGCCTGAGAAGGTATTGTCGTCCGTGTCGCGGCTGAGCAGGAACTGGACTTCTCCAGCGGCATCCTGGTCATAGGTGTCGTTGGCTTCGAGGACGCTGTCGTCATCGAGGTAGAGCGCGCCGCCATTGACGTTGATGAAGTCAATGCCTTCACCGCCCGTCGAGACGCCGTCTCCATTCGTGCCAACCGCCGGTCCGCCCATGATGGCCGTGCCGCTGTTGACGTTGAACTGGTCGAGACCATCGATCGTGCCGTTCAGGTAGGCGAAGCTGCCGGAACCGGCGTTCACGTTCGCAACATCGTCGGATGTGTAGCCGTCAATGTCTCCCGACAAGGTGCCGCCATTGAGGTTCAGCGTGTCGTCGTAGCCGTTCTGAAGGTCGATATCTCCTTCAACCACGCCCGCTGCCAGGGTGATGTTATGGCCCGTGTCAGCGCTCGAGACGTCGATCGCATCAGTTGCGCCGATGATTGTTCCAGAGTTCACGATACCGCCGGAAACATGACCGCCCGAGAAGGAAATGCCGTCGGACGTATCCGACTGGATCAGACCCGAGTTAGTCAGCACTCCACCAATAGTCGTTCCTGAGATGTACACAGCTTCATCTGTGTTGGTAATGATCGTGCCCGAGTTCACGAAATTGCCCGACATCGTGGAGGTCGACATGTAGACGCCGTTGGTTTCGCCCTGGATCAGACCGGAGTTTGTAAAGCCTCCGGTGTGGTTGCCCGCCGAAATCGAGACCGCCGTGTAGTCTGCAGATAGGATCGTTCCGGAGTTCACGATATCGCCAGCGAATGTGCTCGTGCTTACGTACAAGGCTGTGTACGAACCGGCTTCGATCGTTCCCGAGTTGGTCAGGTTTCCTGCCGCCCAGTTCGTCACGCTGAAGTAGGCGCCATAGGATGCACCGTCGACATGACCCGTGTTGGTGAACCCGCCGTTGAAGTTTGTGGCGCTCACGTCAATACCGGTGTCGCCGGTCAGCAGACCCGAGTTGGTCATGCCATTGTTGAAGGTGTCGACACTCACAAAAATGGCTTCCTCTCCGGCATTGATGGTGCCCGAGTTGTTGAAGCCACCATTGTGGGTCGTGCTGCCCATGTAGACGCCGTCATCCGTGGAGACGATCGTGCCGGCATTGCTGACGCCGCCGTTGAATGTGGTGACGTCAACGTAGATGCCGTCGCCTTCACCGCCCTCGAGGTAGCCAGCACCTGCGTTCAGGATGCCACCCGAGAACGTGTCGCCCGATGCCTCGATTGCTGTTCCAGAGGTGGCGACGACCCTACCCGAGTTGGCGATACCGCCGGTAAAGGTCTGAACGTCTGTGTCAATGCCACGCGTGTCGACGGTAATCGTACCCGCGTTGGTGATGCCGCCACCAAACGTGTCGTTGTCCACGTCGATACCGGTTTCACCAGCCAGGATCACGCCACCTGCGAGATTGTGTATGCCGCCTTCGAAGCCTGAGCCTTCCGTGCGGATACCGTCATCGCCAGCGTCGAGATCACCGGAGTTGGTGATGCCGCCAGAGAATGACACGCCCACGTCCATGTGGATCGCATCGTCATCCGCGATGATCGTGCCCGAGTTGTTTACGCCGCCGGCGAAATTACCGGACACTTCAAAGCGC
>CAZYFM010000023.1:0-33693 GCA_964646885.1 uncultured Flavobacteriaceae bacterium
GCGTGAACGCCTCGCTCAACGGAAACTACGGCATTGCGGTGGGCAATGTCGTGGGCTCAAACATCTTCAACATCCTGCTTATCCTGGGCGTGGCGGCGGTGATCTCTCCCATCGCCGTCTCGGGCCGTTCGATCGGGCGTGACGGATTTTTTGCGCTGGCGGCAGCGGGCCTGTTTGCGTGGATCGCGCTGCGCATGAATGTGATGGGATTTGCCGAAGGCGTGCTGTTCCTCTCGGTGCTGCTGGCCATGGTTGTCTTTTCCTACGGCCAGGAAAGTTCTCGGCCGGAAGAAGAGACTCCGACCGCCGAAGTGCCTTCGCATTCCGTCCTGATCGACCTGCTGCTCATCGGCACGGGGCTTGGCCTGCTGGTCATCGGGGCCGACATGCTTGTGCACGGATCGGTTTCGATCGCGCGCCAGTTCGGCATTTCTGAAACCGTCATCGGCCTCAGCCTCGTGGCGGCGGGTACGTCGCTTCCCGAGCTTGCGACATCGATCGTGGCGGCGATCCGGGGAAAGGCCGACATTTCGGTCGGCAATGTCACGGGGTCCAACATCTACAACGTGCTGGGTATCCTGGGTGTCGCCGCGCTGCTGGGTCCCGTGCAGATCGATCCCGAGATCGCGCGCATCGATATGTGGGTGATGGTGGCTGCAACGGTCGCCCTGTTTCCACCCCTGTTCCTGGGCGGACGGATCGGGCGGCTTTACGGGTTGCTCCTCCTCGCAGGCTACGCGGCCTATGTGATGTTCCTGTTCTCCAAGGTTTCGTAGGGCTTTTCCGGCCCCTTTCATTGTGGGTGCGCCACGCATCGGCTAGAACGTCCCGTCGCTGCGGAACACAAGCAGCCTGGGAGGAAATGGAATGGCCGCACCTGATGTCAGTCTCGGAAACTGGTTCCTGCAACGTGCGAAGCGCACGGGCTATCGGCGCGCGCTGACATTCGAGGGCAAGAGCTGGACCTATGCCGAAATGCAGGCGCGTTTCGACAGGCTTGCGGGTGCGCTCAAGGCTGCGGGTGTTTGCCGGGGTGACCGCGTGGCCTTCATTGGCCTGAACCAGCCTGCCTTCTTCGACACGATGTTCGCGGCCGCGCGCCTGGGCGCGATCTTCGTGCCTCTCAATTTCAGGCTGACAGGGCCCGAACTCGACTACATCATCAATGACGCGGGCGTGCACACGATCGTTGCCGATGGCCCGCATCGCCCGGTGATCGACTCCGTCCGCAGCAAGCTGCCCTGCCGCCATTTCCTGTCGGCGGATGTCGATGCCGAAGGATGGCCTTCGCTATCGACCTTCACGGCCAAGTCGGAGCCGTACACGGGAACCGAAGCGATCGGCGAAGATGAAGTCGCCATCATCATGTACACCTCCGGCACGACCGGGCGGCCGAAAGGTGCCATGCTGACCCACGGAAACCTGTGGTGGAACAACAGCATGGGCCTGCTCACCATCGACACGCAGGAAACCGACGTGACGCTGGTCTGCGCGCCGCTGTTCCACATTGGCGGACTGAACGTCACCACGCTCGTGGCGTGGCAGAAGGGCGCCGAGGTCTTGCTGCATCGCGGGTTTGACCCGACGCGCTGGATCGAGGACGTCGTGAAGTACAAGGTGACGACCGCCTTCGCGGTGCCGGCCATGCTGCTCGTCGTCAGCCAGCATCCGTCGTTCGCTGCGAGCGACCTGTCGAGCCTCAGGATGATCGTGTGCGGCGGTGCGCCGGTGCCCGAACCGCTGCTCAACCTCTATGCCAAGCGCGGTGTCCCCGTGAACCAGGGTTATGGCCTGACCGAGACTGCGCCGATGGCGACGTTCCTTACGAGCGAGTGGGGCACCAAGAAGATCGGTTCCGCCGGGCGGCCCGGGTTCTTCGTGGACGTTGAACTCATGGACGCGGACGGCAAGTTCATCCACGAACCGATGGCTCGCGGCGAAGTCGTCATCCGCGGACCGAACGTGATGAAGGGGTACTGGAACAAGCCGGAGGCCACGGCAGCCGCCATCGACGCGGCGGGCTGGTTCCATTCGGGCGACGTCGGCTACTACGATGAAGACCGGTTCCTCTATATCTGCGACCGCGTGAAGGACATGGTCATCACGGGCGGCGAGAACGTCTATCCGGCTGAAGTGGAAGCCGTTCTCTACGCGCATCCGGCGATTTCGGAGGTGGCCGTGCTCGGCCAGCCGGACGAGAAGTGGGGCGAAGCGGTTGTGGCCATCGCCGTGCTGAAGCCGGGGCAGACTCTGACGCTGGAGCAGCTGCGGGCCTGGGGTACGGAGCGTCTGGCACGCTACAAGCTGCCGTCACGCCTTGAGATCATCGATGCCATGCCGCGCAATCCCGCCGGCAAGGTTCTCAAGTTCGAACTGCGCAAGCGGTTCGTCGGAAAATAGGCGGATGCCCGCAAAGCCAGTCATCCCGCGTTTTGCAGCCGTCATCTTCGCCGATGACATCCGGAAACTCGCCACGTTCTATTCGGCCGTGGCGGGTCTCACCGAGACAGATGCGGGGAAGGGACATGTCGTGGTGGCGGGTAACGGGTTCGAGCTCACGCTGCACGCCATGCCGCGTGGCGTGCCGGCGTCGGGCCCGCCCTATCCGGCGCGGGAAGAAACGTGCCTGAAGATCTGCCTGCCGGTGAAAGACCTCGCCGCATCGCGCAAGGCCGCGAGCGCGCATGGCGGGTCGCTTCGTCCAAAGTCGGCAGAGTGGGAGGCGCGGGGCTTTCGCGCCTGTGATGGCTTTGACCCTGAGGGCAATGTTTTCCAGCTGCGCGTGCCGGCGAAGGCAAAGCCTGCGCGCGCGGCTCGCACGAAGAGGGGTGTCCGTTCGTGAAGACAGCCGAAGACGTCCTCGCCTTCTGGTTCGGCGAATTGCAGCCGCCGCAGTGGTTTCGATCGGAACCGGACGTGGATGCCCTCATCGCCTCGCGCTTCGGGACGACGCTGGAAGCGCTGCGAGAGCGCGTGCCGGAGACCTGGACTTCGACGGCGCGGGGAGCGCTGGCGACCGTGATCGTGCTGGACCAGTTTCCGCGCAACATCCATCGCGGGACACCGCAGGCGTTTTCCTCCGATGCAACAGCCCTGGCGCTGTCGGCCAGCGCCATCGCGCGGGGGCTGGACCGAGGGCTGAACGAAGTCGAGCGGCAATTCCTCTACATGCCCTACCAGCATGCGGAGGACCTGGCCGTGCAGGAACGGTCGCTGGAACTCTACGCAGCGCTCGGAAATGCCAGTGTGCTCGACTTCGCGCGGCGGCACCGGGACATCATCGCCCGGTTCGGCCGCTTTCCGCATCGCAATGCGATCCTGGGGCGGGCGTCGACAGCGGAGGAAGCGGTGTTCCTGACGCAGCCCGGTTCCTCGTTCTGATCTGCCCGGCGCTGCCCGTTCTCGGGTGAGCCTGCCGCTTCCGGGATTTACACTGCATTAACCGGCAAGTTCCTACGGTACCTGCGCTCTTCCCGCGTGAGTCGCAGCGCATGAAGCATGTCCTGATCACGGCACTGTTTCTGCTGCTGTCCATCGTGCCTGCAGCCGGGGTGGTGCTTGCGCCGCGACCGGGGGAACCGGTTGCGGTCGTTTTCCTCCCCGGAACGCCCGAGGGCGTGGCGCTGTCGCGCGTGATTGATGCCGGTGGCCGGCTGCTGTCGCGTGGCGTGTCAGGGAGCACGGTCGTCGTGCTGCCAGGCCGCCCGGACTTCGTCAGGGAAGTGTACCGGACCGGCGCGATCATCGTGATTGCGGCCGGTGATGCGCGGGGGTGCCAGCCGCCCGCGACCGGAAAGCCGAACAACCTCTTGAGGAGTGCCAATGCTGAACGTTACGTCCAGTGACAGTCCCGAACTGAATTCCCTGCGCAAGGCCGCCAGCGTGTTCCTGCTGGCGTTCCTGTGGGCGCATGTGCCCCTGGTTTTCGCGCTGTGTGAATGGGTTGGCGCCGACTTCGTCTTCCCCGTGCTCGGCGTGACGGCCCTGGCGGGTGTGGCGACTGCGGCCTGGAAGTTCGACAACAACGGCGCGCTTGCCCGGAACATCGTTGCGGTTTCGGTCATCGGCACGGTGTCGGTCATGGTCTACCTGGCGCCTCCGGCCTGGCGCATTGACATGCACATGTACTACTTCGCCTGCATGGCGCTGCTGTCGGTCTATTTTGACTGGACGGTGATCCTCACCGCCACGGTGGCAACGGCCACGCATCATCTGGCACTCAACTTCGTCTATCCGCTGGCCGTGTTTCCTGACGGGGCGAGCCTGTCGCGCGTCGTGCTGCACGCCGTGATCGTGCTGATCGAGGCGGCCGTCCTGATCTGGGCCGCGCGCAGCGTGTCGCGCATGTTCCTGCAGGTCTCGCATGTCGAGCGCGCGGCGGCTGCCGCGCGTCACGCGGCGATCGTCGATATCTCGGAAGAGTTCCGCCGCGACGTCGTCGAGACGGTGCAGGCGCTGGCTGGAGAAATCTCCCGTGTCGAGGCCGTTGCCGGCAATCTCCGGACGCAGGCCAGCACGTCGGCCGAACTCGGTGACGGCGCCGTCGATGTGGCGAACAGGGCCATGTCGGGTGTCAACGAGGTCGCGGCCGCGACGGAGCAGCTGCACACGAGCATGGTTGAAGTGGGCGAAACCGCTTCGCGCTCGCGCGAGATTGCCTCGCGCGCGATGCAGCAGACCAACCTCACGAGCCAGACGATTGCCGGACTTTCGACGTCCGCCGAGAAGATTGGCGAGGTGGTCAAGCTCATCAGCGACATTGCCTCGCAGACAAATCTCCTTGCACTGAACGCCACCATCGAGGCGGCGCGCGCGGGCGAGGCGGGCAAGGGCTTTGCCGTGGTGGCCAATGAAGTGAAGGCGCTGGCCTCGCAGACCGCGCGGGCGACCGAGGAGATCAGCGTGCAGATTGCGGACGTTCAGTCGTCGACGCAGCAATCCGTGCAGGCGATCGAACAGATCGCCACGACGATCAAGGACGTGCACGTGAATGCGATGCGCATCGCCGAAGTGCTCGAGCAGGAGCGCGCGACCGCTCAGGTGATTGCGGAGAGCACGCGCCGTGCGGCCGAAGAGACCGGCCAGGTCTGCCAGAATGTGGGGCAGGTCGCGCGCGCGGCTGCGGAAACGGGAGGAGCCGTCGAGGACGCACTCAAGGTCACGACCGTGCTGAAGCACAGCTCGGACCGCATGCGTGCGCAGGTCGCCGCATTCCTGGACCGCGTGCTCGCGGCGTAACCGCCGAAATGTGGTTGCATTGTGGCAGCAAAATGATCGAAGCGTGACGCTGCCCGCTGTTTCGGGGACAGCATGAGAGGTGCTCATGTTGTCCCCATTTCACCTCCAAAAATCCTTGACTTCCGGGCGCAATGTGTTAATGTCCGCGCCATGTTGATGACACGCACCACCTCCCGACAGTTGCACCGAAGGACGAGATGTCCCGGCAGTCGGGGCAGTCTTTGCCGGCTAGCGGCAACGTGGGCGTGAACTGAATTTCCCTCAGTTCCTGTGCTTTCCGCGAATGGCCTTTGCTGACATCAGGACAATTGCGTCCTGAGGGCAAGACCAGACGCCCGTTGCCATATGTGGGTATTGCAACGCAGGAGTGATGAATGGAAAAAATTGAACAGCAGAATATGGAAATTCTGGACAGGCTGCACCTGGCCAAGCTCATTCCGGAGCGCGAGTTTTCACTCGAGCTTCTTGGCAAGCACCTCTCGGCGCAGGGTGTGGTGCTGTCGCCCGATCAGGACGGGGACCTGTACGTCAGCGACGCGATCATCGGCTTTCCCTTCTGGGTCACGTCCAACAGGCTGCTCAAGGTGGTGATCCTGCACACCCACCACGACTATCAGGCGGAGCAGGACGCGCTGGAGGCGCTTGAAGCCATGCAGCGCCTGCGCCTCGGTCCGATCACGCCGCAGTTCTTCATCGAGGGTCATTCGCTGTTTGCACATTACTTTGTGTCTTATCGCGAACTGCTGGTCATCTCGCATGTCTATGAGGCGGCCTGCCGCTTTGCGGAGTATGCCTCGAACATGCCGTTCGTCGTGAAGGAAGCCAGCGCCGAGTTGCGCCGTCGTGCCCACTAGGGCAGGTGCTTGCGCATTCCCGTCATGGGCGTAGTCTGGAAGGCAGAGAGGTCTCCCGAGGGACCCGAAACCGACGGGCGGAGAGTACGCACATGACAGGCATTCCGAGCAGCATTGACGCCGTCATCGTGGGGGCCGGCTTTGCCGGCCTCTACATGCTTCATCGCATGCGGGGGCAGGGGATCCCGGCCATCGTGCTTGAGGCGGGCGACGGAGTGGGTGGTACCTGGTACTGGAACCGCTACCCGGGCGCCCGCGTGGACGTCGAGAGCCAGGAGTACTGCTACTGGTTTTCGTCGCAACTCGATGACGAGTGGAAGTGGACCGAGCGCTACTCGCCGCAACCGGAGATCCTGCGCTATGCCAACCATGTGGCCGACCGGTTCGACCTGCGACGTGACATACGGCTGAACACGCGGGTCACCAGCGCCACCTTCGACAGTGCCCAGGACCGCTGGCTCATCACCACGGACAAGGGTGACCGGATCAGCGCCGCCTATTGCATCATGGCGACGGGTTGCCTCTCCGTGCCAAAGGAACCCGACTTCCCGGGTGTCGAGAGTTTCAGGGGCAAGTCCTACTACACGAGCCGCTGGCCGAAAGAGGACGTCGATTTCACGGGTTTGCGGGTTGGCGTGATCGGGACGGGTTCGTCGGCGATCCAGTCCATTCCGATCATCGCGCAGAAAGCGCAGCACGTGACCGTGTTCCAGCGCACGCCCAATTACTGTGTGCCAGCCCACAATGCGCCGCTCGATCCGGCGACGGAAGAGCTCTGGAAGCTCAACCGCGCGAAGTTCAGGGCGCAGGCACTCGCCAACAGCGCCGGCATCCGGCAGGTTGACCCGCAGGACCGGCTGACGCTCGAGACGCCGCCGGCCGAGCGCGAACGCATCCTGGAGGAACGCTGGGCGCGAGGCGGCTTTGCGGTGCTCGGCGGCTTCTCCGACATGGGCATCAACGAAGAGGCGAATGCCATCGGCGCCGACTTCTTTGCGCGCAAGATCCGCAGCATCGTGAAGGATCCCGCCGTGGCGGAGAAGCTTGTGCCGAAGGGCTATCCGCTGGGTACGAAGCGGCTCTGCGTCGACATCGGCTATTTCGAGACCTTCAACCGCCCCAATGTGAGCCTGGTGGACGTGGCGCAGGATCCCATCTCGGCCATCGTGCCCGAGGGCGTGAAGACGGGGACGGGCACGCACGCGCTCGATGCGATCGTCTATGCCATCGGCTTTGACGCCATGACGGGTGCGCTTGACCGGATCGACATTCGCGGGCGCAACGGGCTGGCGCTGAAGAAGAAGTGGGCCGAGGGGCCGCGGACCTATCTCGGCCTCATGATGGCGGGGTTTCCGAACCTCTTCACCGTGACGGGGCCCGGCAGTCCGTCCGTGCTGTCGAACATGCTGCCCAGCATCGAGCACCACGTCGACTGGATCATGAACTGCATCGTGAGCCTGAAGGCGCGCCGGGCGTCGACCATCGAGGCGACGGAGCAGGCCGAGAATGCGTGGGTCGCGCATGTGAACGAAGTCGCCGGCATGACGCTCTATCCGCGCGCGAATTCCTGGTACATGGGGGCGAACGTGCCGGGCAAGCCGCGCGTGTTCCTGCCCTATGTCGGCGGCGTGCCGGAGTACCGGCGCAAGTGCGCCGAGGTGGCGGCGAATGGCTATGAGGGGTTCAGGCTGGGCTGAGATCGGCCCGGCGCCCTATTGCTACTGCTGTTGCTGCTGGTCGATGAAGGATGCGGCGCCCGGGCTTGAGGGTCTCGTGACCGTGCGGACGACGCGCAGGAAGTCGTCCTGGCGGCGCGGTGACTGGGTGGGCGAGACGCTGACCGCGACGGCGAGTTCGGAATGGGCCGCGCCCTTGTAGACGCCGCGGGCCGGCGGGACATCATCGTAGTCCCTGCCGATGGCGACGCGGATGTGGCGCTCTCCGGCCAGCACGTTGTTGGTGGGATCGAAGCCAACCCATCCTGGCCCCGGAATGTAGGCCTCGGCCCAGGCATGCGTCGCGTCGGCGAGGGAGCGGTCGCCGGCATCGCGCTTCGTGTAGAGATAGCCGGACACGTAGCGCGCCGGAATTCCCCAGTGCCTCGCGATCGCGATCATGATGTGGGTGAAGTCCTGGCAGACGCCCTTGCGCTTGCCGAGCGCGACGTCGATGGGCGAGTCGACCTCGGTTTCTTCGGGCGCATAGGAGAACGCCTCGAACAGGGCGCGGTTGAGCCGGCGCATGGTCGACATCGGGTCGCCCGTGCGCGCGAGGCCCTTTTCGCGCAGGAAGTCCTGCAGCAAGGACGTGGGCTGCGCCATGCCGTGCGGCATGAGCGTGTCGAAGTGGTCGTGCCGGGCCTGGTCGGCCTCAAGGCGTTGCCAGGCGCTCTCGTCCACCCACTCCGGCGGTGCGGGTGCGGGCAGGATCTCGACCTGCGCCTCGACCTCGATGTGGAGCTCCTGGTGCGCGCTTGGCACGTCGAAGTGATAGACGGCATTGCCGAAGTGGTCGGTGTAGGCCTGGAGCGCCGCGCGGGGCGTGGTCGCGACCTGGAACGAACGCAGGCGCTGCTGGCCTTCGGACTTCGGCTGCATGTAGAGCTGCATGATGCTCTCGCGCACGGGAGCGTCGTAGCGGTATCGCGTCAGGTGGCGGATCGAATAGTACATGGTGCCTAGCCCGGTAGCAGTTCGTCGACGGTGTAGCCGATGAAGGCGTCATAGACCGACTGGTGGATGGCCTTGCAGGAGGTCTGGATCGACCGGAGGAACGAGTCGATGTCCCCGGCGAGAAGTTCATCCACCTGCCCGTAGTCGAGGCTGGCCTTGAGGCGACCGGCGAGCCGTTCGGCCTGCACGCGCCGTCCGGCCACGCCACCGGCACCAAGAAACCCGAGTTCCTCCTGCACCCGGTCGACCGAGAAACGGATGGAGTGGGGGAACTGGGCGTCGAAGATCAGGAACTCGGCAATCTTCGCCGGCAGAACATCGGCCGTGTAGACCTTGCAGTAGGCTTCGAAGGCGGTGCACTGCTTGAGCAGCGTGATCCAGTCGAAGTATTGCGGCGCGCGCAGGTCCTTCGGCACGTCGGGCGGCAGGTCGCCAAAGTGCAGGTCCAGGAGGCGGCTGACGAGCTGCGCCCGCTCGATGTGGCGTCCGAGCTGGATGAAGTGCCAGCCCTGGCCGTGGCGCATGGTGGAGTCCGTGATGCCGGCGAACAGGAGGAGTTCGTTGGCGATGTCGCGCAGCACGGTCACGGGCTGCCGGTTCCAGTCGTGCTCGAAATCGGGGCTGTTGATGCGCAGGAAGAGCCGGTTGATCTGTCCCCACATCTCGGTCGAGATCAGCTCGCGCACCTGCCTTGCGTTGTCCCGCGCGAGCCGGATAGCCGAGATGATGCTCGAGGCGTGGTTGCGATCGAGCGTGAAGGTGCGCGCAATGTCCAGCGGCTGGCCTTCAACGGTACCCGCCACCGGCCAGGCGAGGGCCGAGGTCACGCGGATCCAGGCGTTTGCGGCATCGTCCGGGGTCTGGTCGAGCATGGCTTCGAGCTTGACCGCGAGCACGCGCGAGGTGTGTTCCGCCCGTTCGAGATAACGTGCCATCCAGTAGAGGGAGTCGGCGACCCGCGAGAGCATTCCGGTGTCGATCATCTGGCGACGCCTTTCATCCGACCACCCAGGTGTCCTTGGAGCCACCGCCCTGGCTGGAATTGACCACGAGGCTGCCCCTCTTGAGGGCCACGCGGGTCAGCGCGCCGGGCACCAGGCGCGTGTTGCGACCCGTGAGGATGTAGGGCCTGAGGTCGACGTGGCGCGCTTCGATCCCCGCACCGACGAAGCACGGCGATGTCGAAAGCTGGATCGTGGGCTGGGCGATGTAGTTGTCGGGGTCGGCCTTGACCTTTTCCGCGAAGGCGCTGCGTTCGGCGGCCGTGGCGTGCGGGCCGACCAGCATGCCGTAACCGCCGCTTTCACCCACGGCTTTCACAACGAGCTTGTCGAGGTTGTCGAGCACGTGGGACAGGGACTTCGGTTCGCGGCAGCGATAGGTTTCGACAATGCCGATGAGCGGTTCCTCTCCCAGGTAGTAGCGGATGATGTCGGGGACATAGGAGTACACGGCCTTGTCGTCGGCGACACCGGTGCCGATCGTGTTCGCGATCACCACGTTTCCGGCCCTGTAGGCATTCATGAGACCGGGCACGCCCAGTGCCGAGTCCCGCCTGAAGGCGAGCGGATCGATGAAATCGTCATCCACGCGGCGGTAGATCACGTCCACGCGCTTCACGCCTGACGTCGTGCGCATGTAGACGATGTTGTCATGGACGAGGAGGTCGCGCCCCTCCACGAGTTCGATGCCCATCTGTCGCGCCAGGAACGCGTGCTCGTAGTAGGCGGAATTGAAGATGCCGGGCGTCAGCAGGACGATGCGCGGGTCGTCGCGGAACCCGGTCGCCAGTTCACGCAGCGTCGTGAGAAGCTCGTTCGCATAGGACTCGATCGGCCGAACGCCGCAGGCGCGATACACATCCGGAAAGGCCCGCTTCACCACTTCGCGGTTGGCGAGCATGTAGGATACGCCCGAGGGGACGCGAAGGTTGTCCTCCAGGACCACGAGTGAACCGTCTTCGGCGCGGATGATGTCGGTACCGCAGACATTGACATAGGCGTCCAGCGGTACAGGCACGCCTTTCATCTGGCGCAGGAAGTGCTTGGATCCGTAAACAAGGTCGCGGGGCACGATGCCGGCATTCAGGATCCGACCTTCGTTGTACACGTCCTTGAGAAACAGGTTCAGCGCCGTGATGCGCTGCCGTAGGCCGGCTTCGAGCCTGTCCCACTCTCGGCCCGGCACGATGCGGGGCAGAAGGTCGGTCGGAATGATCTTTTCGGTCGCGTCGTGGTGGCCGTAGACCGTGAAGGTGATGCCCTGGTGCAGGAAGGACTGCTCGCAGGCCTGCTGACGGCGCACGAGTTCGTCCGACGGCAGGGTCGTCAGGGCCTCGTAAAGGGCCGCGGCATGGGGCCGGGGGGAGCCATCCGGCAGGAACATCTCGTCGAAAGGCTTGCCCAGAACGTAGTCAACGAAGGGCTTGTCCACGCCGGGACGCGCCCGGTTGCTGATGATCGCGGGTCTGGTTCTCGCTGGACTGGATTCCATTTTCCCATCAATGCCGTGCTTCAGTACCGAAGAAGGCCTTTTTGCAGCGCTCCAGTCAATGTTGGGCGGTGCACAAAAACTGGGCAGGGGAAGAAAATCCGTGCAGTGAGGCAGCATGTGGACGGTGGAGAGGCATGTGGGGGGATGACCGCACAAAAAAGGGGAGGCCGAAGCCTCCCCAGTTGGCATGCAGGGTGAAGGCACGTCAGATGATGATGTCGTTCTGGTCGATCAGGCCGAACCCGACCCCGTTCAGGTGGACCTGGAAGTGGTCACCGCTGGTCGTGTTCCAGAAGTCGAAAAGCACCGAACCGTCGTTGGCGGCGCCCTGCGCGCCATGCCAGCCAGGCTGGTTCAGGAATGTCAGGTCCAGCATGTCCAGGCCGTCCTCGAAGCCATACCGCTCGTCGACACCGCTGACCATGGGCAGGATCTCGAAGATGTCGGCCTGGCCGTTGCCGCCATTGATGGGCGGCGGGGCGGGCGGGATGATCGCGCTCGTTCCACCGATCATGTCATTGAGGGACAGGTTGTAGCCGTCGGCGATTCCGTGCAGGAGGATGCTGACGACTTCCTGGCCCTGGCCGGTCAGCGTCAGGGTCACTTCGGTGAGCGCAGTCTGCGCGCCTGACGCCGTCCAGTAACTGGAGGTCCCCAGGTTGAAGTCCGTCAGGTCCAGCTTGTCCACGCCGAGTACGAAGTCGTGGATCGTGACGTTGCCCGCAGACGACCGGATTTCGAACGTGTCGCTCGCATTGTCACCGTAGTCGAACAGGCTGTAGTTGCCGCTCAACTCGTCGTTTCCGCCGTCTGCGATCAGCCGGTCGCTGCCGGCGCCGCCGAACATGAGGTCGTTGCCGGCACCGCCACGCAGGACGTCCGCGCCGGCGTCGCCGTCGAGCTTGTTGTTGGCACCGTCGCCCGTCAGGCTGTCATTGTTCGCACCACCCACCAGATGGTCGATGTTGACCATCGTGCCGTAGTTGTTGGCATCGAAGCTGTAGGTGCCGGTGGCGAGGCTGGCCGTGACTCCCGCCTGGTTGGTGAAGTAGACGGAGTCGTTTGCGCCGGTGTCGCCATCGTAATGGTCGACACCCATGGTGGCATAGATCGTGTCGGTTGCTCCGCCGCCGTGGATGACATTGTTTCCGGCGTTGCCCGTGATGATGTCGGAGACGTCGGAGCCGATCACGTTCTCGAAGCCCGTCACGGTGTCGGTGGCACCGTAGC
Organism: uncultured Flavobacteriaceae bacterium; assembly: GCA_964646885.1. Lineage (GTDB taxonomy): Bacteria > Pseudomonadota > Alphaproteobacteria > Micropepsales > Micropepsaceae > SZUA-430. The sequence continues at coordinate 12,488 of CAZYFM010000023.1, forward strand.
TCGTGGAGATGCCGGTCGTCAGGTTGACAATGCCGCCCTGGTTGTAGGGTGCGCTTGTGTTCGCCGTGATCTTCAGCGTGTCGATGCCCGCGCCGCCATTGAGGATGTCGCTGCCCTTGCCTCCGTCGATGACGTTGTCGCCCGCGTTGCCCGTGATCGTGTCGTTGAGGTCGGAGCCGGTCACGTTCTCGATGCTGTTCAGCGTGCCCGTGGCTGTTCCGGCGGTGTAGGTTCCCGTTGCGAGGTTCACGACCGCGGCGGCGCCAAGCTGGGCAAAGGTCACGAGGTCGACGCCCGCGTCGCCGCGCAGGATGTCGCTGCCGAAGGATGCGATGAACGTGTCGTCGCCGTTTCCGCCTTCAAGCCTGTTGCTGAAGCCGTTGCCCTTGATCGTGTCCGCAAAGCTCGAGCCGAGCACGTTTTCGATGTTGAACAGCGTGTCGTTGCCCTGGCCGAACGCCGTGCCGGCAACGAGGTCGACAGTCACTGCCGCGCCGCCATCGAAGTCTGCCCAGTCGGTTCCTGTGCCGCCATCAAGCTGGTCATTTCCGTCCCCGCCATGGAGGCGGTCGTTGTTCGCGCCACCGAACATGATGTCGTTGCCGAGCCCACCCTTCAGCGTGTCATTGCCGTTGCCGCCGTCGACATAGTCGTCTCCGTCGCCGGCGTCGACGATGTCGTTGCCGCCCTTTGCGAGGATCGTGTCGGCAAAGGCTGTGCCGATCAGGTTGTTGTTCGAGTTGTTTCCGTTGATGTTGGCCATGTGGTTTCCCCTTCAAACGCGTGAACTGAATGCGTGCAGGGAAAATTCGTCCGTGGGCGGATTCTCACAATCCCGCGGATATGGGGCCCCGAACCACGAATGGCCGACGCGCGTGGTTTCGATTTGTGCGAGGGATCACATGCCGGCGCATTGCAGACGCCTGTTGCCGCGCGTTTCATCGATTTCCACAGCGAGGCGGGGCTTTCGAACTGTCAGGCGAGCAGGTCAGGGCAACGCTGGTGAATGGCCTGCAACGTGATGTCCGTCACACGCTCAACCCCGATACCTTCCACGCCCGATCCCGCGGGAACCGGCTCGATGGGGAGAATGAGTGGCGAGTAGGTCAGGGGCGGGGCAAGGGAGAAGAACCCGATTCCCGGGAGCCCTGACATCACGGCGAGGTTAAGGCCGCTTGAGTCGTTGCCGACATAGATACTGCACAGCGACAGCACCGCGTGGCTCAGCGCCAGCGAGGCTCCGATGGAGGTCAGGTCAATGAAGGCGGAGGCTGGCAGTTTCGAGCCTGCGATGATCTTTGCGGCCACGTCGCGTACATCCCCGCCGCCAAACAGCACGAAGCGCGCGCCAGTCAGTTCGTGAAGGCGTAGCACGAGCGGGATAAAGCGCTCACCCCATTGCCGCTGGGGCACGCTGGCGTTCACGCCTATGGCGATAAGTTTGCCGTCTCCTGCCAGTTGCCTCGCCTGGTGCAGGGCGTCGGCCTTCGGGTGAAGGCGTGCGGTGGCATGGTCGTAGGGCACGCCCAGATGATCGAGCAGCAGGTCCGCCTTGCTCATGTGAAGGGGGTGCGGCGTGATCTTCGGCACCACCACACGGGTCGTCAGGAACATGGACCGAGGGTCGAGGGCCTGCATGTAGCCGAAGCGGCGAGGAATGCCGGCGAGCCAGGCGGCCGTCACGAGCCGCGGGTTGGACTTCAGGCAGAAAAATGAATCAAACCGACCGGCCTTCAGTTTCCGCGCTGCCGTGCCGACCACGACCCGGTTGCGGTCGGCGCCATCGCCAAAGCCAATCACGTCCTCAACGAAGTCATTGCCCTTGAGCAGGTCGACGATGGGTGGGGCCGAACGGCATCCGATCGTGATCTTGCCGCCGGCGCTGTGCCGCGCGATCGCCTGGAAATGTCCCGTGTGCATGACCACGTCGCCGATGCCCCCGCCGACAAAGGCGATCGAGCGGCCGAAGGTCGGGCCAGTGTTCTTCGGCGTGGTCAAGGACAGCATCCGTCGGTTTCAGGCCCGCAGGATCAACGGCGGGCGGCTGTTCAATAGCGTGAGCTGCCGTGGTTGAAAAGCTCAGCCGGGGCTGGCGGTGTCCTATTCCGCCGCCCGGGCTTCAAGGGCTGCGACCCGCTCGGTTGCGAGACGCGTGACCGAGCCGTAGTCCGTCTTGCCGGTGCCCAGCACGGGGACCTGGTCGACGACGATGACCCGGCGCGGCACCGAAAGTTCAGGGACGCCATGGTTCTGGGCCCAGGCGACGATCTCGGCGCGATTGGCGGTCTTCGCATCGGACAGGAGCACGATCTGCTCACCCTTGCGTCCGTCGGGAAGGGCGACGGCGGCGTGCATGTTGTCCGGCCACAGGGCCGACGCGCAGTTCTCGACAACCGCGAGCGAAACCATTTCGCCACCGATCTTGGCGAAGCGCTTTACGCGACCGCGGATGGCAATGAAGCCGTCGTCGTCCACCGCGACCACGTCGCCCGTGTCGTGCCAGCCATCCTCAAGCGGATGAAGGACGCCGGGCTGGTCGGGCTTCAGGTAGCCCTTCATCACGTTGGGGCCGCGCACAAAAAGACGGCCGGCGTTCGGAATGCCTTCAACGGGTTCGAGCCGATACTCCATGCCGGCCATCAGCTTGCCGACGGTGCCCAGCTTGTTGGCGCCCGGCTGATTGGCAGCCACGACGGGGGCGGCTTCGGTCACGCCGTAGCCCTCGAGGATTTCCATGTTGCAGCGACGGCGGAGCAGGGCGCGGGTTTCATCGCGCACGCGTTCGGCGCCGCAGACGGCGAGCCTCAGCGAAGCGAGGTCGCCTTCGTCGCTGGCGCGCGCGTATTGCGAAATGAAGGTGTCCGTCGCAAGCAGGATCGTGGCCTTGGTCAGGCGAACGCGCTTGGTGATTTCCTTCACGTGGAGCGGGGACGGGTGGCAGACTGTCTTGATGCCCACGAGCAGCGGCATCAGTGCACCGACGGTCAGCCCGAAGCAGTGGAACGTCGGCAGCGGATTGAACAGCACGTCCGTCTTTGGATAGAGGTCGATGTGGGCGCGGACCTGTTCGATGTTCGCGAGCACGTTGGCGTGGCTGAGCACGACGCCTTTCGGGTCGCCCTCGGTTCCCGACGTGAACAGGATCACCGCCGTTTCATCGTGATGCGGCCACTTCTCGAAGACCCAGGCCGGCAGAAGCGAGCCGATGATGGCAGCCGCCTTGTCAACGATCGACAGTTTCTCCCGCACGTCTTCCAGGTAGACGATGGTGGCAACCGTCGAGAGCTCCTCGATCAGCGGTTCGAGTTTGGCGAGTTCCACGAAACGGCGCGCCGTCGCGATGACCTTTACTTCGCCGGCGGCGCACGCGGCTTTCAGGTTTCGGGCACCGGCGGTGAAGTTGAGCATGGCGGGCACGCGACCGAACGCGTGGATCGCGAAAAAGGCAAGAACGGCGCCAACGCCTGTCGGCAGCATGATGCCGACGCTTTCCTTCGGCTTTGCGTATTTGCGCATGGCACTGCCGAGCGCGAAGGAGGCGCGCACGATTTCGTCGTACGTGATTTGCCTGTCGTCGGCATCCCAGATGGCAACGGTCTTGCCGCCGAACTGGCGGCGAGCCTCGACCAGGGCCGAGATCAGGGACTTCTGTGTGCGCTTGATGTCAAACGGGGCGCGAACGGATTCCGATTGGAATGCAGGAACAGACATGAGCTTTCCTCCATTGCGGACTAGCGCCGCTCACGATTTATTTCAGATAAGGTAACATTGCCCAAGTCTCAAGCAAGGCTTGGGTTAGTTTTGCAGAAAGAATCCCGCGAATCTGCCCCTTGAAGTTAACCGGATTCTCCACGGGGATGAATGACCGCGTGGATGATTCTCCCGTTTTCGCGGTATATGGTGCGCCATGCCAACCGTTTTCGACCAGAACTCAAAGGACCTGCGCGCGCTACGCCATCCGGAGAAGCGCGACCGCCCCGTTAACCCCATTCCCCGCAAGCCCGAGTGGATCCGTGTAAAGGCCCCGGGCTCAAAGGTGTTTGCAGAGACACAAGCCATCGTGCGCGAGCACGGGCTGCACACCGTCTGCGAGGAGGCCGGCTGCCCGAACATGGGTGAATGCTGGTCGAAAAAGCACGCGACCTTCATGATCATGGGCGATACATGCACGCGCGCCTGCGCCTTCTGCGATGTGAAGACCGGATTGCCGGGATCGCTCGACGCGGAAGAGCCCCGGAAGGTGGCTGCGGCCGTCGGCAAACTCGGTCTCGAGCACGTGGTGATCACCTCCGTCGACCGGGATGACCTTGATGATGGGGGCGCAGAGCATTTCGCGCGCACCATTCGTTCAATCAGGGACGTGTCACCGAAGACGACTGTTGAAGTGCTTACACCAGACTTCCTCCGCAAGCCGGGAGCGCTGGAGACCGTCATTGCGGCGAAGCCGGATGTGTTCAATCACAACCTTGAAACCGTTCCGCGCCTCTACCTGAAGATCAGGCCGGGTGCGCGATATTTCGCAAGCCTGAGGCTGCTTCAGCAGGCCAAGGAGATCGACGCCGCGACTTTCACCAAGTCCGGCCTGATGGTTGGTCTCGGCGAGACCCGCGAAGAGATCATGCAGGTGATGGATGACCTGCGCGCGGCGGGCGTCGATTTCATTACCATCGGCCAGTACCTGCAGCCGTCTCCGCGCCACGCCGCGATTGATCGCTTCTGGACACCGGATGAATTCCAGGGCCTTGCGGAAGTTGCGCGCGCGAAGGGGTTCCTCATGGTGGCGGCAACTCCGCTGACCCGCTCGTCCTATCTGGCCGGTGATGACTTCGAGCGGCTGCGTGCGGCGCGCAATGCCCAACTCAACGGCGGTACGATTGCCTCGTCATCATGAAAAGAGGCTGGTCCCGTACACGCCGGACCAGATGTACTCACTCGTTGCGGATGTCGAGCGGTATCCGGAGTTCCTGCCGTGGTGCGTGGCCACGCGCATCCGGTCGCGCGAGGAGTTTTCCTTTACCGCGGACCTCGTGGCCGCGTTCTCGGCATTTCGCGAGCAGTACACGAGCCGGGTCAATCTCAACCCGTCGGAAAAGACGATCGTCATCGAGTATCTCCAGGGACCCTTCGAGCACCTGACCAACAGATGGCACTTCACGGCGGTGCCGCAGGGCTGCGAAATCGACTTCGACATCGACTTCCGGTTTCGCAGCAAGACGCTGGAAACGCTGATCAGTGGCGTCTTCACGAAGGCGATCCGCAAGATGACAGAGTCCTTCGAACAGCGGGCCCACAAGCTTTACGGGGCTGATGCTTCAGCGAAGCCTTCCGCGGTCTTGCCGGATGCTGTCGATGTTCGCCCTCCGGAAGGCAATGATCCCGTCTAGGTGACGGCCTCAAGCAGCATCTCTAGCGCCACGCGGGTGGCCTGCTCGCGGATCGCAGCGCGGCCCTGATCGCCGAAGAGGTGATGCCGTGGCTTGGCGCCGTCACCGCGACGGGCAACGGCGAAGTGGACGAGGCCGACGGGCTTCGCGGGCGAACCGCCCCCGGGTCCGGCCACGCCGGTAATGGCTATGGCGATGTCTGCGGCCGAATTGAGTATGGCGCCCGTGGCCATCGCGGTTGCCGTTTCACTGCTGACGGCACCGTGTGCGGCGATCGTCGCGGCGGGAACGCCCAGCATGGCCTGCTTGGCTTCGTTCGAGTAGGTGACGAAGCCGCGGTCGAACACATCCGACGAGCCGGCGATGTCCGTGAGTGCGGCGCTGACCATGCCGCCCGTGCAGCTTTCGGCTGTCGCGATTTTGAGTCCGCGTGATCTTGCTTCGGCGAGGACGCGTGTTGCGAGCTCCTGGACCTGCGTGGGGGGCGTCACTTCAGAAGAACCCCATGATATCGAGGGCCAGCAATGGCGGGATCGCGAAGACGCCGGCGATGAGGTCGTCGAGCATCACGCCGGCGCCGCCTTCCAGCTCCTGGTCTGCCCAGCTGGCCGGCCACGGCTTGATCGTGTCGAACAGGCGGAACATGAAGTAGGAAGCGACGATGCCGGCGAGCGTCATGGGCACGAAGGCCATGACCATCCATTGCGTCGCGACTTCGTCGATCACGGCTTCCGGCGGGTCGTCACGGCCGGTCAGGTGCACATACGCATCCGTCGCCATGTAGCCAATGCCTGCGGCCAGCACGGCGGCCACCAGCAGGAACTGCCAACCGCCGATCCATGCGATCAGGATGCCAAAGGGCAGGGCGGCCAGGGAGCCCCAGCTTCCCGGTGCAATGGGCAGGAGCCCGACGCCACAGAAGGTCACGATGGCTGTCATGGGTTCGGTCAGCCTGCGGCCTTCCGGGAGTGACGCGATCTTCATTTCGGTCATCATGGCAGGCGCACCATTGCGATGGCCTGTGCGGCAATGCCTTCCTGCCTGCCCGTGAAGCCGAGGCCTTCGGTGGTGGTGGCCTTGACGCTGACGCGCGCGCGGTCGACCTCTAGGATTGCGGCAATGCGCGCCGCCATTTCGTCGCGATGGGGGGACACTTTCGGGCGCTCGCAGATCACGGTGATGTCGACATTCTCGATTTCGCCACCACGATCGCGCAGCAACGACGCGGCATGAGCGAGGAACACGGCGGAATTCGCGCCTTTCCAGCGCATGTCCGATGGCGGGAAGTGCTGGCCGATATCGCCGAGCGCAGCGGCGCCGAGGATCGCATCCGTCAGCGCGTGCAGGCCAACATCAGCGTCGGAATGACCCTCGAGGCCGTGCGAATGCGGCACCTTCACCCCGCACAGCCAGACGTGATCGCCGGGACAGAAGCGGTGGACGTCATAGCCGGTCCCGGCGCGCAGGCTTGCCCTGCCCTGAAGCATGTGTTCGGCGATCACGAAGTCCTCTGGCGTCGTCAGCTTGATGTTGGTCCGTGAGCCCTGAACCACGTGAACTTCCATGCCGGCAGCTTCGGCGATCGAGGCATCATCCGTGTACGCCTTACCATGAGCCATGCGGTGGGCGCTCATGATCTTTTCGAAATGAAATCCCTGAGGGGTCTGTGCAAGCGCAAACTGCTCCCGCGGGACAGTGCCGGTAATCCTGTCCCCTTCGATCGTCTTGAGCGTATCCGACGCGGGAATGCATGGAATGACGGCGTCGTGCCCATCGAGCCCGTGGCACACGGCGGCGATCACATCCTGTCCGACCAGTGCGCGGGCAGCGTCGTGGATGAGGACGGTTCGCGGCTTCAGTGGCGCCACGGCCTTCAGACCGGCGGCGACCGACTCCTGACGCGTTGAGCCCCCCGTCACCGGGGGCGGGAGGTTCAAGCCGGATACGCAGCGCGCGTACATTTCTTCCTGTCCGCTGGAGATGACGACCTGCACCGCCGTCACGCGCGGGCTGCGGAGGAACGTTTCAATCGAGCGGCGAAGGACGGGTTTTCCGGCGAGTGTCCGATACTGCTTGGGCAGGCCATCCCCGGCGCGCACGCCCTGGCCGGCCGCCACGATGATCGCAATGCACTGTTCTGACTCGTTCATGCGCCTTTGGAGGTTTTCCGCGCGGCCACGTCAAGAAGAGCCCATGCTGCGCCTGCGAAATTCCACTTGCCAGCGCCGGCCGATCACGATAGCCTGACTTAAAGTTGGGCAAATTAATTATGCACAAAAAATGGGCATAATGCAAGAGCGTCGGCAGGAGCGACCGGTGATCCTGGCACCCATGGCTGGTGTCACGGATGCACCCTTCCGCGCGGCCGTTCGTACGTTCGGACCCAGCTTCGTGTTCTCCGAAATGGTCGCCAGCCGCGAGTTGCTGCGCGACCGGCGCTCTGCCGTGCTGCGCCTCAAGGCGGACACGGATGAAGGACCCTTTGGCATCCAGCTCGCGGGGCGTGATGCGCCGAGCATGGCGGAAGCCGCACGCCTGGCGGAAGGCGAGGGCGCAGACCTCATCGACATCAACATGGGATGCCCTGCAAAGAAGGTTGTAGGCGGGCTGTGTGGCTCGGCGCTGATGCGGGAGCCTGACCTCGCCGTTGAGATCGCCAAGGCTGTCGTTGATGCCGTCAAGGTTCCCGTCACGGTCAAGATGCGGTTGGGCTGGGATGACGACAATCTCAACGCCCCGCAACTTGCCAAGGCCTTGCAGGACATCGGCGTTCAGGCCGTGAGCGTACATGGTCGCACGCGCTGCCAGTTCTATGAGGGAAGGGCGGACTGGGAACGCATTGCTCATGTCAAGGCGAGCGTCTCGATCCCGGTCTATGCCAACGGCGATGTCGTCACGCCGGATCACGCACGCGACATCCTTGCGGTCACCGGCGCGGACGGCGTGCTCGTCGGGCGGGGTGCCTTCGGTGCGCCATGGCGACTGATGCAGATGCAGGATGCGGTCGATGGCCGGCCGGTGCGGTCTGATCCGCCGGATGCAACGAAGTGGATCGTTGCTCTCGCGCAGTATCGCAATTCCCTGCGCCACTATGGCGACGCGCTTGGTCGCCGGGTGATCCGCAAACACCTGGGCTGGTATGCGGAGCAAGCCGGTCTGCCGCGTCAGGTCCGCGACCAACTCGTGCGATCCGACAATGCCGAACCGCTACTGGAGGGTCTGGCGTCCGGCCAGGCGGCGGTGGCCGCATGAGCCCGGCAGACGCACACGCCCGGTCCGCTCCTGCGTTTCTTCACGAGGCGATGCTCACGGGCCTTCCATTTCCGGTGCTCTGTCTCGAAATCAATGAGCGCGTCCTGTTTGCCAACCCGGCTGCGGAGCTGTTCTTCGACGCCAGCTCGGCAGTCATGAAGCGAAACAGCTTCGAGAAGCTGCTCGTGCCGAATAGCCCGCTGCTGATGCTGATCGAGAATGCGCGCAAGCGCGGTGTTGCCGCGAGCGAGTACGGCATTACGATCGCACTGCCGCGCCAGGGAGAGCGCGTCGTCGATGCGACGGTGACGCCCGTCGCGGATCTCCCTGGAGCGGTGCTCGTCATTCTCCAGGAGCGCTCGATCGCGATGAAGATCGACCGGCACCTGACGCAGAAACATCTCGGCAATTCCGTGGCGAGCATGGCGGCGATTCTGGCGCACGAGATCAAGAACCCCCTGGCGGGGATCAAGGGTGCGGCGCAACTCATCGAACAAAACGCCTCCGAGACGGATCGTTCGCTGACGAAGCTCATTTGCGACGAGATCGAGCGGATCCGGAACCTGGTCGACCGGACCGAGGTCTTCACGGACCAGCGCCGTCTGGATGCAAAGCCCGTCAACATCCACGAGGTGCTGGACCACGTGAAGCGCCTCGCACTGTCGAGTTTCGGCAAGTCGGTGCAGTTCCAGGAGATGTATGACCCGTCGCTGCCGCATGTGGCCGGCGACAGGGACCGCCTGGTTCAGGTCTTCCTCAATCTCGTCAAGAACGCGGCAGATGCGCTGCAGGGCCAGCCCGATGCCGAGATCGTGCTCCAGACGTCCTTCAAGGCCGGCGTTCACCTCGCTGTCGGGAACTCGCGCGTGCGCACGTCGCTGCCGCTGGAGATCTCCGTGCGCGACAATGGCCCGGGCATTTCCGACAGCGTTCGGCAATCCCTCTTCGAGCCCTTCGTGACAGCCAAGCCGAAGGGGCAGGGGCTGGGCCTTGCCATCGTCGCCAAGATCGTCAGCGACCACGGCGGCACGATTGAATGTGAATCCGAACCACGACGTACAGTGTTCCGGGCCCGTCTCCCGATGTACCGGCCCGACCAGGAGAAAAAGCCATGAACCACGGCACCGTCATTGTAGCCGATGACGACGCGTCCATCCGGACGGTCCTGAACCACGCGCTGATGCGGGCGGGTTTCCTGGTGCGCACGACCGGCAATGCAGCCACGCTGTGGCGCTGGGCCTCGGCGGGCGAGGGCGACATCGTCATCACGGACGTGGTGATGCCGGACGAGAATGCGTTCGAGCTGCTGCCCAAGCTCAAGAAGCAGCGACCGGACCTGCCCGTCATCGTCATGAGTGCGCAAAACACTCTCATGACAGCGATCAATGCGACCGAATGCGGTGCCTTCGAGTATCTGCCCAAGCCCTTTGACCTGAATGAAATGGTCAATGTCGTCCGGCGCGCCATGCAGGCGCGCAGCCCGGTGCGCAAGCCGGGAGACCGCCCCTTTGTCAGCAACGAGCTTCCGATCGTCGGGCGCTCGGCGGCCATGCAGGAAATCTACCGCGTCATCGCGCGCCTGACGCAGTCGGACCTGACCGTGCTCATCACCGGTGAATCGGGGACAGGCAAGGAGCTGGTCGCCCGCGCCCTGCACGATTTTGGCAAGCGCGCGCATGGACCCTTCGTGATCGCGGGAGGCTCCGCGCTCGGGGCGGAGGGTTCCGAGCGGGAGCTTATCCGCCAGGCAGAAGGGGGGACACTGTTCCTCGACGAGATCGGGGACTGGCCGCTGGAAGTCCAGACACGCATGGTGCGGGCGCTGCAGGACATCGACGTGCGCCTTTCGTCGAATGCGGGCAAGCACTCGGTGCGCATCATTGCCTCGACACATCGGGACCTGAAGAAGCTCATCGAGCAGGGCGCGTTCCGCGAGGATCTCTATTTCAGGTTCAACGTGGTGCCCGTGCGCCTGCCGGCGCTGCGCGAGCGGCCGGAAGACGTGCCCGAACTCGTGCAGCACTTCTTTGTCCAGGCAGAACGGCAGGGCCAGGCGCTGCGCTCCATCGATCCGGGTGCCCTTGAAGCGCTGCGGCGGCACTCATGGCCGGGCAATGTGCGGGAGCTCGAGAACCTCATCCAGCGCCTGCTCGCGATCCATGCCGAGCCCGTGATCACGAGCCAGATGGTCGCAAGCGTGCTCCAGGAACCGAAGCCTTCCATGCCGCCGAAGCGGGCGGGAGAGGAAGATGTGACGCTGGCGTCCTTCGTGGAGACCTACCTCAGCGAGCAATTTGCGAAGCTTGGGGGGCAGATGCCCGACCCAGGGTTGCATGACCGGGTCATTCGCGAGGTCGAAAGGCCTCTCATCATGAAGTGCCTCAGCCTCACGCGCGGCAACCAGATCAAGGCCGCCGAGATATTAGGGGTAAACAGAAATACCCTCAGGGCGAAAATCCGGAGCCTTGACATTCCCCTGCATCGCGGGTGAAGTGATGTAACTGAGCAACGGAAATCGGCAACACTGTCATCAATCGGGTACATTGGCGCAAGTTTGCCACCCCGGTGTTGCCGATAATCTGCGTGACATAGACAACACGGGGAATGGTCTGGACACCGAAAATGACAGTTTCGGCCAAACCAGAACAACAGCACGACTGGCTGCAGCGGAACCTCTTCTGGGTCATCCGTACGTCGTGGCTCACCTATGTATTGCTCGCGCTGTCGCTCCTGACAGTCGTGTTTACCTATCTGGTGCTGACCGGTTCCACGCCGATCGAGCCGACGCAGGACGTGCGTCTGTATCTGACCGTCCTTCTTGCCTTCCTTCTCCTGGCGCTGGCGGCGCTGGTCATCGGACGCCTGGTGCAGCTGTGGCAGGCCCGCCGGTCCGGGTCAGCCGGCGCGAGGCTTCATGGTCGCCTCGTTACCATTTTCAGTCTCATCGCAGTCGTTCCCGTGGTGATGACAGCCGGTGCCGCTGCGATCACGATCAATCTTGCCATGGAAGCGTGGTTCAGCGGGGGCGTCCGTTCGGTCGTCGACAACTCCCTGGCCGTGACCAATGCCTATTTCGAGGAACACACGGGGAAGCTTCGCAATGACTCGCTGATCGTCGCTTCCACGATCGACACGATCAGCCCGTTGCAGATCATCAATCCGCTCGAGTTCGGGCGCATCCTGGAAAACGTCGCCAACAAGCTCGGGGCGGACATCCTGGCCGTCGAGGTCAGCCGCGATCCCGCCGATGACTCGGTCACGGAACTCGGCAGCGCCAAGACCCGGTTCACCGAACTGACGCCGCCCACCGAAAGCGAGATGTCCGTTGCCCGCAGCGGCGAGCCCGCGCTTTCGATCAACTACGATGATGGCCAGATCCGTTCGGTCGCCAAGCTCGTGACGACCATCAAGCGCGACAACGACATCTTCATCGTGCTGGTCCGCAACCTGAACCCGCAGATCCTCGAGTACCAGCGCAACACGCAGCAGGTCGTCGAGAACTACCAGCGCCTCGAGAAGGACAGGGATGACGTCCAGCTGACCTTCGTCCTTATGTACGGCATCGTCGCCTTCGTGATCCTCTTCACGTCGATCTGGATCGGCCTTGGCACGGCAAACCGCATCGTCATGCCCATTGGGCGTCTGATCGGGGCGTCTGAAAGGGTGTCGGAAGGCGATCTCAGTGCGCGCGTGGCCCTGGCCGATGACGATGACGAGCTGGCCTCCCTTGGCCGCGCGTTCAACCGCATGACGGGCCAGCTCCAGAGCCAGCGCAACGAACTCATCGAGTCCCACAGGCAGGCCGAGCACCGCCGGCGCTTTACCGAGGCTGTCCTGTCGGGTGTGTCGGCCGGCGTTGTCGGCCTCGACGGTCACGGACGTGCGGACGTCTTCAACCGTTCGGCGCTGATGCTCCTGAGCACGACCCGGGAGGAGCTTCTCGGCAAGGACCTCGGCGTGGTCGTTCCGGAGTTCAACGACCTCGTGGTCCAGGCGATGGGGAGCCCGGAGGGCCGGGCGCAGGCCCATGTCGACGTGCTCCGCGAAGGCAAGACCCGAAACCTGAACGTGAGCGTGACCCGCGAACGCTCCAGCGAGGATGAAAGCGGCTACGTTGTCACCTTCGACGACATCACGGACCTCATTTCGGCGCAGCGCACCTCGGCCTGGGCGGACGTCGCCCGTCGCATTGCCCACGAAATCAAGAACCCGCTGACGCCGATCCAGCTGTCGGCAGAGCGCCTGCGCCGCAAGTACAAGAAGGAGATCTCGTCGGATCCGGAGATCTTCGAGCAGTGCACGCAGACGATCATCCGGCAGGTGGGAGACATTGGCCGCATGGTGGACGAGTTCTCGTCCTTTGCGCGCATGCCCCAGCCGGTCATGGCGGAAGAAGATATCTGCGAACTCATCAAGCACGCTGTCTTCCTGCAGCGCGTTGCCAATCCGCAGATCACCTATGCGATGCTGGTGCCGGATTCCGCGGTTTCCGTCGAATGCGACGGACGCCTCGTCAGCCAGGCCCTGACAAACGTGCTGAAGAACGCCGGTGAGGCGGTTCGCGCGCGCTTCGGGATCGATGGCGATGAAGGGCAACTCGCAGATGGTGGACGGATCGAGATCCGTATAGTTCAAGATGCGGGACGTGTTGCCGTGGAAGTGGCGGACAATGGCATCGGCCTTCCGAAGGAAGACCGCAACCGCCTGACCGAACCCTACGTGACAAAGCGCGTGAAGGGGACGGGGCTCGGCCTGGCAATCGTGAAGAAGATCATGGAAGACCACAAGGGATCCCTGTCCCTTGAGGATGCTCCCAAAACCGACGAGACCGGTGCGACACGCGAAAGCGGCGCGCTGGTGCGACTATCATTTCCGCGCCTCATTGGCGCCATGAAACTTGCGGGTGAATGAGAATGAGCAAGCCAAGCAATCTTCAGGCCCTGGATGTCCTGATCGTCGATGACGAGGCAGACATCCGCGAGCTTGTTGCCGGTATTCTTTCGGACGAGGGGTACCACACGCGTACTGCCGGAGACAGCGACAGCGCGCTGCGCGAGATCCGCGCACGCCGGCCGGCGCTGGTGATCCTCGACATCTGGCTGCAGGGCAGCCGCCTGGACGGCTTGCAGGTGCTGGACGAGATCAAGAAGGACAATCCGGACCTTCCCGTGCTTGTCATTTCGGGCCACGGAAACATCGAAACCGCCGTTACCGCCATCCGCAAGGGCGCCTATGACTTCGTCGAGAAGCCCTTCAAAGCTGACCGCATCCTGCTGACGGTCGAACGCGCCCTGGAGGCGCAACGTCTTCGGCGGGAAAACGAATCCCTGAAGGAGCGCCTCTGGGACGATTTCGACCTGGTGGGCCAGAGCCACGCCATCAGCCAGTTGCGCCAGAACATCGAAAAGATCGCCCCGACGAACAGCCGCGTGCTGATCGTGGGCGCCCCTGGCACGGGCAAGGAAGTCGTTGCGCGCCTGCTGCACGCGAAGTCGCGTCGCCAGCGCAATCCCTTCATCGCGATCAACTGCGCGACCATCGCGCCCGAGCGCATGGAGATCGAACTCTTCGGCGTCGAAGGCGCGACGGAAGGCGGCCGCAAGGTGGGTCTCTTCGAGCAGGCGCATGGCGGCACGCTGTTCCTGGACGAAGCGCCGGACATGCCTCTGGAGACGCAGGGAAAGATCCTGCGCGTGCTCGTGGAGCAGAACTTCCAGCGCGTGGGTGGTACCCAGAAGGTGCAGGTGGACGTGCGCGTCATATCTTCGTGCTCGGCGGATCCGCGTACCGAAATCCAGGATGGTCGCCTGCGCGAGGACCTCTATCACCGCCTGAACGTCGTGAGCGTCCGCGTACCGCCGCTGACGGAGCGTCGCGAGGACATTCCGCTGCTCGTTGAACACTTCATGGGGCGTATCGCCCAGTCGACCGGCCTGAGCTCCAAGCAGATTGGCGAAGACGCCATGGCTGCCCTGCAGGCCCACAGCTGGCCGGGCAATGTCCGCCAGCTGCGCAACAACATCGAGCGCCTCATGATCCTGGCGGCCGATGCGCCGGATGGCGTGATCACGGCGGACCTGCTGCCGTCCGACGTGGGCAATTCCACGCCGGCCGTCAGCCAGGGTGCCGGCAGCGAGCGGATCATTGCGCTGCCGCTGCGTGATGCGCGCGAAATGTTCGAGAAGGAGTATCTGCTGGCGCAGATCAATCGCTTTGGCGGCAACATCTCGCGCACGGCGGCGTTCATCGGCATGGAACGTTCGGCGCTTCACCGCAAGCTGAAGTCCCTGGGCATCAATACGGGTGGCCGGCCTGATGACGTGATGGGCTGATGCCCCCACGATGACACGTTTTGCCTATGTGAACGGGCGCTTCATGCGCCATGTGGGAGCTTCGGTTCATGTCGAGGACCGGGGCTTCCAGTTTGCCGACAGCGTATACGAGGTCTGCGCCGCCCGTGACGGGTTGCTCGTCGACGAGCGGCCGCATCTCGACCGGCTTGAGCGTTCGCTGGGCGAGCTGCAGATGTCCATGCCCGTTTCCCGCAACGCGCTGGGCGTCATCCTGCGCGAATTGGTGGCCCGCAATCGCCTGCGCGATGGCCTGGTGTACATGCAGGTGACACGGGGGCAGGCCCGGCGCGACCATGGCTTCCCGAATCCGCCTGTCAGGCCCACGCTCGTGCTCACTGCGCGCGCGCTCGACATGTCGCGCTACGACGCGATGGCGGCGAAGGGCGTTTCGATCATCCTGGTTCCGGAAATGCGCTGGGCGCGTTGTGACATCAAGTCGACCGCGCTCCTGCCCAATGTTCTTGCCAAGCAGCAGGCCCGCGACGCGGGTTGCTTTGAAGCGTGGTTTGTTGCTGCCGACGGAACCATCACCGAAGGCGCCTCGACCAATGCCTGGATCGTGGACCGCGAGGGGCGGCTGCGTACACGCCCGCTGAGCCACCAGATCCTGCCGGGCATCACGCGGAGCGAGATCCTGTCTCTCTGCCGCCAGCACGGGCTGGTGTACACGGAAACTCCGTTCACGGAGGATGACCTTCGCGAGGCGCGTGAAGCTTTCGTGACGGCCGCCACCATAGGCGCGATGCCCGTGGTCATGGCCGAGGGCAAAAAAATCGGGGACGGTAAGCCGGGCCCGATCGCGCTGAAAATCAGGGAAATCTACTGGTCGACGCGATTCGGGTGATGGTTAACCGGGTCGGTGATTCGTGCTCCTGGCGTGTTGCCCCTTGATACTGGTCAATAGGTCGGTCATGTTCGCGTGACACGGGTACCAGGGCGACATGAGTCGCGCATGGGGATGCCGGTGCACAGCAACAAAATGGGGTCAACCCATGAGTGATCGACAGCAGAATCTCCAGGACACGTTCCTCAACGCGTGTCGCAAGAACAAGGCACCGCTGACGATTTTCCTTGTGAATGGCGTGAAGCTTCAGGGCATCATCACGTGGTTCGACAATTTCTGCGTTCTCCTGCGCCGCGATGGCCATTCCCAGCTCGTCTACAAGCACGCGATCTCGACGGTCATGCCGTCCGTTCCCGTAGCGCTGTTCGAGCAGGAAACGGACATTTCGGGCGTCGACGCGTCACACTGATCGAAGCGCACCTGACTTGACCGAACGCGATTCCGGATCATTGCATCGCCAAACCGGGCAGGGGCGGCGCCGGGCGATCGTGGTTCACCCCTACCTGAAATCCGACGAGCGCTATCAGCTTCGTACCGTACAGGCCCGGCTTGAGGAGGCTGTCGGCCTGGCACAGGCCATCGACCTCGAGGTCGTGGACGCGCTGCCGGCTCCGATGTCCGAGATCCGGCCAGCGACGCTGATCGGCAAGGGCAAGGTCGACGAGATCCTCGCCGTGCGTGAAAGCGCGGAAGCCGAACTTGTCATTTGCGATGGCCAACTGTCTCCCGTCCAGCAGCGAAACCTCGAGAAGGCTTTGAATGCCAAGGTGCTGGATCGCACCGGCCTGATCCTCGAGATCTTCGGCGAGCGCGCGCGCACGGCAGAAGGCCGTCTTCAGGTGGAACTCGCGCATCTGACCTACCAGAAGGGCCGCCTTGTGCGGTCATGGACCCATCTTGAACGCCAGCGCGGCGGTTTCGGCTTCCTCGGTGGTCCCGGTGAAACGCAGATCGAAGCCGACCGGCGCGCGATTGGCGACCGGATCGCCCGACTGAAGCGCGAACTCGAGGACGTGAAGCGCACACGCTCGCTTCACCGCGAGGCGCGCAATCGTGTTCCGTTTCCTGTCGTGGCACTCGTGGGGTACACGAATGCCGGCAAGTCGACGCTGTTCAACCGGCTGACGCGCGCCGACGTGCTTGCGAAGGACCAGCTCTTCGCCACGCTGGATCCCACGATGCGGGGCGTCACGCTGCCCTCGCGGCGCAAGATCATCCTCTCCGACACCGTGGGTTTCATCTCGGACCTGCCGACGCAACTCGTGGCGGCTTTCCGGGCGACACTTGAAGAGGTGCTCGAGGCCGATGTGCTTCTGCACGTTCGCGACATCAGCCATCCCGACACGGAAGCACAGAAGAACGACGTCAATGCCGTGCTGACCGAACTGGGTGTCGCGCCCGAGGCCCAGGAAAACATGATCGAGGTCTGGAACAAGATCGATCTCTTGCCGGAAGACGAGCGCGGCGTGCTTGCCAGTCGCAGCCACACCACGCGGGAGAGCGCCGTGTCGGCCGTGACGGGCGAAGGCATCGGGTCGCTTCTCGAGCGTATCGACCGCGCGCTGAGCCGGAACTTCGTGGATGCGTCCATTTCGCTGGAGGCGACGGACGGCGCGGGTCTCGCCTGGGCCTACGCCAATGGCGACGTTGTCAGGCGGCAGGATGCCGAAGATGGTTCCGTGCGCCTCGACGTATCGGTTCCCGTTCGGGCGCTGTCAGGCTTCGAACGACGCTTTGGCGAGCGGCTGGCACGTCGCAGTTCCTGACGGACTGAGCCATCTTCAACGCGTCAGGCGAATGGCGATCGCAATCACGAAGATCGAATAGTACGTCCTGTAGACGAGGCACAGCGTCGAGAACGCGTAGTGCTGCGGGTTGTTGCCGAGGTCCGTGATGCCGAACTGATAGACTTCCGACACATCGAAGAGCATGGCTTTCTGTGTCTGGTCCAGCGCGAACAGGAGACAGTCGAGCGCGCTGATCGCCAGGGGATTTGCCGTCGCGTGCAGGAAGGTGACGTTACCGCGGGTCGCGAGGATCTGCGGGTCTACCTGGTACCAGGCGATGGTGAGCGCCGTCATCGCAGCTATCCCCATCAGCAAGAGACCGATTGCAAGGCCACTCCGGCCGAACAGCGCGTAGGAAGGGTCGTCCTTGAGCGTGTCGAAATTGAAGTAGAGGTCGACTGTCAGGGCCATGATGCCGATGCCGAGCCAGGCGAGCGTGCCCAGGATGAGGAAGTCCCGATGTGCCGGATCCACGACGTGGGTGACGCCAAAATGCTCCAGCATGAACAATCCCGTCGCCAATCCGGTCAGCGTGTGACTGGCAAGCATTGCGTACTGACGCACGGCGGAGTTCGACGGATACTGCAACGTGGCAATGACCGCCGTCACGGATCCGATCAGGATGCTAAATGCGAAGTCGTAGATCGTCATCATCACCAGCGCTCCTTACTTCTTGCCAGCGGCGGATTGCTCTGTCCGTTTGGCCGCCTGCCAAAGCTCCTCCATTTCCTCGAGCTTTAGCTCCGTCAGGCCGCGTCCGGTCTTGCGTGCGTGGCGTTCAATGTGCGCGAAGCGACGCAGGAACTTCTCGTTCGTGCCACGCAGCGCGTCCTCCGGCTGTACGCCATGGAAGCGGGCGAGGTTGGCGATCACGAAGAGGATGTCGCCAAGCTCGTCCTGAAGCTTTTCGCGCGGCGCGTCGGCTGCTACGGCTTCTTCCAGCTCCCCGATTTCCTCGTGCAGCTTGTCGATGATCCCCTGGCGCTCGGTCCAGTCAAAGCCCACGCTGGCCGCCCGCTTCTGGAGCTTGTAGGCGCGGGTCAGGGCAGGGAAGGCGACCGGGACGTCGTCCATCAGGCCCTCGCCCCTTTCGAGACGCTCCTTGCGCTTATGTTCCTCCCAGGCCGCCGTCTGGGCGTCCGCGGTCTTGACGTCCGCGTCGCCGAAGACATGCGGATGGCGACGGACCATCTTGTCGGTGATGGCCTGCACGACGTCGGCAAAGGAGAACGCACCGGCCTCCTCGGCCATGCGGGAATGGAAGACCACCTGGAACAGGAGGTCGCCCAGCTCGTCCTTGAGCTGGTTCAGGTCCCGGCGCTCAATGGCATCGGCGACCTCGTAGGCTTCTTCGATCGTATAGGGGGCGATTGTCCTGAAGTCCTGCTCGAGGTCCCAGGGGCATCCGGTTCCAGGCGTGCGCAGTCGCGCCATGATCGCCAGCAGCGTCTCCATGCTGCGAGGATCGTCCTTTTGGGTCATGTGCGGCTGGTCCGTCTGTTAACGCCTGGGCTCCCGGAGGCATCTATCGCATGGCAGGGAAGCGGAGCCAGACGGTCGGAAGGATTTGCATCAAATTGTCCGCATTTCCGCGGTTCCGGGTATCCGTTTATCGCATAATATGTATTATGGGAAATAAGAGAGCGTGATTTTGGCACTTTGAGGCGGTTTCCGGGCTCTCAGGCGGCTTCCGTGAAGGCCTCGGCTTGGACCTGGTCGGCGTCCCTGAACTGCCTGTGCCATTCGGCTTCCCACTTGCTGCTCGTGATCTCCGTCATCTGCTGGCGAGCCTTGGCTGCGTCCGGTCTCTGGCGATCGCCAAGCCTCGACACCAGGTCGCCGACGGATACGGACAGCTGCTTGTAGAACTCGTACTTCGCCTGCCCCGTTCCGAAGAAGTCCAGCTGCCGGCGCATGATGATCGACTGACGGAGCAACTGGACCGCCTGGCGGTACAGGCCGAGGCTGCGAATCTCGTCAGGCGTCAGGCTCAGTTCGGATGCGGCGCGCAGCAGCATCGCCTCGACGCGCGCCTCAAGCGCTGCCGCGCGTTTCACCAGATCGACGATGAAGCCGTCGGTGACTTCCGGGCGATGCGTGCGGAAGGCGAAGTTGGCGAGCTTCCAGATGGCGAAGAACTCTCCATAGACCTGGTAGAACTCAGCGGTGACCGAGAGGCTGTACTCGCGGTGCTTCTGGCGGTGAGCCCAGGCGGCGGAGATCCGGTTGCCGACGAGCCACGCAAAGCCCACCGTGACCACGGGGCCCAGCACGATCTTGACCAGTTCAAATGCCGTCTCGTCCATTGCTGTGATCCTCACGGACGCGGGAATCATGTGCGTCCAAGGTTAGGATCACGGGATGAACAGGCTGTTGCAATGCCTGGTCAATTTCGGGTGAAAAGCGGCATTTCTACTCGCGCGTGAGCCAGCGGATGACGCCGCCAATGGCTATGCTGGAAACGATGCCCAGCGTCGCAACGATGACCAGGATGGTGCCGTACTCGCTTGCCGGCAGCAGGAAGAGCAATGTGGCTCCTACAACTCCCAGTCCAAAGAACTGAAGCGCCACAAGGACCATGGTGATGGCCCATTTCTGGAGGGGCTTGGAGATCGGTTGTTGCATAAAGGCTCTTCCTCGTTTGAGCAGGCTAGCAGATATTGTTCAGGACTGTCTTGCCCATTTCGGAACATGTGATGAGGGTACAATCGCGGTGACACAGCCCGATGACTGGCGCATCGACCTGCTGAGCGCCTGCAAGGATCTGCAGGGCGCTCGTCTTCGGCGCAAGAGTTGGAGCGCGCCCCGTCCCGGTTGGGATCACGATCATTGTTCCGTCTGCACTGCCAAGATTTGGGACAAGGCCGACGTCTCCAAGGGCGAATTCACCGAGGGCTATGCGACCGGCGAAGATTTCAAACACGGCGTGGATTATGAGTGGGTCTGCGTAGAGTGCTACCGCGACTTCAAGGAGCGCATGGGCTGGCAGGACGTGACGTAGAGTTTTTTTTGGAAGACACTACACTACCGTCACAGCATGCGAGGTTCGGACGCCCCATGCTTTTCAGGATCATCGAGTGATGTGGCCACATGCCCCGACGCAACCGTGTGCCACAACCAAACATGTTGTCATGGTTCGCGAAGGCGAAGGACCCACGTCTTGGCAACTCCAGCGCGTAGCAAGAAAAGTCGGGGGTGGTCTGCCTCCGCAGACCATGACAATGCTATTTGGATTTGGCGCGTAATCGCTGAGATTGCCTACAGCAGATCGCCTCCACACGCGCTGGCGGTGGTGCCGTGCTCCTTGAAGGCCTTGATCACGTTGCGGCCCGTTGTCCAGCGATGCACTTCATCCGGGCCATCGACCAAACGCTGCGAGCGGATGTGCGTGTACCAGGCGGCGAGCGGCAGGTCGCGGCTGTAGCCCAGCGCGCCGTGGAGCTGGATCGCCGTGTCGACCACGCGGTGGACCATGTTCGCGAGGTAGACCTTTGCGATGCCGTTTTCTTGGCGCAGGTCCATCTTGTGTTCGGCCTTGTAGGCGATGTGCATCAGCATCAGGCGCGCGATGTAGAGGTCTTGGGCG
>CAZYFM010000024.1:0-26735 GCA_964646885.1 uncultured Flavobacteriaceae bacterium
ATACCTGTTTTTGGCGTTGATCGCTTTTATGAGCTTTCCATCCCTTGAGCCAATGTCAATCGCATCTTCGTACTCGTGATCGCGCAGCCAAAGAAGGGTTGCTTCATTGCGATTTTTGGCAAAACTCTTCTTCATGGCAAACTTTCTCTTCAACTATTTCCAATGCGGAATGCCAAGTGCATCAGAAACGTCGGGATCTGCTGTAAAAACAGATCGGCCTTGCTTCACCAAAGATTGAATGACTTCCACATCCACACTGGCGTGCTGCCTCTTGAGGTTCAAGTCATTGTAGGCATGACCCGCAGACGCGGGATTGATCCCTGACATGATCACTTTTTGGGCTCCGCTATTGAACGCATAGAGCATGGCGGTAATTCCATTGGAGAATTTCTTCTCAGCTTCTATCTCTAAATGTGGATGACCGAATATGGCCTCATGCAAGGCCATGATGTCGTTTCGCGACAACAACCTTAGATCATTGTAGTCGTATTGCATGTTCGTAAGACCCTGGATCAGCCGAGATCGGTTGTGCTTCCATCTGAGAATGTGCAGCAAACCAGTTCGACGCCCTCTCAACACACGCCTCACCGCGACGGCATTGTCACCCTTGCCTTCTATCTGGTTTCGCTGAATGAAAGTTACACTAGGGTCGCCCACTCCCCATGCGTCCAAGTGAAATTGGGATCCGTTGATCGACATTATGCAAAAAGATGGATCGATGCCAAAAGGCTTCGTAGCTGTCGGCGCAGATCCGACAACAACTACGGGTGTGGAAATTGGCGTCGGATGTTTCGCTGGCTGGGGACGAAACAATCGGTAAAGCAACATCTGTCGCTGCGCAGTCCAGAAATCCCGTGACATCCGGTTTAACGCTCCTCGCGCGTGCTCATAGAGTCACCGTTGTTTGAGACACGCAGCGTTAGGTTCACCAACTTGGCTATGTGGCCTTGTAATGTGGGTCTACCAATCTAGCTACTTCCAGCCACTCGTCTGCGTACTCAACGTTCTGCCATTGCGTGAACCATGGCCCACCGCGTGTGTAATGCACACCAGCGGGATGCCCGGTCTCAGGGCGCTTGCTCCAACCCTCCAGCCAATTCCAGGCCTCTGGCAGTTCACCAATTTCAGTGTCTGCGGCCCATTGCATTCGGTGCAAGTAGGCCGGGGTTTGAGCGTTTATGTGTTCGGGAGTCAGTTTCCGCGTAGATGAGTGAGCGCAATTGAATAGCATGAAAGATGACCAGTTCTTTCGGGGATAAGCAGTCTGTACCTTTCCATCCATCTTACTTGTCTCAGAGGGGTTGTATTCATGCTTCACGCACAGCACGGCCTTTTCCGGGTCCAAAAATGCGCGCAACTTTAGGATGTCATCCAAAAACAGGAAATCACAGTCGCAAAAAAGTGCCCAGCCAGTGAAGTTAGCCAGGTACGGAGTAAAAAATCGGGTATAGGTAAATTCTGTAGACGCGAGAGGGTCGACTGGGCGTCGGTAAATGCCTTTCTCAATCAGATCATTGATCTTGATGGGCTCTACGCACAAGAGACCTGAAGCGCGGTTCAGCAGTGACCATTTGGCCACATCGAACGCGATCACTTCGCGAGAATCCCACCCGATGAACACCTTAAATGGAGCAGTCAAACATAGCCTCACTGCGGAAGTTTTATCTCTCAACCAGAAGACCAACGTTGGTTGAGTTATCTTTGCAATCGTAGCTATGTTTACCCCGGGGGAGCGAGATGCTACCAGGTGGTTTTCATTGGGTTTCTATGGATGAGAGGAAACACGCAGCGTTCGTGACGAAAATGTCACTTACATTTTGCTCCTTATTGAAGGCGACAAATGCAACGAACCCGGTGGTTGAAAGCGGTCTAAGGCGCAATGCATCGCACCCTAGCACATAACTGGGGGAGACTTCCAAACCTGGCTCACGTCAATCAACACCTGCTAGGCGCAGCCAGATGCTCGGTCTTTGGCTTGCCCTTCGTCAATAAAACTGCTGATGAGACGCGCCAGCTGAACTCCGAGGCATTTTGTTGCCGCATCGATAGAAGCGGAAATACGTGGCGTGTATCGTCAGGATAGGGGGGCTCTTTGGTCGCATTCTGGCGCCCAATGACAACGGTCATTTGTGCCCATGATGGTGGCTGTAAACCGATCTGAGAGAAAGCTCGGATTGGATAATCTGAAGTTTATGCAGTCCCAATGTTTGCTATGCTGGTCGATCGTTAGTTCTATGACGCTTGTTAATGCCCGCAAGCGCTATTCCATTCTGACAGCCTTACATTGGAACGTGTTGCCAATTCCGCTCCAGACTTTCCCCCTTCCCGTGTAAGCGTAGGGGTAAGAATCATTTCGTCATCAGAGCTTCTTAGCCCCCATGCATCACATTGAGACCAAATCGGCCACCTTTAACGTTGAAGCTACGTACATGCAGTTCTGGGACAACATGTCCTCCGGAAATTGGGAGGCCACCACTCTTGAGGTATTCAGGCAGCACATTGACCACAATACAACCTTTGTTGATGTGGGCGCTTGGATCGGACCCACAACGCTCTTCGCTGCAAACTTTGCAAAACGTGTGATTTCAGTTGAGGCCGATCCGGTAGCAGCCGCTCAACTAAAGCGCAACATCGCACTCAATCCGCTTTTGAGCACCAAGATAAAGGTTATTGAAAAGGCGATTTCGGAATGCGCAGGTACGGTGAAGTTGGGAGCAAGAACTGGTCGCGGCGACTCAATGTCCAGCGTTTTGTTTGCTGGCAACAGCGATGCATGGGATGCCCCTACAATTACGCCTGCGGCTCTTGCTTATGAATTGCGTCATGAGGAGAAGATATTCATCAAGATGGACATCGAAGGAGGTGAGTACAGAGTTCTTCCGCATTTTGGCTCAGTTGCGGCGCTTCCCAAAACCACTTTCTTGGTTGCGTTTCATCCAAAGTATCTGCCTGGAAATTCGCTCTGGTCGATGAGAGCTGCGCTACTCACGGCGAGAGCCTTGAGACCTCTATCAGGCCACAAGCTCGCATTGGTAAAGAAGAAGTCCGTCAGAAATCTGCCGATCTTTTCTTCATTGAACCGTATTGGCTGCGCGACCTTTCCTGTTCATCACTCAATTCTAGCGACCAAGTAGTATTTTTTCGTTTGGCGCGAACTTTCTCTTTCAGGATCGTCGTTCCCAGCGACCGCTCTCCGACTGCTGCCAGTAGGTGGTGTCGAAGCCCGTTGCCCGCGCGCCCTTCCAGTGGCTGCGGGCGGCTTCGGTGGCGGCGGGATCGCGACCATCGAACAGCATCACGATGCGGTCGTATCCGCCGAGACTGGTCGCGCTCCATTCTTCGGGGGCAGCGCCGTCCGCAAAGAACACGACATTGGCGCCGTTAAGGTTGCGTCCCTCGACGGACAGGAGCACGGGCTGCTGGGATGCGCGCGGGTCCTGCTCCATGCCGTGCGGGAGAAAGCTCTCCTCGCGAAACGTCCAGAGGTGACTGTCGAGATGTTCGGCGCGTTCCTGCGACCCAACGCATACGAGCGCGCGCCAACCGCGTTCGAGGGTGCGCTCAAGCAGTCCGGGCAGGACTTCTTCAAGTCCTGCCCGTTCAAGATGATAAAAAAGGATCTCCGGCATCAGCCTTCGTAATGTTCGGCGACAAGGCGGTTGAGCAGGCGCACGCCAAAGCCGCTGGCGCCCTTCGGCGTCACGCCGCGTGCCTCTTCGGCCCAGGCCGTGCCGGCGATGTCGAGATGCGCCCAGGGCACCTTGTTCACGAAACGCTGGAGGAATGCGGCTGCGGTGATCGATCCGCCGAACTGGCCACCGATGTTCTTCATGTCGGCCACCGGGCTGTCGATCATCTTGTCGAAGCGCTCGGTCAGCGGCATGCGCCAGAGTTCCTCGTTCTCGGCCTTGCCGGCCGCAACGAGGCGGGCGGCGAGTTCGTCGTTGTTCGAGAACAGGCCCGCAATCTCGAGACCCAGCGAAATG
Organism: uncultured Flavobacteriaceae bacterium; assembly: GCA_964646885.1. Taxonomy (GTDB): domain Bacteria; phylum Pseudomonadota; class Alphaproteobacteria; order Micropepsales; family Micropepsaceae; genus SZUA-430. The sequence goes on from CAZYFM010000024.1 coordinate 3,987, forward strand.
CGGATGGCTCCCGTGAGCGTGGCGAGATCGACCATGAACTTCGGCTTGAAGCGGCCTTGCGTGTACCAAAGCGCGTCCGCCAGGACGAGGCGGCCTTCCGCATCCGTGTTCAGGATCTCGATCGTCTGTCCCGACATGGACTTCACGATGTCCCCGGGACGCTGCGCGTTGCCGTCCGGCATGTTCTCGACGAGGCCGATGACGCCGATGGCGTTGACCTTGGCCTTGCGGCCCGCGAGCGCGTGCATCAGGCCCGTGACCGTGCCTGCGCCACCCATGTCGTACTTCATGGCGTCCATGCCGGGTCCCGGCTTCAGCGAGATGCCGCCCGTGTCAAAGGTCACGCCCTTGCCGACGAAGGCGACCGGCGCCGCTCCCTTGTCCTTCGCGCCCTTCCACTGCATCACGACGAGCTGGGACTCGCGCACGGAGCCCTGGCCCACGCCCAGGAGCGTGTGCATCCCGAGCTTCGCCATTTCCTTTTCGCCGAGGATTTCGACGTCGACGCCGAGCTCTTCAAGCTTGCGCGTGCGCTTGGCGAACTCTTCCGGGTGAAGGACATTTGGCGGCTCGGACACCAGATCTCGCGTGAAGTAGACGCCCCGCGCCACGGCCTCGGGGGCCTTCCAGTGCTTTTTTGCCTCTGCCGGATCTTCGGTTTCGACGTTCAGCTTGGCGATGGAGGGCTTCTCGTTCTTCTTCTGCGTCGTGCGATAGATGTCGAAGCGATAGCTGCGCAGGACGGCACCGAAGGCCGCCGCCGTGGCCAACTCGGAATTGGCGTCGAACGGCGTGGAAAGCCGCAGGTTTACCGTCTTTTCGCCGCTGGTCAGCAGGCGCGCCACGACGGCAGCGCCAAACTCCTGGGCTCCCCTCTCGCCAAACGAGGCTTCCTTGCCGAGCCCCACGACCAGAAGGCGCTCAATGTCGAGACCGGCGGGCGCGAGGATTTCGGCGACCTGCCCCTTGGCGCCCGTAAAGCGGACGGTCTTCAGGGCGCGCGCGACGGCTCCCTTTGAACGCCGGTCGAGGTCGGACAGCCCCTCGGGCAAATTGTCCTCGAATTCGGCTACACCAACCGCGAGCACCCCCTCATCCGTGGCGCCCGATTTCGTAAAGTTTATCTGCATGTGGCTTTGTCTCATCACCCAGGAAAACAGCTGCAAATCCGCCAAGGTTATTGCGTCTGCAACGGCGCTGGATTATTCGGAGGACGACGGACGGACAGCCCGTTTCCAAGCCAGGACGTTCACAATAACCTTGCAGTAACGCTTCGGGTTGTACCCAGATCACGTATCAATGTGAAGCAAGCTGTTTCGTTGCCAATGACAGGTGCGTGACCGGATGTCCGGATTATCAGCTTACATCTTCCGGCAGGTTCTCGGTCCGCTGATTTTCTTCACGTTCGCGCTGGTTGGCGTCGCCTGGCTGTCGCAGTCCCTGCGCATGCTGGACCTCGTGATCAACCAGAGCCAGTCCGCGCTCACCTACCTGTACCTCACGGTGCTGGCGTTGCCGCAGGTGATTGGCCTGCTGCTGCCGTTTGCGCTGGTCATTGCGGTCATCTACGCGCTGAACCGCCTCTACGTTGAAAACGAGCTCGTGGTGATCTGGGCGGCGGGCTTCAACCGGTGGGCCGTCATCTGGCCCGTGCTGGCCGTCGCGCTGCTTGCCACCATCGCGGCCTATGTGACCAACCTGATGATCATGCCGGCCGGCATGCGCGAGGTGAAGGACCGCGTGTTCGAGATCCGCGCCGACCTCGTGAACACGTTCGTGCGCGAAGGGGCCTTCACCAATCCGGCGAACGGGCTGACGGTCTATGTGTCGGAGAACAATTCCAACGGCGACATCCGCGGCATCCTCGTGCATGACGCGCGCAATCCCAAGGGCATCGCGACCTACATGGCAGAGCGCGGCCTGCTGGCGAACACGCCCGTTGGTCCGCGCCTGATCATGACGAATGGCAATGTCCAGTGGCTTGAGGGCGGGGCTGGAAAGCTGAAGGTCCTGAACTTCGAAAAATACACCTTCGACCTGAACCAGTTTGACAAGCCGCGCGATGAATCCTCGCGCGAATCCAGCGAGCGCTACATCGGTGAACTCCTCAATCCCGAGAAGAGCGTTTCGGAAAAGACGCGCAAGAAATTCTATTCAGAGGCGCATAACCGTCTCAGCGGACCCTTGTATTGCCTCGTGTTTGCGCTGATCGGCGTCTATTCGCTCGTTGGCGGCAATTTCAACCGCAAGGGCTATGGCGGCCGCATCGCCCTGGCCTGCGTCGCCGTGATCGCAGCGCGCCTGCCTGGCTTCGGCTTCCAGCTCCTGACCAACAATACGCCGGACGCGGCCATCACGATGTACATCTGGCCGGCACTCTGGATCGGCGGCCTGATGTTCGTGCTGTCGGTTCCGCGCTTCGAACTGCTCAAGCCGGCAAAGCCGCGCCTGAACGCGGAGCCTCAGGCGTCATGAACTTCAGCTGGACCCTGTCGCGCTATCTCGCCAAGCAGTTCCTGATCAGCGTCGGGATCGTCTTCTTCTTCTGTCTCACCCTGGCCTTCATCATCAGCATGGTCGACCTGCTGACGCGCGTGTCGGGCAAGGATCATGTCCCCTTCGACGTGATCATTGCGATGGCTGCGCTGAAGCTGCCGAACCTGACCGAGAAGATGATGCCGTTCGCGGTGATGTTCGGCGCGATCTGGTGCTTCGCGCGCATGACCCGCAGCCAGGAGCTCATCGTCGCGCGTGCGGCGGGTGTCTCGGCCTGGCAGTTCCTGGCCCCCGCGCTGGTGGCCGCCCTGCTGGTGGGTGGCTTCATGACAACAGTCTACAACCCAATTGCAGCGAGCCTCATTTCCCGGTTCGAGGTCCTCCAGGCCCGCTATATCGCCGGCAAGTCATCCCTCCTCGCCCTCTCGAAGAACGGATTGTGGCTCCGGCAGGGTGACGAGAAGGGTCAGACCGTCATCCACGCGAAGAGTGTATCGAACAGCGGTTTGCAACTGGAGGATGTGGTTCTGTTCATCTACGAGGCGAACAACCACTTCAAAGGTCGAATCGATGCCAAGAATGCCAGGCTCCAGAAGGGCAATTGGCGGCTGGAAGAGGCCTGGGTGAACGGCCTCGAGCGATCGGCCGTTTTTTACCCCGTGCTTGATGTGAAAACGTCACTAACTCACAATCAAATTCAAGAAAGCTTCGCAACCCCAGAAACCATAGCGTTTTGGGACCTGCCGGGCTTCATCCAGCAGGCTGAATCTGCAGGCTTTTCGGCGACTAAACACCGTTTACACTACCACGCATTGCTTGCGGCCCCGGTACTATTATGCGCTATGATATTCATAGCGGCGGCGTTTTCGCTTCGGCTGGCACGACTTGGGGGGGCTGCAAGGCTCATCGTCTCCAGCGTCCTGACTGGATTTATTCTGTACTTCTTCACCGACGTGTCACGCGCGTTGGGGACGTCCGGAGTTGTTCCTGTCGTGCTTGCAGCGTGGGCGCCGGCGACAACTGCGTTACTGCTCGGTATGGCGTACATGTTTAACCAGGAGGATGGATGACGGTCGCGTTTCGCCTCATCGCCGCCCTTCTTTTTGTTTCTGTTTTCTCGCCAGCCGCACTCGCGGGCGATGACAGCCTCATATTCGCGCTCGCCCAATCGCCGGAAGCCCAGTCTTCCCAAGGTGGCGGATCCGATGCGGGCACGAAGCCTGAGGACCAGAAGCCCCAGGAAGTGCTCATCCGCGCCGACAAGATGTCCTACGACACCAACACGAACGTGGTGAGCGCCGAGGGCAATGTCGAAGTCACCTATGGCGCGCGCACGCTCCTCGCCGACAAGCTGAGCTACAACCAGGACACCCGGATCGTCATCGCGGAAGGCAATGCCACGCTGCGCGAAGCGAACGGCACGACCCTGTCGGGCAACCGAATCGAAGTCACCGATGACATGCGCGACGGCATCATCGAGAGCCTCAACGTCGTCGTTGCGGGCCGCGGTCGCCTGGCTGCTGCAAAGGCCACGCGATCCGATGGCAGCGTCATGACGCTCGAGAAGGCCGTCTACACGACCTGCAAACCCTGCAAGGATGATCCGGAAAAGGCGCCGACGTGGCAGATCAAGGCGTTCCGCATCATCTACAATCAGGAAAAGGCGCGCGTTGAGTACGAGGACGCGTTCTTCGAAGTCTTCGGCGTGCCGGTGATCTACCTGCCCTATTTCTCGCATTCGGATCCGGAAGCGCCGCGCCAGTCGGGCTTCCTCGTGCCGGGCGTCGGCCACTCGACGGATATCGGCTATTTCCTTGAGGTTCCGTACTACTTTGCGCTCGACCCGAGCTACGATCTCGTTCTCGCGCCGATGTACACCGAGAATGACGGTCCGCTCCTGAAGGCCGAGTGGCGCGAGCGCACGGAAGGCGGCTCGTACAATTTCCAGGTCAGCGCCCGCTACGGCAAATCCCGAGATGACACGGGCGCGGAAGTCGGCGACGACACGCTGCAGGGACACATTTTCGGCGAAGGCCGCTTCAAGATCGATGACGTCTGGCGCTGGGGTTACAATGCCGAGCTGACGTCGAACGATACCTACCTCAAGCGCTACGACATTTCCTCGCTCGACCGCCTCGAGAACAACCTCTTCATCGAAGGCATCAATGGCCGCTCCTATTCGGCCGTGAATGCCTGGTACTTCCAGGGCCTGCGCGAAACGGATGATCCGGGCACCACGCCGCTCGTGCTGCCGCTCGCGGAGATCGAGTACGTGCCGGATGAAACCGTGCTGGGTGGACGCTTCACGCTGCTTGGCAACGCGCTCTACCTGCACCGGACCGAGGGACAGGATACGGCTCGACTGTCCGCGACGGCCTCGTGGAAGCTGCCGATCACCACGGATGGCGGACACCTGATCACGCTGTTCGCGAACGTGCGCGGCGATGCCTACTATGTCACCGACACCACGCCGGGCGCCGACGCCGAGACGATCACGCGCGGCCTGACCTGGGGCGGTTTCGAGTGGCGCTATCCGCTGGTCCGCTCCGACTGGGGCTGGAAGCAGGTGATCGAGCCGATCGTGCAGGTCATCGGTGCGCCCTATGGCGGCAACCCGCCTGAAATCCCGAACGAGGACAGCGGCGCCTTCGAGTTCGACGAAACGAACCTGTTCTCGTTCAACAAGTTCCCCGGCATTGACCGCTGGGAAACGGGCCCGCGCGTCAACGCCGGCTTCCGTGCGGCCGCCTATTTCGACGAGGGCTTCGTTGAAGCCATCATCGGCGAAAGCTTCCGCCTGCATGAGGACGATGCCTTCACGCAGGAATCGGGCCTGCGCGGCCAGCAGTCCGACTATGTGGGACGACTGACGCTGCAGCCGACCAATGACATCCGCGTGGTCCACCGCTTCCGCGTGAACCAGCAGGACTACAGCTTCGAGCGCAACGAGGTCTATGCCGAGGCTTCCGATCCCGAGGACTACCTGATGCGCGTTGGCTACGTGCTGCTTGAGCCCAATCCGGCGCTTCCGGAGCAGCGCGAGGAAGTCAACCTGCTGGGCTCCTTCCGCACGGTCGACAATATCTGGCTGAAGGGTTCGGGACGTCGTGACCTGGCGGGCGATCAAATGATCGAGAGCAAGTTCGGCCTCTACTACGAGGACGACTGCGCCGAGTTCGGTGTCGACTTCCGCCGCCGCTTCACGCGTGACCGCGATATCGAGCCGGCGAGCTCGGTCCTGTTCACGTTCCGCCTCAAGGGCGTGAACTAGACCGGCTGCCACAAGTGCCTGAGCAGCGCCGCCAAGGCGCTGCAAACACGGCGGAATTGTGACGGAATCCGCGTTGTCGCGGTTTCCACCTGCTGTTGAACGGCCGTCAAAAACCTTTATTGTTGGTACATGCGTTCCCCGACGCGTGGTGAGTCACTCCCGCACCCGCGCCAACGATGGATTTCGAGAACCTTCATGTTGAGCTTGTTCGTTCGTCCGCTGGCCGCAACGGCACCTGCCGTGCTCGCGAGCCTGATGTTCATGGCGACGGTTGCGTCGCCGGCCGCGATGGCTGCGTCAGCCAAGGAACCCGGCAAGGAAGGCGGCACCATGCGCGCCGCGGCGGTGGTGAACGACATCGTCATCTCGACGTACGACCTCGACCAGCGCGTGAAGCTGATGATGGTGACCTCGGGCGCGCAGGGCGCGGACACGGCCAAGCGCCTGCGCCCGCAGGTGCTGCGCCAGCTCGTCGATGAACTGCTGCAGCTGCAGGAAGCGCAGAAGAGCAAGATCCAGGTCACGAACGAAGACATCGACAAGAGCATCAAGCGCATCGCGCAGCAGAACAACATCTCCGTCGACCAGATCTACAAGACACTCGACGACGCCAAGATCACCCGCTCGACCCTGCAGACCCAGATCAAGGCCGACATTGCCTGGCAGAAGCTGATCCAGGCGCGCCTCGCGCCGCGCGTCACCGTTTCCGACGAAGAGATCGAGGCTGCCTACCAGCAGGCGCAGGAGTCATCCAAGCAGCCGCAGTACCTGATCTCGGAGATCTTCCTGGCCGTCGACGTTCCCTCGGCCGAAGAGCAGGTGAAGCAGAACATCGGCAACATCCTCGGCCAGCTGAAGGAGGGCGCCAACTTCTCGGCGCTCGCACGCCAGTTCAGCCAGTCGGCGACAGCCTCGTCCGGTGGCGATGTCGGCTGGACGACGCTCGCCGAACTGCCGGGCCCCGTGGCCGAGAAACTGAAGAACATGTCCACCGGCGCGCTGTCGGAGCCCATCCGTGCGCCGGGTGGCTATTACATCATCGGCCTGCGCCAGAAGCGCCTCGCCGCCGGTTCGTCGCCCCAGCCGTCCGCCCCTGCCCAGCCCGTGCAGGCCCAACCCGAACAGAAGATGAAGGGCGTGATCACGCTGGCGCGCCTGTCGGTCCCCATGGCCCAGGGCGTGTCGAAGGCAAAAGAGGAGCAGGTCCGCAACACGGCCATTGAACTCTTCCGCTCCATCAATGGCTGCTCGTCGGCCGGTTCGATCGCGCGCGCACGCGGCGCGAAGTTCGACTTGATCGGCCCCGTCACCGTGAAGGACCTCGCGCCGCAGTTCGTCGACATCCTCAAGAAAACGCCGAATGGCCGCTCGACACCGCCGCTGCGTGGCGCGAAGGGCATCGAGATGTACGTCATCTGCGAAGGCGGCATGCGCCCGGCCGTTTCGGCCGGTGGCAGCGAAGGTCCGGACAAGCCGGCCACCGAAGTCACGAAGGAAGACATCGAGAACCGCCTGTTCAACCAGGAACTCACGATGCTGGCGCGCCGCTACCTGCGCGACCTTCGCCGCGATGCCACGATCGAGATGAAGGACAACTGATCCGCCCATGCGGCCCCCGCGGAAGCCGATTGCGCTCACAATGGGTGAGCCTGCCGGGATCGCCGGGGAGATCGTGATAAAGGCCTGGCATTCATCCGACGGGGGCCTCGTGCCCCCGTTCGTGTATCTCGGCGATGCGGCATGGCTGCGCGCCGAGGCGCACGCCCTCAGAAGCCACATCCACGTCATCGAAGTCCGGGACCCGGAAGAGGCCGCAGCGCGCTTTGCCGACGGCATCCCGGTGATGCCGGTCCCCCTTGCCGAGCGCCCCCGCCACGGACATCCATCCGGCACAAATGCGCCTGCCATCATTGAATCGATCCGGCAGGCCGTGGCGCTTGCGCGCGCTGGTGGCGTATCTGCCGTCGTCACGAACCCCATCCACAAGGCCTCGCTCTACGGGGCGGGCTTCCGGTTTCCGGGGCATACCGAGTTCCTCGCCGACCTGTGCGGTGCCGAAGTTCCCGTCATGATGCTGTCGGTGGAGGGACTGCGCGTCATTCCGGTGACGGTGCACCTGCCTCTGTCGCAGGCCATCTCGACGCTGACAACAGACGCGATCGTCAGAGCCGGCCGCGTGGCGCATGCGTCCCTGTCTCGCGACCTTGGCGTGGCGTCGCCGCGGATCGCCGTGGCCGCGCTCAATCCCCACGCGGGCGAGAACGGCAGCCTCGGGACCGAGGAGCAGACGATCATCAGGCCGGCCATCGAGGCGCTGCGCAAGCTTGGCATCGCCGCGGAGGGCCCCTTCCCGGCGGATACGCTGTTCCATCCGGCCGCGCGTGCGCGCCACGATGTCGTCCTGTGCATGTACCACGACCAGGCGCTCATACCGCTCAAGACCATCGACTTCGAGCATGGCGTGAACACGACGCTGGGCCTGCCGATTGTCCGGACCTCTCCGGACCATGGGACCGCGTTCGACATTGCCGGGCAAGGCCGAGCCAGCGCGTCGAGCCTGCTGGCGGCCCTGCGTCTCGCTGACCGCATGGCCAGCCTTCGCCACGCATCCGCATGACGCTCGAGGAACTTCCCCCGCTGCGGTCGGTGATCGACGCGCTTGAGCTGTCGGCGCGCAAGTCGCTGGGACAGAACTTCCTGCTCGACCTGAACCTCACGCGTCGCATCGCGCGCGAAGCCGGCCCCCTGGCCGGAGAGACCGTGATCGAGGTCGGCCCAGGTCCGGGCGGCCTGACGCGCGCGCTGCTGCTGGAAGGCGCGGCGAAAGTGATCGTCATTGAAAGGGATCCGCGCTGCCTGCCGGCGCTCGAGCAGATTGCCGCTGCAAGCGGTGGCCGCCTCTCCATCCACATGGGCGACGCGCTGGAGGTCGACGAAGCGGCGCTCGCCGACGGACAACCTGTCCACGTCGTCGCGAACCTTCCCTACAATGTCGGTACGCCCCTGCTCGTGAAATGGCTGTCGGCTGACAGGTGGCCTCCCTGGTTCCGAAGCCTGACGCTGATGTTCCAGCGCGAAGTGGCGGAGCGCATCGTGGCTGCTCCAGGTCACGATGCCTATGGGCGCCTGTCGGTCATCAGCCAGTGGCGCACGCGCCCGCGCATCCTGTTCGACGTCAACCGCAGCGCCTTCACGCCACCGCCGAAGATTACTTCATCGGTCGTTCGCTTCGACATTCTGGCCACGCCCCGCGGCGAGGCCGTGCTGGCCGACCTCGAACGCGTGACCGCTGCCGCCTTCGGCCAGCGCCGAAAGATGCTGCGCTCGAGCCTGCGCAGCCTTGGACCATTCAGTGACACAATGATTGAAATGGCGCAGCTGGCGCCAACCGCGCGCGCGGAGGAGATTTCGGTCGAAGGATTTGCTGCCCTCGCGCGCGCGCTTTCCGCGTGCCGTCAGGCCAGCAGCGTGCGCACGAACCCTGACAGCCCCGTCTGACGAGAGCGGCGGCAGCGCTCGGCCTCGACAATCGTCACGATCAGCTTCTCGGCTCGGTCGAGGTCATCATTGACGATGACATAGTCGTACTCCGCCCAATGGCTGATCTCGCCGTTGGCCTGCGCCATGCGGCGCGCGACGGTTTCGGCCGAGTCCTGGCCCCGCGATGACAGGCGGTGATGCAGTTCCGCACGAGACGGCGGCAGGATGAAGATGCTGACCACATCCTCGCGGGCCTTTTCCTTCAGTTGCTGGGTTCCCTGCCAGTCGATGTCAAACAGCACATCCCTTCCCGCGCGAAGCACGGCTTCCACCGGCGCGCGGGGCGTTCCGTAGGCATTTCCAAACACGGTGGCGTGCTCGAGGAACTCGCCCTGGCGCACGCGCGCCTCGAAATCGTCGAGGGTCGTGAAGTGATAGTCGACGCCGTCCACTTCGCCCGGACGCCGGTTCCGGGTGGTGACGGACACCGACATTTCGATCGTGCGGTCTCCTGCCAGCAGCCGGCGAGCCAGCGTTGTCTTTCCTGCGCCGGACGGCGAGGAAAGGACGAGCATCATGCCCCTGCGTTCGATCGGTGTGGCGGCGCTCATTCGACGTTTTGAACCTGTTCGCGAAACTGGTCGATGGTGGCCTTCATCTCGAGGCCCACGCGCGTCAGCTGGATATCAGAGGACTTCGAGCAGAGCGTGTTGGCTTCCCTGTTCAGTTCCTGTGACAGGAAATCGAGACGACGCCCCTGCGCTCCCTTTGCCGAGAGCAGGTCCGTGGCTTGCGACAGATGGGCCTTGAGCCGGTCAAGTTCCTCGCGGATATCCGCGCGCACCAGGAGCAGCGCCACTTCCTGGGCGACGCGCTCCGGGCTCACGCTGGCCTGTCCCGGCTCGAGCATTGCCAGCGATGCCTTGAGCTTTGCCTGGAGCTGATCGGGCTGGCTGGCGATCAGCGATGTCGCCTGCGCGGTCAGATCCGCGAGTCGGGCGACCTGCGATGAAAGAAAACCGTGCAGCCGTGCGCCCTCTTCGCGCCGGGCCTGTGCCAGTCCGTCCAGCGCCTGGGTCAGGCTCGAAAGGACCGCCGCGTCGCGAGACGCAAGTTCGGCTTCGCTGAGTTCGCTCTGCTGGACTTCGATAACGCCCTTCAGGGCGAGAATGCCATCCAGCCTCGGCGGGTCTGCGCGTACCGACCCTTCCAGCGAGCGCAGCGCCGCGAGGATCTGGGAAAGCGCGTCCTGGTTGATCCGCACGGCTCCGCGGCCTGCGTCGGAATCCACGGACAGCGACGCCGTGATGCCGCCCCTCGAGAAGCGTTCGCCGGCGAGCATGCGCGTGGGTTGCTCCAGGCTTTCAAAGCCTTCGGGAAGCCGGACCCGCAGGTCAAGACCGCGCGCGTTGACGCTGCGCACTTCCCAGTGCCAGCGCCAGTGCCCGTGTGTTCCGTGGGAACGGGCAAATCCTGTCATGCTTGAAAGTGGCATAGCCTCGACCGATCCCGTTTGAGTCACGCTGTGCCGGCACCATAGTCCGCGCGAACGGCTGGCTCAATGCGCAACGGCGCAGCTGGCTGTTTTGCCGGACGCCTCAGGGCGTTCCGGCGGCCTGTGCGGCTGCGGCGCGCTGCTTCTCGATCTGGCGCCAGTTCTGGACGTTCTTTTCGTGGTCAGGCAGCGTCGAGGCGAAGGCGTGACCTCCCGTGCCGTCGGCGACGAAATACAGATCGTCGGTCTCGGCCGGATTCAGGACGGCAGCAAGCGCTTCGCGCCCCGGATTTGCGATAGGTGTCGGTGGAAGGCCGTTGATCACATAGGTGTTGTACGGCGTTGCCTTGTCGAGTTCGCTCTGGCGGATGCCGCGACCCAGCGGAACGCCCTTTGTCAGGCCGTAGATGATCGTGGGGTCGGACTGCAGCTTCATTCCCTTGCGCAGACGGTTCACGAACACTGCCGCCACGCGGGGCCGTTCGTCGGCAACGCCCGTTTCCTTCTCGACGATGGAAGCCAGCACGACGGCTTCCTCCTTCGTCGAGAACGGCAGGTTCGGCGCCCGCTTTTCCCAAAGTTCGTCGATGACGGCGGTGTGGTCCTTCTCCATCCGCTCGACGAGCGCATCACGCGACATCCCGCGATTGAAGACGTAGGTCTCGGGCAGCAAGGCACCTTCCGCTGGGACGCGGGTCAGCTCACCCTGCAGCGACGGGTGCTTTGCCACGAGGTCGAGGGCCATCGCTGTCGTGAGGCCCTCGGGAAGCGTGAGCTTGTAGACGATTGCCTTGCCTTCGATCAGGATTTCCATGATCTGGCGCGGCGAGGCGCCCGACGGGATCGCATATTCACCTGCCTTCAGCGCCCCCGCCTTGCCGTAGTACATCACGCCGGCGCGGAAGATCAGGCTGTTGCCGATCACACCCTGCTCTTCCAGCGTTTCGGCGATGCGATTCAGCCCGGTGCCGCGTGGCAGGTTGACGATGGTTTCGGTTGCATCCGCTTCGGCCTGCGGTCCGGGGCCCTCGAACTCGCTCCAGACATGCCATGCGCCGTAGCCGCCAACGGCGGCAGCAATGAGGACGAGAAACAGGAATGCTCGAAGAACGAACCGCAAGATACTGGCTCCGTTAGGAATTGGGGACCGGGGCCCAATACTTAACTATTGGGGCGCCGCGGTCAAAATCAGAGTGGCGTTTGTTCCACCGAATCCGAATGAATTGGAGAGTGCTGCCCGGATTTCCCTCTTTTTCGCCTTGTGAGGCACGAGGTCGATCTTGGTCTCAACCGAGGGGTTGTCCAGGTTCAACGTCGGCGGGCAAATCTGGTCGCGCAGCGCGAGCACGCAGAAGATCGCTTCAACTGCACCGGCTGCACCCAGCAGGTGGCCGATGGAGGACTTTGTCGAGGACATCGACACGCGCTCTGCGGCGTTGCCGAAGAGACGTTCAACGGCCTTGAGTTCAATTTCGTCACCCAACGGTGTCGAGGTGCCGTGCGCGTTCACGTAGTCGATGTCGGACGGCATGAAGCCTGCACGCTTGAGTGCCATCTGCATCGAGCGGAAGCCGCCATCACCATCCTCGGCGGGTGCCGTGATGTGGTGGGCGTCGCCCGAAAGACCGTAGCCCTTCACTTCGGCATAGATCGTGGCGACGCGGCGCTTTGCGTGCTCAAGTTCCTCGAGCACGACCACGCCGGAGCCTTCACCCATCACGAAGCCGTCGCGACCCTTGTCATAGGGGCGCGAGGCGCGCTCGGGTTCGTCATTGTATCCGGTGGAGAGCGCGCGACAGGCTGCGAAGCCCGCCATGCCGATCCGCGAGATCGCAGCCTCGGCACCACCCGCCACCATGATGTCGGCGTCGTCGAGCGCAATCATGCGCGCCGCATCACCGATTGCGTGCGCGCCGCTTGAGCAGGCCGTGACCACGGCGTGGTTCGGACCCTTGAGGCCAAACTTGATCGAGATGTAACCCGACGCGAGGTTGATCAGGCGGCCCGGGATGAAGAACGGACTGATCTTGCGCGGGCCCTTCTCATGCAGCGTGATGGATGCTTCGGCGATACCCGGCAATCCGCCGATCCCCGAACCGATCATCACGCCGGCACGATACTTCTGCTCCTCGGTCTCGAGCTTGATGCCCGAGTCCCGAATGGCCTGGGTCGCGGCGCCCATCGCAAAGATGATGAAATCATCGACCCGACGGTTTTCCTTCGGGTCCATCCACTTGTCGGCATCAAATGTGCCGTCGGAACCATCGCCGCGGCGGACATTGGCCGCGATACGGGCGGGAAGATCAGACGTTTCGAATGTGGTGATCTTTCGGGCCCCGGACTCGCCCCTGAGGAGCCGTGCCCAAGTATCCTCGACACCACAAGAAAGCGGCGTCACCAATCCCAATCCCGTAATGACTACGCGGCGCATGGTTTATCCGGCAAACAAGTGCAAATGATCAGGCGGCAGCGGGTTCAGGCTGCGGCCTTTTCCTTGATGAACTTCACGGCGTCGCCAACCGTCACGATCGACTCGGCTGCGTCATCCGGAATCTCGACGTTGAACTCTTCCTCGAAGGCCATGACGAGTTCGACGGTGTCCAAGCTGTCGGCGCCGAGGTCATCGATGAAGCTTGCATTTTCCGTGACCTTGTCAGCCTCGACATTGAGGTGCTCGATCACAATCTTCTTCACGCGGTCAGCGACGTCGCTCATTTTCTGGTCCTTTGATAAATCAGTATCCCGGAATGGGTACCCCGAAAGTCCTGCGGAGAATAGAGACTCTCCCGGAGAATTTGCGGCTTGGTATCACACCTTCCTTCGGCTTGCCAACTGCCTGCCGAACAAGGTTAAACCCTTCAAATCATGGCCATTCCGCCATTCACATGCAGGGTCTGGCCGGTCATGTAGGCCGCCTCCTCGCTGGCAAGGTAGGCAACGGCGGCACCGATGTCCCGGCCCGTCCCCAGCCTGCCGGCCGGAATCTTGTTCATGATGACTTCGCGCTGCTGGTCGTTGAGCACGTCCGTCATGGGTGACTTGATGAAGCCGGGAGCCACGCAGTTCACCGTGATGTTGCGGGACGCCACTTCCTGGGCCAGCGACTTGGTCATGCCGATGAGACCGGCCTTGGTGGCGGCGTAGTTGCCCTGCCCCGGATTGCCGGTCACGCCGACCACCGACGTGATCGAGATGATGCGGCCCCAACGCTTCTTCATCATCGGCTTCAGGACTGCGCGCGCGAGGTGGAAGGTCGCGGTCAGGTTGACCTTGATCACCTGATCCCACTCGTCGTCCTTCATGCGCATGAAAAGGTTGTCCCGCGTGATGCCAGCGTTCGAGACGAGGATGTCGAGCCCACCCATCAGGCCTTCTGCGGCCTTCGGCAGTTCGTCCACTTGGGTGAGATCCGAAAGATTGCAGACCGCGACGTGAGCCCTTGAGCCCAGTTCGGCCTTCAGGGCTTCCAGTGCCTCCAGGCGGGTGCCCGACAGGGCCACCGTTGCGCCACGGGCGTGGAGCGTACGCGCGATGTCGCTTCCAATGCCGCCGCTGGCGCCCGTGACGAGGGCCGTCTTGCCGGTGAGATCAAACATGTGGGTTCTTCCTGGGTTCAGAGTGTCTTGAGGAACGCTTCGATGTCCTGGGGCGTCTCGACAGAGAAGCCTGGCAGGTCCTTGTCGATGCGCTTGGCCATCGTGGTGAGGACCTTGCCGGCCCCGATCTCCACGACCGAGGTGATGCCGCGATCCCGCAGGCCTGCAATGGTTTCGCGCCACCTGACGCGAGCGGTGACCTGTTCCACCAGCAACTGCTTGATGCGCGTCGGGTCGTTCTCAGGGGAGACGCTCACATTCGAGATAATGGGCACGCGCGGCGGGCGGACCGTGACCTTCTCGAGCGCTTCCTGCATCTCGCGCGCGGCGGGCGCCATCAACGGGGAGTGAAATGGAGCGCTGACCGGAAGCATCATCGCGCGCTTGATGCCCTTGGCCTTTGCAATCTCTGCTGCCCGCTCGAGCGCGGCCTTGTGTCCCGAGATGACGACCTGACCGGGAGCGTTGTCATTGGCAACGACGCATACTTCACTCCCTTGGGAAGCCTCCTTCGAGACTTCCTCGGCCTGGTCGATTTCTGCCCCCAGCAGCGCAGCCATTGCGCCCTGTCCGACGGGAACTGCACGCTGCATCGCCCGGCCGCGGGCCTTCAGGAGACGGGCCGCATCAGCAATGGAAAAGGTACCGGCCGCTGCCAGTGCCGAGTATTCGCCCAGGGAGTGCCCGGCAGCCAGGCTGACGTGCCGTCCCCACTCCAGCTTTCCCTCGGTTTCCAGCACACGCATCACGGCGAGGCTGACTGCCATGAGGGCCGGCTGCGCATTTTCGGTCAAGGTCAGGTCGGCTTCGGGCCCCTGCCACATGAGGCGAGAGAGCGGCTGCTCCAGCGCGTCATCCACTTCCTGGAAGAGTTCGCGGGCCACCGGAAAGGCCTGTGACAGGGCCAAACCCATTCCGACAGCCTGGCTCCCCTGGCCCGGAAACGTCAGTGCGCGGCTCATGATGACCTCATTCGTGCTCTAGTTGCGGGACTGAAAGCCTCAGTGCGAGCCAGAGTCAAGCTCAGCGGACCATGTCCATGTTGGTGCGCCAGGACTGGGCTGCGCCAATCCCCAGCAGCACCGCGTATCCAACGGCAACGGCCGGGATCTGGAGGCTGAAATCCGCCAGTGCGTGCAGCCCGGCGCAGACGGATGCCGCTACTGCGACTGCGGGATAGACCCTGTCCCGGCGTCGACGCGCCGTTCCGCCAAAGCACATGAAGGCGATCATTACAGGCGCTGCGATGAAGGCCATCCCGGCGGGGACACCGAGATCGGCCAGCGTCTCAAGAACATCGTTGTGCGCCTCGTCAACGGTGCCGGCGACGGTGCCGTCGGCGAAGAAGGGATAGTAGTGTTCAAAGCCGCCAAATCCGTGACCCTGCAGCGGCGCCGTCTGGATGGCCTTGAGCGTCGACAGCGCAAGCGACGTTCTCGTGGTGTCATTGAGCCCATAGGCCTCGACGCGATTGAGCAACGGGTCCGCGCTCAGCGCGAGGCTCACCCCCAGTACGGCCACGAGAAGCGCGACGATGGCCCGTCGGCCTGACGCTTCCGCGACGCTGAGGTCCCTGCCCCGCGACAGCATGAGGGCGAGCGCAAACACGCCTGCCACGAAGGAGGCCACGGCGGCACGGGACTGGGTTAGCAGCAGGGCTGAAAGCAGCAGGACAATTGCTGCCAGAAGCAAGGCGTTCGGGCCCGTGAGCGACTGCACGACCGAGCGTATCACCACCCGGGGACCGCGGTCCCAGACGACCGATTGCCTGACGCGCTCCGCAAAACTGCCCAGTGCGGTTATTGCTCCCAAGGCCACGAAAGCCGCGAAGTGGTTCGGGTTCATGAAGGGCCCGGCGAGACGGCCGAAGTCCGTGCGCTTGTCCGGCATCAGCCAGGACTGCAGGTCCAGCTTCAGCTCCATCATCACGATGGCCAGCAATGCGTACGCAGAGGCGATCACGATCATGCCGCCTGCAATGAAGGCTGCCCTGTCCCTGTCGCGTCCGAGATTGAACGCCAGAATGAAGGCGGACACCGAGACAAACGAGGCGATGAGCGCCTGGCGCGTGCCTTCGGGGTCCACGGAGATATAGGCCCCGACCCGTTCGCCCAGGGCGTTGGCCGACAAGGACCAGACGGCATGCGCCAGACCTGTGACGGGAAGGCCTGTCACCTCCTGCACCCACGAGAGGTCCACGCACTGGAACAAGCCCCACGCCAAGGGCAGCCCGACGCAGAGCGCTGGCCACCGAAGCTGGCGCAGCAGGGGCGTCTGCACGGCAAACCCGCTCATCACAAGACCAGACCAGGCGAGAAGAAGCCCCGAGAACGCCACGGCCATCAACAGTTCCGCCCAAGGCCTGTTTGATCCATAGGGAAATGGCATCCAGGCGAGCACCGCCACGAACAGCAGCAGGACTGCGTTCTCGGGTCTCATCCACTGGGACACTGACGTCGTGTCGTTCATTCCCGGATCACCCTGGAAGCTTGACAGACATCAAGCCCCTTCGATCAATGGGTCCACCAAAGGGAACTCCGGCATGAGCGAACGCATTGCAGTCCTGGGTCTCGGATATGTTGGCCTTCCGGTCGCTCTCGGCTTCGGGGCGCGCTTCCCCAACACGATTGGCTTCGACATAGATGCGGGTCGCGTCGAGGCGCTCCGACGCGGAGAAGACTGGACCGGCGAAGCCTCGCCGGATGAACTTGCTGCCGCGCACCTTACCCTCACACACGATCCCGACGACCTCAAAGGCGCCGATGTCTTTGTTGTCTGCGTTCCTACACCGATCGACGCGCACAAGCGACCCGACCTTGGCCCGTTGCGCCTCGCTTCCCAGATCGCAGGCCGAAACCTGAAGCGTGGCGCGATCGTCGTGTACGAATCGACGGTGTATCCTGGACTGACCGAGGAGTTTTGCGCGCCCCTCCTCGAAAAGGAATCCGGACTTGCGTGCGGGACCGATTTTTTCATTGGATATTCCCCTGAACGCATCAACCCTGGCGACAGGGAGCACAGCCTTTCGCGGATCACGAAAGTCGTTGCCGGGTGCAATGCCGAAACCACTGCAACCCTCGCGCGACTTTACGGTGCCATTGTCCCTGCCGGCATTCACATCGCGCCCTCGATCAAGGTCGCGGAAATGGCCAAGGTGCTCGAGAACACACAGCGAGACCTGAACATCGCGCTCATGAACGAGCTCGCGCTCATCTGTGACCGTCTCGAGATACGGACGGCCGACGTCCTGTCGGCGGCGCGGACGAAGTGGAACTTCCTGCCCTTTACGCCGGGCCTTGTCGGCGGGCACTGCATTGGCGTGGACCCCTACTACCTGACGACGAAGGCGGAATCGCTCGGGTACCACCCGGACGTGATCCTTGCCGGACGGCGCATCAACGACGGCGTCGGTGCCTTCATCGCGCAGCGACTGATCCGCTTCCTCGGCGCCCTTTCAATTCCCGCCAGCGAGGCGCGGGTTGCCATCCTGGGGCTGACGTTCAAGGAGAACATTGCCGATATCCGCAACAGCCGCGTGCCCGACATCGTGCGTGAGCTGGCGCAGTTCGGCGTGAATGCCGAGGTTTGCGATCCGATGGCCAGTCCCCACCATGTGCAGAAGGAGTACGGGCTGCGCCTCAAGCGGCTGGAAGACCTTGGGCAGCTGGACGCGCTCGTCCTGGCGGTGCCGCACCGGACCTATGTCGGCGCCATCGATGCGATCCTGAGCCGCCTGAAACCGGGTGGCGTGATCATCGACGTGAAGTCCGTCATCCCGGCGTCGTCGATTCCCGCTGGCGCCACCTACTGGAGCCTCTAGCCGGCGGGCTTTGCGAGCGGCTGATCAAGCCTGCGGAACAGTTCCAGGTAAAATGACGCGACCAGCGGAAGTGACGACACCGGAACGCGCTCGTTTGTTCCGTGGAAGCCCTTGAGGTCATCCGCCGTTAGTTCGATGGGGACGATGCGGAACACATTGCGCGTCAGGGGCTGGAAATGCTTCGCATCAGTGCCGCCCGAGACGAGATTGGGTGCCACGATGACACCGGGCTTCACTTTCTCGAGCACAGACTTCAGCAACGCATATTGCGGGCCCGCCATGTCGGACACCGGCGATGCATCGCGGCCCGGGTTGTAGACGGTGATCTCCACCTGCTCGTCATCCACGACGTCGCGGATGTGCTCTTCGACGGAGTGCGTTGTGTCCCTGGGGTGGATGCGGAAGTTGATCACCAGCGTCGCGTCGGGCGGCAACACATTCTCCTTCATGCCGCCCTTGATGATCGTGGGTGCAATGGTTGTGTGAATGCTGGCGGCGCTGCCGGGAGTAGCGTTCATCGAGCGGATGACCAGCGGTTCGAACAGCCACAGGTTCGCGATCGTCAGGCGCGGCATGAACTTCATGGCCGGCATGAGCTGCGTGAGGAACTCGCGGGAGATGCCATCGATGCGGCTCTCGAAGGGAGCTCCCTCGATTTTCCTCAGTGCGTTGGCCAACCTTCCGATCGCCGTCTCGCTGACGGGAACCGGCAGCGAGGAATGTCCACCCGGGCTGAGCGCCTTGAGTTGCAGCGAGAGGAAACCTTTCTCAGCGACGCCGATCAGCGCGACGGGCTGCTCAACGCCGGGCACGACGCCCTTCGTGATCGCACCGCCTTCGTCATTCACGAACTCCAGCTCGATGTTCCTCGACTTGAGCAGGGCGGCCGTTTCGGCGTTGCCCTTGAGGCCGCCGAGTTCCTCGTCGTGGCCAAACGAGAACATCAGCGTGCGCTTCGGCTGGGCTCCACTCGCCGCAAGCGCTTCAGCCGCTTCGAGTTGTCCGATGATGCCGGCCTTCGTATCGAGCGTTCCGCGCCCCCACACATGGTCTTCCGCGACGACGCCGTCAAACGGTGCATGCTTCCATTGTGCTTCGCTGCCAGGCGCAACGGGCACGACATCCATGTGGGACATGAAGAGCGCCGGCTTCAGCGACGGATCCGATCCTTCCCATGTGAAGAGGAGACTGTAGCCGCCAACGACCTCGAGTTTGGCGACCTTGCTGAACGCGGGATAGGTCATTGCGATCCACTCGCGAAAGGCGACGAAGGCCTTCTGCGACGCTTCGATGTCTTCAGTGGACGCGCCCTCGCCCCAGGAAATGGTGCGAAACCTTACGGCTTCCGCCAGCCGGCCGGACATGAGCTTCGCATCGAACGCGGCATCAAGCACGGGGGCACCACCGCTCGTCTCGAGCGGCTGGACCATCATTGTGCGGCCGACGAGCAGCCCCACCAGTGCGAGCACGATGGCGGCTGCGCCGATTGCCAGTTTCTTCACCATGGATCACTCCTCGTTCCCGCGACTTTGGGACTTTGATCACATGGGTTACATGCTGCAAGTGTCATGGCGGCGCGGGCGCGTCGGTAACCACGGCCTCCGGCTTGACGCCCGCCAGCCTTGCGCGGTATCAGCGATGCCATGACGTACATGCCCAAGCGCAAGACGAAGAAAACGACGCCCGGAACCCGGGGCGGCCTTGTCTTGCGCGCGCCAGGCTAGCGCGTCACACACAAGGTCCCGCGGCAATCGGCGGGATCCTTGCTTCAGGTTCTCGCCCGCAAACAGGAAACGAGAACATCATGACGTCACCTTCACAGGCTCCTCTTCCAACCGTCGCCGTTGTCGGCGCCACGGGCGCTGTCGGCCGCGAGATCATCGGCTGCCTGGAGAAGCGAAAGTTTCCACTGGGGCGGCTGAAGCTGCTGGCGTCGGCGCGCTCTGCCGGCGAGAAGATCGCCTTTCGCGACACAAGCGTGCCGGTCGAAGTGCTGGATGATCGCAGCCTGGCGGATGTTGACGTCGCGCTGTTTTCGGCCGGCAGTGGCATCACGCGCAAGTTCGCGCCGACCGCCGGCAAGCAGACCGTGATCATCGACAACTCCTCGGCCTTCCGCATGGAAGCGGGCATCCCGCTGGTCGTTCCGGAGATCAACGGCGACATGGCGTTCCGTCACGGTGGCCTGATCGCCAATCCCAACTGCACTGCCATCATCACGGCGATGGCCGTGTGGCCCCTGCACCGCCAGGTTCCCGTGCGGCGCCTCTTCGCGTCGACCTACCAGGCCGCTTCAGGCGCCGGTGCGGCGGCCATGGAAGAACTCAGGCTGTCCACCGAGGCCTACCTGGCCGGCAAGACCTACGCGCCGCGCGTGCTGCCCCATCCCTATGCCTTCAATGTCTTCAGCCACAATGATGTCGTGGACGTGAACACGGGCAGCAATGGCGAGGAGACGAAGGTTGCCAATGAGCTGCGCAAGATCATGTCGCATCCGGAGCTTCGCATCGGCGTGACGTGCGTCCGCGTTCCCGTCTTGCGCGCCCACACGATTGTGCTTTCGGTCGAGTTCGAAAGGCCCGTCCGCCCTGAGGAGGCCAAGGAAGTTCTCTCGTCGGCGCCTGGCGTGCGGATCGTGGATGACCGCGCCCGGAACCACTTCCCCATGCCAATCGAGGCGACAGGGCGGGACGAAATCCTTGCCGGCCGTTTCCGGCCGGACTATGGCGACCCGACGGGCCACACGGTCTCGATGATGCTTTCCGGCGACCAGTTGCTGAAGGGTGCGGCGCTTAATGCCGTGCAGATTGCCGAGCTTCTGCAGCAAAAGCGCTGACGGGAGATGATGCTGCCCACCGCGGGTGTTTACCTGACGACCCGCGTGGGCTACAGCGTCACCCGATCAGAACTCGCAACAGGCCCCGAAAATGCGCGTCTTGCTGACCGGCGTCGCCGGATTCATTGGATATCACGTTGCACAGGCACTCCTGTCGCGCGGTGATACCGTGGTCGGCATCGACAACCTCAACAGCTACTACGACGTCCGGCTGAAGCAGGCGCGCCTCAAGCAGCTCGAGAACCTGCCAGGCTTCACCTTCGTTCAGGCCGATATTTCCGACCGCGCGGCGATGACGGCCGTCGGCACCTCGTATCCCGACATCACCCATGTCGTGCACCTTGCCGCGCAGGCGGGTGTTCGGCACTCCCTGATCGATCCCTACACCTACATCACCTCCAACGTGATGGGTCAGGTGGTCATGCTGGAGCTTGCCCGCGGGTTCAGGAAGCTTGAACATTTCGTCTATGCGAGCTCCTCTTCCGTCTATGGGGGCAATACCAAACTCCCCTTTTCGGTCGAGGACGAAACCGAGAAGCCGAACTCGCTCTACGCCGCGACCAAGAAAGCCGATGAACTGATCGGTCACACGTACGCGCATCTCTATGCCATTCCGTCGACGGGACTGCGTTTCTTCACCGTGTACGGTCCGTGGGGGCGCCCGGACATGGCCGCCTATCTCTTCACGGACGCGATCGTGAAGGGTGAACCCATCCGTGTCTTCAATGACGGCAACATGTGGCGCGACTTCACCTATATCGACGACATCGTGGCCGGCATCCTGGCCGCCGTCGCGCACAAGCCGTCGGCCAAGCCACCTCACGCGGTCTACAATCTTGGCAATCACAAGTCGGAGAAGCTAACCGACTTCATCGGCGTGATCGAGACATCGCTTGGCAAGAAAGCGGCGTACCGGTTCGAGCCGATGCAGCCGGGCGATGTTGCGCGTACCTATGCCGACATTGAGGCGTCACGTCGCGACCTTGGCTTCGAACCTCGCGTACCAATCTCCGAAGGCATTCCGCGCTTTGTCGACTGGTACAAGTCGTATCACCGGATCTGGCCGAGCAACTGATCCTGTTGCGACGGGCCGGACTGCACGGTCATCCATCCACAATTCAATGAAAAAGCCGGGCATGACGCCCGGCTTTTCCCATTCATTCCGTTTCAGGCCTTACCAGCAGAAGCGCCAGTGATAGCCGGCCCACTGTCTCGGCCAGTGGCGGTCATCCCACCGGTAACCGTGGCGGCCATGCCAACGCGGGTGACCCGAGCGCCAGCAGAACCCTCTCTGGTCCCAGTACCACCACGTATCGTCGTAGTACCACCAGTACGCATCATCGAAGAAGCGCAGGGTCACGTACCAGCGCCAGCTGTCATCCCAGCCGCTGGAGTACCAATGCGGATACCAGTAGCGGCCGTCATAGTAGTGGCTTGAACGCCAGCGCGGATGACGCGGTGCATCCCTCCAGCGGTCGCGATCGCGCCAGCGATCATGGTCGCGCCAGCGATCGCGGTCGCGGTCACGCCAGCGGTCATCGCGGTCGTGCCAGCGACGGTCGGGCGACGTGCCGGGGCCGCCACGTGGTCCTGGCGGGTTCTCCCAGTTCGTGCCAGGCCCGCCGCGCGGTCCCGGAGGATTGTCATCGCGGTCACGCCAGCGGCGATCAGGTCCCGTGCCGGGGCCGCCACGTGGTCCGGGCGGGTTCTCCCAGTTCGTGCCAGGCCCGCCGCGCGGTCCCGGAGGATTGTCAT
>CAZYFM010000024.1:26835-33288 GCA_964646885.1 uncultured Flavobacteriaceae bacterium
TCCCAGTTCGTGCCAGGCCCGCCGCGCGGTCCCGGAGGATTGTCATCGCGGTCACGCCAGCGGCGATCAGGTCCCGTGCCGGGGCCGCCACGTGGTCCGGGCGGGTTTTCCCAGTTCGTGCCGGGGCCGCCGCGCGGTCCGGGTGGATTGCCGTCGCGGTCGCGCCATCGACGATCCGGCGAGGTTCCCGGTCCGCCGCGAGGGCCTGGCGGGTTTTCCCAGTTGGTTCCGGGACCGCCGCGCGGACCCGGCGGATTGCCGTCATGGTCCGGTCGGCCGTGCCCGGCAAGCACGGGCTGGGCGGCAAGCAAGAGGCTTGCGGCTGCCAGTGCAGCAGGTGCAATTAACTTCAGTTTCATGGTGAACCTTCCATTCAAGTGTTCCCAAAATGGCTTTTGCTCTCCTGGGGCTGAATGGTGCATGAACAGGCTATTCACGTTTCTCTGATCAAATGACCGTTCACGTCTCTATGGCGGAAAATGGGGGGAAATCGGCCAATGAAGATCCTGTTGATCGGTGGCGCCGGCTATATCGGTTCTTCGATTGCGTATCACCTTCTGGATCGCGGCCACGAACCCGGCGTCTTTGACAATCTGTCCACAGGCTCGCGTCCGGCCGTCCCCGCTTCGCTTTTCTTCCGTGAAGGCGACTGCGGCGATGCCGGTGCGCTTGAGTCGGCGATCTCGGCCTTCAGGCCCGATGCGGTGATCCAGCTGGCGGCGTCGGTGCGGGTCGAAGAATCGGTTTCCGATCCCTGGAAGTACTATTCAAACAACACGACAAAATCCCTCAACGTGTTCCAGACCTGCGCGCGGGCCGGCGTGCGTGACCTCGTCTTTTCGTCGACGGCTGCCGTCTACGGTGAGCCCGACCGGATGATGATCGACGAGACCGTTCCGACCGTGCCGGTCAACCCGTATGGACATTCCAAGCTGGCGTCGGAGTTCATGCTCAAGGACATCGCGCGCGTGTCGGGAATGCGTGCGACGATCCTGCGCTACTTCAATGTCGCCGGCGCCGACATGAAGCTGCGCACGGGCCAGCGCACGCCGGAAGCCACGCACCTCATCAAGGTCGCGGCCGAAGTGGCTTCGGGCCAGCGCCCGCATCTCAGCATTTTCGGAACCGACTACCCGACGCGCGACGGGACCTGCATCCGGGACTATATCCACGTGATGGACCTGGCGCTTGCACATGAGCTCGCCCTGGTGCAGCCGGGCTCGGAAGGACAGACCCGCATCTTCAATTGCGGCTATGGAACGGGACACTCGGTTCGCGAAGTCGTCAACGCCTTCGGCTCCGTGCTGAAGCGCCCGCTGCCAACGCGGGACATGCCGCGACGCGCCGGAGACCCACCGGCCCTTGCCTGTGACTCGTCAAAGCTGAAGCGCGAGCTGGGCTGGTCGCCGGCGCATGCCTCCATCGAGGCGATCGTTGAATCAGCCCTTGGCTGGGAAACGAAGCTCAACGCCTCGAAAGCCGCCTAATCACTCGCAACGCGCCGAAAAAAAAGCCCGGCATCGAAAAGCATCTGCTTTCCAATGCCGGGCGTCATTCACCCTGGCCATTCGCGTGAACTGATGAACTATCTTTAACTCCATCAGGCACCGAATGCGCAATGGGGCGCGGAATAAAATTCACAGCTTCCTTTTGATGCACGATCAGTGCGTGCGGAGTGCGAGAGCAACAATCTCCGACACGTGATCAACGTCAGCATCACTCATGGATGTACCTGACGGAAGGCACAATCCACGCTCGAACAAACGCGATGCAACCTGACCTCCAATGTAACGCGCCTCTGAAAACACGGGTTGCATGTGCATCGGCTTCCACACAGGTCTGGCTTCGATGTTTCGGGCTTCAAGCTTGAGCCTGATGCTTTCTGGTGACGCCGCAATAATGCGCGGGTCCAACTGCATCACGGTCAACCAGCGCGTGCTTTGTCCGTAATCCGCTTCAGGCATGAAAGAGACGCCTTCGATCTTGCCGAGATGACGGAAATACCTGGAGAATATCTCGCGACGCCGCTGCACGCGCTGGTCGAGCGCCCGCAACTGACCCAATCCAATTGCCGCGCAGATGTTGGACAGTCGGTAATTGAAACCGACTACCCGGTGCTCGTAGTGCGGGACAGGTTCCCTCGCCTGCGTCGCCAGGTGTCGGGCCATGTCCGCCAGTTCCGGGTTGTCAGTGGCCAGCATGCCGCCATTCGATGCAGTGATGATCTTGTTTCCATTGAACGAGAAGATCGCTGCGGCAGCACCTTTCCCCGCATGTCGTCCCCTGTACACCGCTCCAACCGCTTCCGCTGAATCCGCGATTACCGGCACTCCATGATTCCTGCAGATCGCAACTATCCGATCGAGATCGCAGGATTGCCCATAGATGTCAGTCGGAATGACGGCCTTCGGCAAATTTCCATTGCGTGCCGCAATGCCGAGGGCTTCTTCGAGAAGACTAGGGTCCATTGTCCAGGTATCCTCATCGCTGTCGAGGAAAACCGGTGCCGCACGCTCATGCACTGCCGGGCCGATGCTGGCAATGAACGTGAGCGTTGACGCCCATACTTCGTCACCGGGCTGAATGTCCAATCCCTTGAGGGCGAGGTGCATTGCAGCCGTGCCCGAAGACAGCGCAACACAGTGCGAGAATCCCGTGACGTCCCTGAACAATCCCTCAAAGCCGGAGAGGGCTGGACCTGCTGGCGCAATGAAGTTTGTCCCGAACGCCTCCTGGACCAGCCTGAGTTCCTCGCCGCTCATATGCGGCGGTGAAAGGAAAATGCGATCAGTCATTGAACACACCAAACTCCGGCAACTTGCGTAGAAGGCGGGCCGGATTGCCGACAACACAGCTGTTGGCCGGCACATCGGAGAGGACAACCGCCCCCATTCCAACCATGGCCCCCTTCCCCAGGCGCACCCCTTGCCGGACCAGGGCTCCGGTTCCGATCTCAACCCCATCTTCCACCACAACGTTTCCCGACAGAGCTGCCTGCGGCGCAATCGTTACAAAGCTTCCAATGCGCACCTCGTGGGCAATCGTGGCTCCGGCGTTGATGATGACATGATCACCAATGTGAACTTCCGCGGAGATCGTCGCATGCGGCCCTACCATCGCCCCAGTTCCGATGACCGATGAATTCGAGATGGCTGCTGATGCATGAACCGCGCGCGCAAACCTAGGGGAATTCTTCCCACTCATCGAGAGGACCACACGCCTGCGGACCCTGGGCGAACCTATCGCCACGAGCATCCAGTGGTCTGCGTAACTCGGCCATGTGCGAACATCACCCAGAACCACCGCACCCGCGCACAGCTTTCCGTGAAGATCTGGATTGTCATCCAGGACACCGGCTACGTCCCACTCGGATGGCCTGCTTTCGAGGATGAATGTCAAATCCCTGAGGTGGCCACTAGCGCCAACGATGATCAGAGGCCTTGTCACTTCGGCGTTCCTTCAAACCTCGACATTGTGGCTTGCCCTTCTGCTGAAATGCCATCACGCTGGAGCACCTTTCGGATGGTCATGAACAGGATCCTGATATCCAGCCAAACGTTCGAATTGTCGACGTACCATACGTCCAGCCTGAACTTGTCTTCCCACGAAATGGCATTTCTTCCATTGACCTGCGCCCAGCCCGTTATTCCGGGCCGGACATCGTGTCTTCGAGCCTGTTCCGGCGAGTAGAGGTCAAGGTACTCCATCAGAAGGGGGCGCGGGCCCACGAGGCTCATGTCTCCCTTCAGTACGTTCCACAGCTCCGGTAGTTCATCGAGACTTGTGGCACGGAGCATTCGGCCAAACTGCGTGAGACGACGCTCGTCCGGCAGGAGATTTCCGTCGCCATCCCGAGCATTGCTCATTGTCCGGAATTTCCACATCCCGAATGGTCTGCCGCGAAGTCCCGGCCGTTCCTGAATGAAAAACACCGGTCGACCGATCAACATGAAAACCAGCGAGGCCACGAGGACGAGTGTCGGCAGCACCACGGGAGCGGCAAGGATAACCACGGTCACATCGAGGATGCGCTTTGCAATTCGGTTCCGCGGGCGTCGGTTCATGATCAGGCGGCCTTGGGAACTGCCTGACGCCCGGACAATACGTCGTCGTAGAAGCGGATGAGGCGGGAAGCCTGTCCGGATATGCCAAGCTTCTCCGAGACAAATTCCCGTGCGGCGACAGCCTGCACCTTCGCGCGTTCCGGATTGTCCAGTGCGTCCGTGATTGCAGCTGCTAACTCGGCGGGCTTGCGTACACCCGCAAGCCATCCCGTCCTTCCCGGGATGACTATGTCCGGAAATCCGCCTGTGCGTGTCGCTATTGTCGGGATCTCCATCATCATCGATTCAACGGCTCCGCCGAGATTCTCCGAGTGGGAGGGGTGCACCGCCGCGGCGAAGTCTGGATAAAGTTCGAGCACGTCGTTTCTCGTTCCAAGAAATTTCACCCTGTCACCGAGACGTGTCTTCCCGTAGCGAACGACTCGTTCGGCGTAAGCCCGTGCGTGATCACCCCAAGGGCCGCCCACAATTACAAGAACTGCGTTGGCGAACCGCGGCGGCAGAAGCGTCATTGCGTCAATGAGGTCCTCATGGCCCTTCAGTCCGCGAGACTGCCCGAGATATGTCTTGGGCGCATACATGTAGGCAACCATCCCGATGATGGGGATCGACGCGTCCACACCCAGCATGTCTCTCAGGGTTCCGCGCGCCTGCGGAACGAAACGGTCGGCTCGCAATCCGTGATAGATCAAACGAACCCGCTCCGCCTCAACGCCGCCGCTAAAGAGAAGTTGCCTGGAGAGTTCGCAGGCCGGGACCCAATAATCGCGGGCGCCTGACGACCGGAGGTCTGCGGCTCTTGTAACGCTGTTCTCGAGGTGAAGCGGTCCTGCGACCTGAAAAAATCGAGGGGGCCCATCGGAACGCCCCAGCAGCCACCTTGCAGACAGGGTCGTCTGCACAAAGTGGGAGTGAATGACGTCCGGAGCGACGCTGCTGACCAGTTCCCGGAGGGAATTCCGGTAGGCAACCCCGCGCTTGAGAATGGTCATGGGATCGAGATCGGCAAAGTGCACCCCAATCCCGTGGTCCCGATAGCGACAAACCAGAGGCCCCTCACCGGGGAGCACGACACTGACGCTCATGCCCTGCCGGCGCAGCTCGATCATCTGCTCCAGCGCCCAGGACGCACCGATGCTTGTCTTTACAAGCTGCAGTACCTTCATGCGCACAGCCTCGCCGCAGCCCGACGCCCGGCACAGTAGTCCGCGAACTGAGCCCAGAACCGATTGCGCCTTTCACCAAGAACCCCGGCTGCATACTCCTGCGCCTTGATCCGATTGGCTTGCGCACATTCTTTCCTCCACACCCTGTCGCTCGCCGCGCGCGCGAGCAAGGATGCAAGACCCCGCCAGTCCCCCGGACCATGAAGGCAGTCCGCAGGAATCAGTTCAGGGATACCGCCAACCCGGGACGCAAACGCCGCCCGTCCCGACGCCATGGCTTCAATCAGCGCACGCGGCAGCCCTTCGGTCAGGCTGGGCTGTATGTAGACATCGAGTTCTCCCAGCCAATTCATCACTGCGTTGCCGGGCGGTAGCACGCCCTCGAAACTGACGCGATCCGAGACCCCGAGCGTCTGCGCCAGCTCATTCCACCGCGTCGGGTCTCCAACGCCGATCAGCCTGAGCCGCGCGGGTAATCCGTCTTGCGCCAGCTTGCGCAGCGCGAGGAGCGCGGTGCCATGCCCCTTGTACTCGTTCTGGAATGCTCCGATCAGGCCGATCTGTAGATCCTCGCCGACCTTCTGCGCGCGATTCTCCGCATCCGCTTCGATCAGCGGCACCTCGACATCGGACACTGCAATGGCATTCCCCGGGATCTCGACATTCGATGCACGCCCCACGATGTGGCGCGCTGGATAGCGCTGCTGAAGGAACTCGCGCGTGACGTAAAGAACGAAAGGCGCCGCTGCAACCGCCGCACGCACCCGCGCAGCCATGAGCGGCGCGTAGACCTTGCCCCGGATATCGCCGTGGTTCCACAGCGCATCGAATGCACACCCTACCAGCTCGATTGCCAACGGCTTCCCGAGCCTTTTTGCAACCGCAGCTGCAGCCAGACCGTGCTCCGACGGCAGGCGGGCAATGACACCGTCTGCGGACCGGATGATCTTTTCCAACTCATCAGCGACACTCGCAGAGTTTTCCAGCAGCTCACTAAGGGAGTTGATGCCCTCCAGCATCGAGAATGTTACGCGCGGGCCGCTGCAGGCCCTGACATACTTCGCGTGCATGCGCGTATCTGGCTCCGGGCCTCGTCCGACCACATGAAGGCTGCTGCAATGCGCCAGGTAGCGCTCCCAAATGTGATAGTCGAGCTGTGCCTCGCCATACACAGCTTCCCCGCGCGGCTGGAAACGCATGGAGTGCACCCATACCCACTTCAT
>CAZYFM010000025.1:0-32238 GCA_964646885.1 uncultured Flavobacteriaceae bacterium
TCGACGGCCAGGTGGAACGCAAGGCCGCGGAGGCGCTGATCGACCAGGTGATCATCCCGGACAGGCGGATGGTGAAGTAAGTTCAGGCGACGGTACCCGCGTTGCGCAACCGGGCAATGTCGGCATCGCTTTTTCCAATCTGTTGCAAGACCTCGTTGGTGTGTTCTCCCAGCGCTGGTGCCGGGCGGCGGAAGGGCAAGGGTTCGCCGTCGAACCTTGCGGGGCTGCGCGCGACGCGCATGCGGCCTGCGCGCGGATCGTCGAGCGCGCCTATGGAGCCATTCACCTGCACCTGCTCGTTTGACAGGACTTCCTCGCGCTTCAGTACCCTTGCGTGGGGAACGTCTTCTGCCTCGAGGCGTGCCGTGATCTCGGCGGTTGCGTAGCCTGCCACCACTTCAGAGATCATTTCCGTCATGACCCTGGCGTTCTGCATGCGGTCCATCACCGTCCTGAAGCGCGGGTCTTCGGCTATCTCGGGGCGTCCGATCGCGCGGCAGGTGGCGCGGAACTCATCGTCGGAGATGGCAAGCATGGTGATGTATCCGTCGCGCGTCTTGCGGATGGAGTAGAAGCTGGAGAAGTCCGGCGAGCGATTGAAATCTCCCTCGAAGACAAGATTGTAGAACGAATCCGGCCACAGGAATGCGATCGCGCTGTCGAGCATGTTGATCTCGACGAGACGGCCGCCCTTCCCCCTCGCCTTCGCATAGAGCGCCGCCGTGATGGCCTGCGCGGCCGTGATGGCCATGGTCTTGTCGCAGGCCAGCGTCTGGATGAGCTGGGGCTCTCCCGTAACGGCGTTCTTCTGGGTATCGGAGAAACCGGACGTCGCCTGGATCACGGGATCATAGACGCGGCGCCTGGCGTAAGGTCCCGTGTCGCCAAATCCCGACATGGAAACGTAGACAAGTCCCGGATTGATGGCCTTGAGCGTCGCGTAACCCAGTCCGAGCCTCTCGATGGCGCCTGGCCTGAAGTTCTCGACGAAGACATCTGCGGTCTTCACGAGCTCGATGAGGATTTCGCGGCCCTCGGGCGCCTTCAGGTTGAGCACGATCGCGCGCTTGTTGCGGTTGACGGCGGTGAACATCGCATTCACGCCATTGCGCTGTGGCCCGAGATAGCGCACGAGATCACCCGGCCCCGGCCCTTCGACCTTGATCACGTCGGCGCCCTGGTCCGCAAGGATCTGCGTTGCCATGGGACCGGAGATGATCGCCGACAGGTCGATCACGCGCACGCCGTCGAGTGGGCCACTCATTCAGATCTCCAATGGAGCATGAGGAATGTGGGGAAGGACGTATTTCGCGAAGAGGTCGCATTCCTGCCTGTGCGGGTAGCCGGAGAGAATGAAGGCCTCGATGCCGAGCTCGCGATAGGCATTCAGCTTCTTCAGCACCTGGCCGGGATCGCCCACGATCGCCGCGCCGCAGCCTGAGCGGGCGCGGCCAATGCCGGTCCACAGGTTTTCTTCCGTGAAGCCTTCATCATCGGCGGCCTCGCGGATTTCCGCCTGGCGGCGCACGCCCACCGAGGCGTGGTCGAGCGAGCGCTTGCGGATCGCCTCGCCGGTGTCTGCGTCAAGGCGCGACACGAGGCGACGTGCCCATGCGCGCGCTTCGGCTTCGGTCTCGCGGACAATCACGTGGACGCGATAGCCGAACTTCAGCCTGCGCCCCTTCTTCGCGGCGCGCGCCGTCATGTCGGCGATGATTGCCTTCACTTCGGGCAGGCGGTCGGGCCACATCAGGTAGACATCGGCGGCTTCGGCGGCGGCCTCACGCGCATCTTCGGACAGACCGCCGAAGTAGAGCGGAGGGCATTTGCCGGAGACCGTGCGGGCACCGGGCGGATCGAGGTCGAAGCGATAATGCTGGCCGTCGAGCTTCAGACGCTCGCCGTCCAGTGCCGCCTTCAGGAGCTTCATGATCTCGACCGTGCGGCCATAGCGGGGTGCAGAGGCCAGGACCTCTCCCGGCATTTCGCTGGAGATGATGTTGATGGTCAGGCGGCCGCCGAGCATCTGGTCGAGTGTCGCGAGCTGACGCGCCAGTTGCGGCGGCCAGACTTCGCCGCAGCGCACGGCGACGAGGAGGCGCATGCGACTGAGCTGCGGCGCCATGGCTGCAGCGAAAGCGACCGTGTCAATGCCCAGCGCATAGCCAGAGGGCAGCAGGATGTTGTCGAAACCGCCTTTCTCGGCGGCGAGCACGATGCTGCGGCAATGTTCGTAGCTCGCCTTCAGGGCCGCGTCGGGCACACCGAGGAATTCATAGTCGTCATCGCAGAGGGCCGAGAACCAGGAGACTTCGCAGGGCTTCATGGCAGGGGCTCTCCGCGGGCGGCAACAACCAGCGAATACCATTCACTGCGTGTCAGGCTGATGCGCAGCGCGTCGGTGGCCGACGCAATGCGCTCGACGCTTTGGGTGCCGATGATCGGAATGGGTTTCGAGGGATGGCGCAACACGAAGGCCAGCGCGACTGCCGTGCGGGTGGTTGCATGGTGTCCCGCCAGTTCGTCAAGGCGCGCACTCACGCGGCGCACAGCGGGATCTGCGCCATCCCCGCCTGTTGCCAGGCGTCCGCCGGCCAAGGGTGACCAGGCCAGCGGGGTCATGTCGCGAGAGACTGCAAAGTCGAGCACTCCGTCGAATGCGGCCTCCACCGCAAGGGCCGAGAACTCCGGCTGCAGCGTCGCCAGCGGAAAGTCCAGGTACTGCTGCAGCAGTATGGTCTGCCTTGCATTGTAGTTAGAGACACCCGCTTCACGGATCTTGCCCTGCCGGCGCAGCGTTCCCAGCGCATCGGCGAGTTCGGCCGGGTGTGTCAGCACATCGGGCCGGTGAACCTGGAACAGGTCAATGACATCGGTTCGCAGGCGGCGCAGTGAATCCTCGCAGGAGGCGATGACGGCATCCCGGCTGGAGTCATAGGGAATTCCCGGGGTGATGCCGAATTTCGTGGCGAGTACCATGCGGGATCGCAGGCCGGGTTCCTGCGCGAGCACCTTGCCCAGCAGTGTTTCGGATTCCCCGAACGCCTGCCCTCCCCAGTCCAGACCGTAGACGGCCGCGACATCGATCAGGTTCATGCCGGCCTCCAGCGCGGCATGGATGCGCTTCGCGGCCGAGCGGACGTCCGACCCCACAAAACGCCAGAGGCCATAGGCCAGCGGGCCAACTTCGAGGGCCGAGCGCCCGAGACTGCGTCTATCCTGGTTTCCCATGGTTCCCTGTGCGATCAGGTTTGGTGTATTTGGCTTGGATTGGCAGCCTGTGACAAGGCTGGAACTGTGCGCGGCGGAGGGAATGATGAGCAAGGTCCGATATGGGCTGATCGGTACCGGCATGATGGGCTACGAGCACATCAACAACCTGAAACTCATGCCGGATGCCGAGATCGCCGGGATCACGGATCCGACGCCACAGTCCATCCAGCTGGCGCAGGCGTTTCTGGGGGACGGGCTTCGGGACCGGGTCAAGGTCTATCCCGACCGGCAGGCCATGCTGGCCGACCCTTCGATTGATGCCGTCCTGATCTCGTCGCCGAACTTCACGCATGCCGAGGTGCTGCGCGACGTGCTGAAGACTTCCAAGCACGTCCTCTGCGAGAAGCCGCTGGCCACCACGCTGGAGGATGTCCGGGAAGTGCGCGACCTCGCGCGCCATCACAAGGGCGTCTTCTGGGTGGGCATGGAGTATCGCTACATGCCGCCGGCCGCCCGCTTCATCGAGGACGTGCATGCGGGGCGCATTGGTCGCCTGCAGATGCTGGCGATCCGGGAGCACCGGTTTCCGTTCCTGAAAAAGGTCGGGGACTGGAACCGCTTCTCGAAGAACACGGGCGGCACGATGGTGGAAAAATGCTGCCACTTCTTCGACCTCATGCGCCTGATCGTGAAGGCGAAACCCGTGCGGGTGTTCTGCTCGGGCGCCATGGACGTCAACCACCAGGACGAGCGCTATGACGGGAAGAAGCCCGACATCATCGACAACTCCTACACGGTCGTCGAGTTCGAGAATGGCGTGCGCGCGATGCTGGACCTCTGCATGTTCGCCGAGGGATCGAAGAACCAGGAAGAGATCGCGGCAGTAGGCGACACAGGCAAGCTTGAAGTGTTCATTCCCGACGGGAACCTGGTTTTCAGCCCCCGCTCGCCCAAGGGTCCTGTCACGACACATGTTGCGGTGGACGACGTGGCGCTGAAAGCTGGCACGCATCATGGCGCCAGCTATTACCAGCACCAGGCGTTCCTCAGCGCCATCAAGCATGGCACGCCGGTGCAGGTTACGGCAGAGGATGGATACTGGGCCGTGCTGATGGGCATGGCGGCGGAAATGTCGGCCGCGCAGCATCGGGTTGTTGAGATGGGAGAACTCCTTGGCTGAGCCAGGCGCTTCCGCCAACCACGTCCGGCTGCTCGAAGAGCTGAACTTCAATGCGTGGCCGTCGCTGGCCAGCGTGCACCTCGATGGCTGGCTGGTACGGCGGACGGGCGGGATTTCGAGGCGCGTGAATTCGGTCAACACGCTGACCGCGGGGCGGATGGCGCTGACTGACCGCGTCGCCGCGTGCGAGGCGCTGTACGGTTCGTGGGGCATGCGGTCGGTGTTCCGTCTCACGCCACTGTCGGAACCCGACCTGGAAGCAATCCTGCTCGGGCGCGGATACTCGGTGGAAGCGCCGACGAACGTGATGGTGGCAGAACTGGGTCCGCGAGAGGCTGACCCTCGCGTGAGGCTTTCGCAGGTATTCGAGGAGGCCTGGCCGCTTGCAGCGTCGCGTTTGCGCGGGCTTCCTGCGAACGAGGCGTCGATCCTGGCGGCGCAGCACCGGCTGATCGCGGTGCCGACCCTGTGGGCGTCGGTCACTTCCGGGGACACCGTGATGGCGGTTGGCGTGGCGTCGGTCGAGCGTGGCTGGGCGGGGCTGCACGGCATTTATGTCGGGCGCGACGGACGGCGGCAGGGGCTTGCGCGGGCGCTCAGTGCGTCTCTCCTTTCAAGGGCTCACGCGATGGGGGCGCGACGGGCCTGGCTGCAGGTGGAGCAGGCCAACGCCGCAGCCATCCCGCTCTACCATTCGCTCGGCTTCGAAACGTCCTGGACGTACCGGCACCTTGTGCGGGCAGCGTGAGTGGCGGGCTCAGGAAATGCCCTTGTACATCTCGGGCTTCAGTGCCCTGAGACGAAACATCAGCATGCGATCCGAGTAACGCTGGCGCCTGCCGACAACCTGCCCCCGATAATAGACGTCTTCGCTCCAACCATCGCGGCCGCGGCGGTCGGCCTCGTCTTCCAGCATGTCGGCAGCCATGCGGAGGGACTCGTCCCATCGCTCCCGGAATGCCTGGTCGTCGCGACGACGATTGTACGCCGAGCGCCGCGGAATGCCCGCGCGCTCACAGGCTGCAGAGACACTGGCACCTTCCGACAGCAGTTCGAGGAACAGCACTTCCGCCGGGGACAGGCCCGCGCTTTCCGCGGGTGGCGCAGTGTTTGTGCCAATGTGTGGATTGGAGGACACGATCGCGAAGTTGAGAGCGGCATTGGTGGACATCGGGATTTCCTTGTGGTGTCGCCGCGCCTTGCGGGCACGGGGCCTGATGGCGGCTGTTGAATTCCAGAAAAGAACATAACAGGAACATTATTCAGGTTCAAGCGCCCTGATCCGGCTTATTGTGGGTACCTCTGTTGGAGCCCCTGGCTGCCCTGGCCAGCGCAGCGCGTCATCAGCCCTGGTCGGAGTCTTGAGTGAATCGCGGATCGGATTATGGTGTCACTGTTACAGGCCAAGGTTCGGGGATGAGTGGTCGCGGGTTGGTTCTGGGTGTCAGGTGTCAGCGCGGTGGCGCCGTTGTCGTGGCGGTGGCCGAGGACAAGACGGGTCCGCGGGTGGTGCTGTCGACATTTCTGACGACGGCGGATGAGCGTGATCGCGGGTCACTTGAGCCCTATCACGTGGCGGCGGCCATGCCCCGGCTGAAGGATGGAGGCGCTTCGGCAGCGGCGAAGGCCGTCGTGACTGCGGGACGCAAGCGGCAGCAAGAACTCGCGGTGGCCGGCCTTCGGGCCATCGTTGCGGCGTTGAAGGCACGGCAGCTTGTCGTTGGCGAGGCCTGCCTGCTCGTAAATCGCGCCGGATGGATGGATGACCTCCTCGCTTACAGCCTGATGGACCCCGGACACCCGCCCGTGGCGGAAGGGCTTGCGGTGCGAGAGGCCATGCGCGAGGCATTCAAGAGGACGCGCCTGCCTGCCTCGGACATCGATGAGAAATCCCTGCCCGCCCTGGCTTCACAGGTGCTTGCGCTTTCACCGAGCGAGATCGACGCGCGGATGAAAGTGCTCGGCGCCAGCGCTGGCCGGCCCTGGCGCAAGGAGCAAAAACTTGCGTGCCTGGCGGCCTGGACCAGAATTCACGCAATGTAAGCGTCAAAAGCCATTCGCCGGCGCGGGCGCGCGCGGCTTCGGGGCGAGAAGGCCCACGGGCCGTCGCTTCCGCTTAAGGACGCCTTTGGTTTACGGCGACCCAATGCCTGCCATCACCGCGTCCCCCGAAATGCTGCGCGTGCTCAGGGTTCTGCAGCGCTGCCGCCGCAAGGTCCTTAACGCCATGAATTCACTGATAAAATACAAGTTACCGGCAGGTTCGGCACATTGACTTTTTCCCTGCCGTCCCGGAGTTTCCGCACGCCCTCACGGGGATCAAGCGAAGCGCGAGATATTTCGTGCTGCAACTGGTATGTATGCGTGAAGCGTTGCTGAGGTAGGGAATCATCGGTCGACATGCTGCGTTTCATCGTGCGCCGGTTGCTGGGCGCCATTCCCACCCTTCTCATCATCATCATCATGGCCTTCTTCCTCATGAGGATGGCGAAAGGCGG
The DNA here is from genome assembly GCA_964646885.1 of uncultured Flavobacteriaceae bacterium. Classification (GTDB taxonomy): domain Bacteria; phylum Pseudomonadota; class Alphaproteobacteria; order Micropepsales; family Micropepsaceae; genus SZUA-430. Next base: position 6,892 of record CAZYFM010000025.1, read on the forward strand.
TCCCTTCGACCAGGAGCGCAAGCTGCCTCCGGAGATCGAGAAGAACATCCTGGCCGCCTATGACCTCGACAAGCCGCTGCTGCAGCAGTTCGTCGACGTCAACCCGCTGGTCTGCCAGGCGTTCATTTCCGGCGACCACAAAGGCATTGCCCCGGAGGCTGCAAAGGTCGGGCTTACCTATGACGGCGAGAAATATGTCAATGATCAGGGCCGGCAGTCGCGCTGCTTCGGCGGCTACCTCGGAAAGCTGCTGGCCGGCGACTTTGGCCCTTCCTACAAGTACAAGGACTTCACGGTCGCCGAGCTGATCAAGGACGGCGCCCCCGTGAGCGCCATTCTCGGCATTTCGGCCATGCTGCTTGCGGCCTTCATCGGCATGGGCCTGGGCACCATCGCCGCGCTTCGGCAGAACAAGCTCAGCGACTATTCAATCATGACCATCGCCATGGTGGGCATCACGGTACCGAGCTTCGTGATGGCGCCGATCCTGACGCTGATCCTGGGCGTGAACCTCGGATGGCTGCCGGTTGGCGGCTGGAACGAAGGCGCGCTCCAGAACATGGTGCTGCCGATCCTGAGCCTGTCGCTCACGCAGATCGCCGTCATCTCGCGCCTGACGCGCGGCAGCATGATCGAAGTGCTGCGCTCCAACTATGTCAGGACGGCACGTGCCAAGGGACTTCCCGAGCGCCTTGTCATCACGCGGCATGCGCTGCGCGCCGCCATCCTGCCGCTGATCAGCTATCTCGGACCCGCCACCGCCGGCATCGTGACGGGCTCCCTCGTGGTCGAGCAGATCTTCAACCTGCCGGGCATCGGCAAGTACTTCATCAATGGCGCGCTCCAGCGCGACTATACGCTCGTGATGGGCGTCGTGATCCTCTACGCCTCGCTTGTCATCCTCCTCAACCTGGTCGCAGACGTGCTCTACGGCCTGCTTGACCCGAAGATCAGGTACGAATGATGGCCACCGCCCAACCCATGCAGGAAATCAAGGGACGGAGCCTCTGGCAGGACGCGCGCCGCCGCCTGTTCGCCAACAAGGCCGCCGTTGCCTCCATGATCATCCTGGCCTCGATTGGCCTCGTTTCGGTGATCATGCCGAACTTCTGGCCCCATCCGTTTGACGAAGCCTATTTTGACCGGATTTCCTGTCCGCCGCCGGACTATCTCGGCATGACCGCCCTGTTCGGCAGCCAGGAAGAAATGTGTCCGACAGCGGTTGGCCAGGGACATCTTTTCGGAACCGATGCAAATGGCCGCGACCTGTTCATCCGCGTGATGATGGGCGGCCGCGTTTCGCTGGCCATCGGCTTCGTGGCCACATTCGTGGCACTCGTGATCGGCGTGCTGTACGGCGCAACCGCGGGCTTCGTGGGCGGCCGCATCGACAACCTGATGATGCGCTTCGTCGACATCCTCTATGCCCTGCCCTTCATCTTCTTCGTGATCATCCTGGTCGTCGTTTTCGGCAACAACTACCTGCTGATGTTCGTGGCGATTGGCGCGGTCGAGTGGCTGACCATGGCGCGCATCGTCCGCGGCCAGACCCTGTCGATCAAGCGCAAGGAGTTCATCGAGGCGGCCGAAGCGTCGGGTGTTGCGACGAGCGACATCATCCGCCGGCACATCCTTCCGAACGTCATCGGCCCCGTCATCGTCTACGTGACGCTGACCGTCCCGGCCGTGATCCTCACCGAGAGCTTCCTGAGCTTCCTTGGCCTTGGCGTGCAGGAGCCCTTCACCTCGTGGGGCGTGCTGATTGCCGATGGCAAGGACCAGATGGAATCCTATCCCTGGATGCTCATCTTCCCGGCGCTGTTCATGGCGGTGACGCTGTTCTGTTTCAACTTCATTGGTGACGGGCTTCGCGACGCCCTCGATCCCAAGGACCGCTGAGGGAGCGCGAACACCATGGCAGCCATTCTCAGCGTCAAGGACCTCACGGTCCGCTTCAGCACTCCCGAGGGAGAAGTGTCGGCCGTCAGCCACCTCAACTTCGACATCGAGGAAGGTGACTGCGTCGGCGTCGTGGGCGAGTCCGGCTCGGGCAAAAGCCAGACCTTCATGGCCGTCATGGGTCTCCTCGCCGCGAATGGCAAGGCCACCGGCAGCGCCAAGTTCCGCGGCGAGGAACTGATCGGCATGCCGCGCGCGAAGCTGAACAAGATCCGCGGCTCGCGCATGACGATGATCTTCCAGGATCCGATGACCTCGCTGACGCCGCATCTCAAGATCGGCCGGCAGCTGACCGAGGTTCTCGTCCTGCACAAGGGCATGTCGGAGACGGACGCGCGCGCCCGCGCCGTTCAGATCCTCGATCGCGTGAAAATTCCGGATGCGAAGCGGCGCATCGACCAGTACCCGCACGAGTTCTCGGGCGGCATGCGCCAGCGCGTGATGATCGCCATGGCGCTGATCTGCGAGCCGGAGCTTCTTATTGCGGACGAACCTTCCACGGCCCTCGACGTGACCGTCCAGGCGCAGATCCTCGACCTGCTCCAGGAACTCCGCTCCCAGGACAAGATGTCGATCATCATGATCACGCACGATCTCGGGGTCGTTGCCGGCCTCTGCAGCCGCGTCATGGTCATGTATGCGGGCGAGTTCTGCGAGACCGCGAACGTGAACCAGATCTTCCACGACCCGCAGCATCCCTATACGCGCGGCCTCGTGAACTCGATCCCGCGCCTGGACAAGGCCGGCGAGGAACGCCTCTCGGCCATTCCGGGCCATCCGCCCAACCTCCAGCGCCTGCCCAAGGGCTGCACGTTCCAGGAGCGCTGCGAGTTCGTGTTCGACAGGTGCATCGCAGAGCGTCCCGTGCTGACGGGTTTTGCCCCCGGGCGGGCCAAGTCCTGCCACCTCAAGGGATTTGACAGCAAAGGTGCAGTGATCCGATGAGCAGCGGCGAAGTCATCCTTTCCGTCAAGGACCTCAAGGTCCATTTTCCGGTCCATGGAAAGGGCCTGTTCGGGAGGTCCCGTGCGCTCAAGGCCGTGGACGGCGTTTCGTTTGACGTGCATGCGGGCGAGACGCTCGGCATCGTGGGCGAGTCCGGCTCGGGCAAGTCGACGGTCGGACGCGCCGTGCTGCAGCTCATCAAGTCCACGTCCGGACGGATCGTCTGGCTCGGCAAGGACATTGCCGGCATTTCCCGCGCGCAGATGAAGCCGCGCCGGCGGGAAATGCAGATCGTGTTCCAGGATCCGCTGGCGAGCCTCAATCCCAGGATGACCGCCGGCGACATCATCGCCGAGCCGCTGATGACCTTCGAGCCGGAACTGTCGGCCGATGACCGCAAGGCCCGCGTACGCGAGATCATGTCAAAGGTCGGACTGCTGCCTCAGATGATCAACCGTTACCCGCATGAGTTTTCCGGCGGGCAGAACCAGCGCATCGGCATTGCGCGCGCGATGATCCTCAAGCCCAAGCTGATCGTGGCGGACGAACCCGTTTCATCGCTGGACGTGTCAATCCGCGCCCAGATCATCAACCTGCTCGCCGACCTCCAGAACGACACGGGCGTCGCGTTCATCTTCATCAGCCATGACCTGGCGGTCGTCAGGCATGTCAGCCATCGCGTGCTTGTTCTCTATCTGGGAAAGGTCATGGAGCTGGCCGACGGCGCAGACCTGCTGGGCCACCCGCGCCATCCCTACACGCAGGCCCTGCTGTCGGCGGCGCCGGTACCGGATCCTGAAATCGAGGCGGGAAAGAAGCGGATCGTGCTTGAGGGTGACCTGCCCTCGCCCATCAATCCGCCGTCAGGCTGCGTGTTCAGGACGCGCTGTCCCATCGCCAAGCCGAAATGCGCCGAGGAAGTGCCTGCGCTCGAAACGCGCGGCGGCCAGAACGGGCACGTGGTTGCCTGCCACTTCCCGTCCTGAACCGGATCGTTCGCCTGCTACTTGATGCGGCGGACTTTCAGCTTCATGGACTTGCCATCCACATACAGCGAGAAGCTGCCCATGATGGCCTTCTCGATGCGAACGCTCATCGGTCCATCGGCCGAGCGGTAGTAGAACTCGGAAGTGTCCCCGTCCACCTGTCTCCAGACCTGGCCATTGTCGAGGATGAAAATCGACTTGCCGTGGGCGTTCTTTGCGTACTCAAGCACCTTGGCCGAAATTTCCGTGATCTCCTTCGGCGCGCCCGGACGGTCCTCGGCCCTGGGCGTGATGCCGAAATCTTCCGGCTTGGTCACCGGCTTTTCTTCCGGAGCGAAACCGAACCACGCCAGCACGCCGCCTTCGGACTCTTCTTCCTGCTTTTGCGCCTGGGCCTGACGGTCCGCCTCGGACAGGACGTTCTTTGCCGCCGTCGCGGCGGCGTCAAAGCACTGCAGCCGCTCTGCCGTGCCCGCGATTTCCGCACACTTGGCGACAGCCGTCAGCGCATCCCGCGCCGGGCTCGCCTGCGCTGCGCCCACACCCATAATGGCCACGACGGCCAGCAAAACTGATCTCATTTCCCTACCGCTTGATTTTCCCAAGAAAAGGTCCTTTCGGGACCCCGATGCCTCCCCTGAACAGGCCAGCCGAGGGTACATGACTTCAGGGGGGCGGCCAAAGACAATTTCCGGGCAGAAATACCTTGAAATCCCACGGCAATCGGCGAGATTGGCGCATTCAGAAGGCATTCAGGTCCGGCCGCGCACCCTGGCGCCCGGGCACCACACATGCCAGCACCCATGAGGTAGACACATGACTCTCTGGCCCAATCCGCGCGGGATCCTTTCCGTTGCGACGATCCTGCCATCGCTCGCGCTCTCGGCAGCGCTGCTGGCGTCCGCGCCTGCTTCCGCCGAAAGCCATCTCTACCGCGGAAATGCCGGAGAGCCGAAGAGCCTCGACCCGCACCGCGCGACTGGCACCTGGGAGAACCACATTATCGGGGACATGTTCCTCGGCCTCTATACCGAAGCCGCAGACGGCTCCCCCATTCCCGGCGCCGCCGAGTCCGTCGAGACGTCGAAGGATGGCCTGCGCTGGACGTTCAAGATCCGCCCGCACACGTGGTCAGACGGCAAGCCCGTGACCGCGAACGACTTCGTGTTTGCGCTTCGTCGCATCCTCGATCCGGTTACCGCTGCCGAGTACCGCGAACTGCTCTACCCGATCAAGAATGCCGAAGCGGCGAGCTATGGGAAGGTGGACGTCAAGAAGATCGGCGTCAGCGCGCCGGATCCAATGACGCTGGTGATCGACCTGGAGAACCCTGCGCCCTACCTTCCGCAACTCCTCACGCACTACACCACGTACCCGCTGCCGCAGCATGTTGTCGAAAAGCTCGGCAGCGACTGGGTGAAGCCAGGCAACCTTGTTTCAAACGGCGCCTACACGCTCCTCGAATGGCGTCCGCACGACCACATCACGCTGCAGAAGAACCCGAAATTCTACGAAGCCGACACCGTCAAGATCGACAAGGTGACATTCTACCCGATCGAGGATGACCTCGTGGCCCTGAAGCGGTATCGCGCCAACGAGATCGACATCAACGAGCGCTGGCCGCTGACGGAATACAAGTGGCTCCAGTCAAACATTCCGACCGAGGCACGAAAGTTCACATACCTCTCCGTCGGCTACTGGACATTCAACATGACCAAGAAGCCGTTCAACGATGCGCGCGTCCGGCGCGCCGTTGCGCAGGCCATCGACCGCCGCGTGATCGAGCAGGGCGTGTTTTTCGGTGTGTACGGAAAGGAAGCCGTATCGATGCTTCCGCCCGGCCTTGCCGGCGTCAAGAACGACGCGCGCATGCCCTACGCCAACATGACAATCGAGGAGCGACGCGAAGATTCAAAGCGCCTGCTCGCGGAAGCCGGTTATGGGCCCAACAACCCGCTGACTTTCACCTACAGCTACATCTCCACACCTGATGCGAAGCGATCCGCCGTTGCCGTCCAGGCCATGATGAAGCAGATCGGCGTGAAGATGGAACTTCAGCCTGGCGAACCCAAGGTCCACTATGACAACCTGAAAACCAAGAACTACCAGGCCGGCAACGCCGCCTGGGTGTTCGACTACAGCGATGCCAAGAACATCCTCTACCTGTTCCAGAGCTCGACCATCCAGCAGAACTATCCCGGCTACAAGAACCCGGTGTACGACGACCTGATGAGCCGCGCGGACCGGGAGCCGGACGCCGCCAAGCGCGGCCAGCTTCTGGATGACGCGCACGCGGCGCTGCTCAAGGACATTCCCGTCGCCCCCACGTTCTACCTTTATGAGCGAACGCTCGTGAAACCCTACGTGAAGAACTACGTGGAGAATCCGCGTGCGATCTTCCGCACCCGCTGGATGGATCTGGGCCCCAAGACGCAGGGCGGGACGGTTTCTGAAGAAGGCGGCGGGTTCTGGGGATGGCTGTCCTCGTGGTTCAGCGCCGAGGCCTGGAGCAAGTGGTGGAATTCCTGATGCGCTGATAAATCAGCGCATTGGGTACCAATCCCGATTCTGACTGTTGGACACGGAGGCCTGAATTCATGCCGTCTGTTCTGTTTCGCCTGCTTGCGGCTGTCATCGCCGTCTCTTTCCTGTCTGCCGCCTCGGCAGATGCTTCGAAGGTCCTGAAGCGCGGAAACGGGGCGGAGCCGTACAGCCTGGATCCGCATCGCGCAATCATGACGGCCGAAAACAACGTCATCGGCGACATGCTGATGGGCCTCTATACCGAAGACAAGAACGGGCAGCCTGTTCTCGGCGCAGCGGAAAGCGCCGAGACTTCACCAGACGGGCTCACGTGGACATTCAGGATCCGCCCCCATAACTGGTCGGACGGCAAGCCTGTCACCTCCAATGACTTCGTGTTTGCCTTCCAGCGCGTGCTGGCGCCGGAAACAGCAGCCGAGTACGCCTCCGTCCTCTACCCGATCAAGAATGCACAGGCCTTCAACAAGGGAAAGGTGCGCAAGGAGCGTCTTGGCGTCAGCGCCCCCAATCCCTCAACGCTCGTCATCACGCTGGAACACGCAGCCCCGTTCCTTCCCGAACTGCTGACCCACTACACCACCTTCCCTGTCCCAAAATCCTATCTGGAGAGGTTTGGAAGCGAGTGGACCCGACCCGGCAAGATGGTCGTGAACGGCCCCTATGTCCTGAGCGAATGGAGGCCTCACGACCATATCAAGCTGATCAAGAACGCGCGCTTCTATGATGCAGCCAACGTCAACATCGATGAAGTGTTCTATTATCCCAGCGACGACGACAACACCGCACTCAAGCGTTTCCGTGCCGGAGAACTCGACACCCAGGAACGCTGGCCCACGACCGAATACCAGTGGCTCAAGACGCATATTCCGGATGAAGTGAGGCGCATCCCCCAACTCACCATCAATTTCATTTCCTTCAACCTCAAGCGCAAGCCGTTCGACGATTACAATGTGCGCAAGGCTGTCGCCATGAGCATCGACAACGCAGCGCTCGCCAAGCGCGTGCTGCTCGATGTCTATGGCGAGGCTGCCTTCGGCTTCCTGCCGCCGGGAACGGCGAACGTCGACCTGGGCGCGAAGGTCCCCTGGCACGATGTGCCGATCCAGGAGCGACAGAAGGAAGCCCGCAAGATCCTGGCGGCTGCCGGCTTCAACTCGTCGGCTCCCCTCAAGTTCACCTATCGCTACATCAACGTGCCCGACATCAAGAAGGCCGCCGTCGCCCTGCAAGCCATGTGGCGCGCTGTCGGCATCCAGGTCGAACTGCAGGCCAGCGAAGCCAAGGTGCACTGGAACCTGCTTGAGGTTCACGACTTCGAGGCGGCCTACAATACGTGGGCGCTGGACTACAACGACGCGAAAAACCTGTTCTTCACGTTCCAGACCGCCGCCGAGCAACTGAATTCCTCATGGTACTCCAGTGAAATCTTCGAGGACCTGTTGCGCGATGCGGACAAGGAACCCGACAGCGCAAAGCGCGCCTTGCTGCTTGGCAATGCTCACGCACAGTTGATTGGCGACCTGCCGGCCGTTCCACTGCTGTTTCCCTACCAGCGCCATCTGGTAAAGTCGTATGTCATGAACTGGGTCAGCAATCCGCGGGACGTGAACCGCACCCGATGGCTGGACATTGGCGACAGGTCCAAGTCACCAACGATCCTTCCGGAGGAAGACGCTGAACAGCAGGAGAGTTTCCTTGACTGGCTGGCCTCGTGGTTCAGCGCAGAGGCCTGGTCAAGGTGGTGGAACAACTAAGGTGCCTCAGGCACGAGGTGTGGAGATAACATGAAGAAGTCGAACGGATTGTGGCGTCAGAGACTGCTGGGCGCGTTCCTTGCGCTGGCCGTGGCGGTGGTCCCCGCGTCGGCCGCCAAGTACCTGAACCGGGGCAATGGCGCTGAACCCAAGGGACTGGATCCCCATCAGGCCTCGGGAGATCCCGAGAACCAGATCCTCGGGGACATGTTCATCGGGCTCTACACGGAGGACGTCAACGGCAAGGCGGTGCTGGGCGCCGCCGAGAAGGTCGAGACATCCAAGGACGGCCTGACGTGGACGTTTACACTGCGGGATCACAAATGGTCGGACGGCAAGCCCGTCACCGCTGCCGACTTCGTGTTCGCGTATCGGCGCGTGCTTGATCCGGTCATCGCCTCCGAGTACGCCAGCATCATGTTCCCGATCAAGAACGCGGAACAGGTCAGCACCGGGAAGCTGAAGACAGACCAGCTTGGCGTCTCTGCCCCCAATCCGAAGACGTTCGTGATCACGCTGGAGCATCCGGCGCCCTACCTGCCCGAAATGCTGACGCACTACACGACGTTCCCGCTTCCAAAGCACGTCGTCGAGAAGTCGGGCAAGGACTGGACAAAGCCGGGTGTCATGGTTTCGAACGGCCCGTACAAGCTCGCGGCGCGCCGGCCGAATGACCACATCAAGCTGGTCCGCAATCCGCTCTTCTTCGACAATGCCAACGTCAAGATCGATGAAGTGACCTTCTACCCCACGGCAGATGAAGCGGCGGCGTTCAAGCGCTATCGCGCCGGGGAGCTGGATACGCTGGAGCGCTGGCCGCTGACGGAGTTCCGCTGGCTGTCGACCAACATCCCGAAGGAAGCCCGCAAGTATCCCGGCCTGCGCGTTCTCTACACCGTGTTCAACATGCGCAGCGGGCCCCTTGCCGACCGTCGCGTCCGCCTGGCGCTTGGCTACGCCATCGATCAGGCCACGGTGCAGCGCGACGTTTATTTTGGCGCCTTTGGCCTTGAGGCGAATTCCATCCTGCCGCCGGGACTGGCCAATGTCGACCTGTCGGCAAAGACCCCGTGGGCCGGAAAGTCGATGGCTGACCGCCGCGCGGAGGCCAAGCGCCTTCTCGCCGAGGCAGGTTACGGCCCCGGCAAGCCGCTGAAGCTCTCGTACAACTACATCAACCGACCCGACACGCGGCGCTATGCAATCGCGCTTCAGGCCATGTGGAAGATGGTCGGCGTCCAGGTCGAGCTGCAGGCGAAGGAGTTCGCCATCCACTACGACCTGCTGAAGACCGGCAATTTCCAGATGGGCAATGCCGGATGGGTCTTCGACTACAACGATGCGCAGAGCGTGCTCTTCCTGTTCCAGAGCACCAACACGGGCCTGAACTATCCCGGCTACAACAATCCTGCCTATGACAAGCTCATGGCCGCTGCCGATCTCGAGAAGGACGTCACCAAGCGTGGCAAGCTGCTGGGACAGGCGGCGCAGCTGCTGCTGAACGACGCGGCCGTTGCTCCGTGCTGCTACCAGTACATCAGGCCGCTCGTGAAGCCCTACGTGTCCAACTGGATGCACACGGCTCGCGGCGTCAACCGTACACGCTTCCTGGACGTCACCAGAAAGTAGGTCGCCGGGCACCAGCATGAGAAAGGCCTCCAGCTCGCACTGGAGGCCTTTTGCATTTCAGGGGCTGACCTTGCGTCAGTTGGCGGGAGCCGGCGTCACGCTCTGGACGAAGCACAGGCCGCCATAGCGGAACTGGAGCACGTCATCGCCATCAAAGCACTCCTGCTGGCTGAGCACCCGCAGGGTGTAATAGTTGTCCATCATCTTGAAGTCCCGGCACGGTCCACGCAGCTTCACGATGAAGTTGCCCTGGTTGCGCGAGGTCGCCAGAACCGTCGTGTCATCAATCGGCTTCAGGTTCCCCAGATCACGAACCTTCAGGCAAACGCTTCCCGCGGCCTGTGCCTTCGTGTTGCCCATCGCCGAGAACGCAGCGAGGCCCACAGCCACCGCACCTGCCATCACCAACGCATACTTCGCTGTCGCATACATCATGGGCAATCTCCCGCTTGCTCGAAACCGAATGCATTCAGCTTAAGCCAGTCCGGTGCTTTGGCAACCGGAACCTTGCGCCGTTGTTCAACGGTTCGCCCAGAAATCGTCCCATGCGTTTGTCCAACTGCCGTTTGACCCTTTCCGCTTCGCGTGCGGACAGGCAGCGGGTCCGCGAGGCAACCCAAAAGACACGCGTGCGCATGCACATGAACCACTGCCCATCGTGTGAAACCTTTTGTTCACCTTCTCAAACGAATCCTTGCACAGGAGGCTCAGGATTCGCGGATTTGCGTCATTTTCGCTGGTTTTGAGCCGTTTTCAGGATTTCAGGGGGCCTCCCGTGTTCAAGAATTCTCTCAGCCGCAATCTCAAGATGCACCTTCTGGCCACGGCGGCCGTGACTTCAATCGGCGCCGTTCCAGCCGCATCCCAGGATGCCGGATCGTCAGCCCAGACGGTCGAAAAGGTCACGGTAACGGGTTCCCGCCTCAAAAAACGCGACTACTCCACCACCAGCCCCGTCACCACCATCGGCGCGCAGACCTTCGAGCTCACGCAGACCAACAGCGTCGAGAAACTCCTGAACGACCTGCCGCAGCTGGTTCCCGGCAACACGTTCACCTCGAACAATGCGGGCGGCGAGGACTTTGCCACGATCGACCTTCGTGGTCTCGGTCCGAACAGAACGCTGGTGCTTGTGAACGGAAACCGGCTGCCGATGTCATCGACGTCTGGCTCGGTCGACGTGAACACGATCCCGGCCGGCCTGGTCGACCGCGTTGAAGTCGTGACCGGCGGTGCCTCGGCCGTGTACGGATCGGACGCCATGTCCGGCGTCGTGAACTTCGTCCTGAAGAAGGACTATGAAGGCCTCGAAATCACCACCTCCGCCGGCCAGGGCGAAAATGGCTTTGCCGAAGAGCGCAATGTCCAGGCCCTGCTTGGCGGCAACTTTGCCGGCGGCAATGGCAACATCACCATTTTCGGCGAGTACTACTCGCGCGAGGGCCTGCTGCAGAGCAAGCAGGACTTCTCCCGCACGGCAGCAGCCATCTGCTACAGCGCCGGCACCTATTCGGTCTGCGACAGCGCCCAGGATGCCTACGCCGCGATTGGCGCCTATGGCCTCGTGACGATCCCCGGCGGCTCGGGCACGCCGCCGTGGGGCTGGATCACGAACAACCCCGAGAACCCGTTCCAGAACCTCGACGTGCTGCTTCCTGGCCAGTTTGCTGCGGCCGACATGGACTGCGATCCATCCACGGCTGGCGAAGCGGTAAGCTCGGGCAACCTGTCATTCAATGACGCCGGTGCGCTGACGCCGCGCTTCGCCCGCAGCACGTCGGCCTGTGCGGTCCCGGACCGTGCCGCCGGCTCGTCCCGCTACAACTACGCGCCGGACAACTACATCGTGCTGCCGGCCGAACGCTATAACGTGTCCGTGTTTGGTCACTACGACCTGACCAAGTCGACCACCATGAACTTCGGGGCGATGTACTCGGACTCGTTCACGCGGGTGCAACTTGCGCCAACGCCGGCCACCGGCATCACGGTCAACTACAATCCCACGCTGCAGTCCTACATCGAGGCGAACCATCCCGACCTGCACACCGCGCTGCAGTCCCGCGACACGCCCTATGCGGACTTCACGCTTGACCGGCGCACCAACGAACTTGGCACACGCAATGGCAAGCAGGAGAACTCGAACCTGAGCCTGTTCGCCTCGCTTGAGGGTGCCCTGGGCGAGAACTGGAACTACGAAGTGTCCGGCTCGTTCTCGGACGTCGACTTCATCTCGAAGCTCGAAAACAGCGCCAACAAGACAGCCCTGATCCAGGGTCTTGCGGGTTGCCGCGGTCCGCGCGAGGCGGGCCTGGACGGCACCCTGGGCACTTCGGACGACACGGACTCACCGCTGGGCGGCGCGGCGCTGCCGGGGTGCGTGCAGGTCGACCTGTTCGGTGCGAACTATGGCGGCACGTCGGAAAGCCTCCACCAGGCCATGACGGACTTCCTCCGCGTGAATACGTGGTCGCGCACGTCCGTCGAGGAAACGATCGTCTCGGGATTTGTCTCGGGCGACGCGTTCAAGATGAGCAATGGCGGCGCTGTCGCCGTGGTTGCGGGCGCGGAATACCGTTCAACGAAGGCTGCCTTTGAAGTCGACAATGAACAGCGCACCGGCAACATCTACGGCTTCAACGCGCTGCAGGACCAGTACGGCACGATCGACGTCTATGAAGCCTATTCGGAAGTGTCGATCCCGCTGATCAGCGAAAAGCCCTTCATCTACAGCCTCAGTGCGGAAGCAGGCTACCGCATTTCGGACTACAACATTGCGGGCACGACCCACACCTACAAGTATGGCGGCGAGTACTCGCCATTCGAATGGCTGAAGTTCCGCGGCATCTACAACAAGGCAACGCGTGCGCCGAGCGTGTTCGAAGCCTTCCAGAATGGCGACCAGGGCTTCCCGAGCTACACGGATCCCTGCCGTGACGTGGCAGATGACGGTGACGGAACGCCTGACGTCGACGGCGTGACGCTCACGGAATGCACGACTGCCGGCGTGCCGATCTCCCTCTATCCGGGCTTTGCCGCCAACAACACGCAGGTCGAAGCCTTCGCGTTCGGCAACACGTCGCTGTCGCCGGAAACCGCCGAAACAACGACCTTCGGCGTCGTCCTGCAAACCGGCAATGACTGGTGGGGCATCGGAAACCTGCGCGCCGCCGTCGACCAGTATGACATCCAGATCAGCGACGTGATCCTGGACCTGGGCGCCCAGTACTACATCAACGCCTGCTACACGGGCACGGATCCGGCTCTTGTTGCTGATGCCTGCGCCCGCGTCGTTCGCGATCCGACCACCGGCCAGATCGACTCGGTCAACACCTTCCGTGCCAACCAGGGCGAACTCGCCACGAAGGGCATCGACATCCAGGTGGACTACCGCCTGAACCTCGAGGACCTCGATCTCGACGGCGTGCTGACGATCAACGAGCTCTACTCGATCATCGACAGCTACACGGTCAACGGGTCCGAGCTGGCCGGCACGACGAGTGCCGCAATCGGAACGGCCATCTTCGACTGGAAGTCCGTGCTCTCGGTCAGCTATGCGCTCGACGAGTGGATGGTGTACTCGCGCTGGTCGTACGTGCCGGAACTGCCGGAAATCGGCTTCGGAACGATTTCAGGCTTCTCGGGCCAGACGCCCATCGCGCCTGAAGCCTCCTATGTCGACGTGGCGCTGCGCTACCAGCCGACCGACTGGCTGTCCGTGACCATGACCGTCAACAACGTGTCTGACGAGGAAACGCCCCAGACCATCAATGGCGTGTTCTCCCAGGCGAACACCGACCCGCAGGTCTACGACGTCGTGGGCCGCAGCTGGTTCCTGTCGGTCAAGACCAAGATGTAACGACGCACCTACCCCCAAAGGGACAAGTGGCGGCGGCCGAATCAAGTTCGGCCGCCGTTTTTGTGCCTGTTCAAGCCTGCTCCTGCTCGCGAAACCTCGCTTTTCCGCAGAATTACGGGGGTGCCGGTCGCGCGCGGATGACGTTATAAAAGCGCCTCGACTGCAGTTGCGGAGCCAGGCGTATCCCCGTGTCCCACACCGTCAAACGAAAGCTGACCACGATTTTCTGCGCCGACGTTGTCGGCTACAGCAAACTCATGGGCGCGGACGAGCATGGCACGCTGGTGCGCCTGAAGCAGTGCCGTGAACTGATCGAAGCCTTCATCCAGCGCCATCACGGCCGGGTGGTCAGCTGGTCCGGCGATGCCGTGCTCGCGGACTTCAGCAGCGTGGTGGAGTCCGTCCAGTGCGCCGTGGAAATCCAGCGCGAACTGAAGGCCCAGAACGAAGCCCTGGACCCTTCCCAGAAAATGGCATTCCGGATTGGCGTCAACCTCGGTGACGTGATGATCGACGATCACGACATCTTCGGAGAGGGCGTCAACATCGCTGCGCGGCTGCAGAGCCTTGCGCCGCCGGGAGGCATCCTGATTTCGGGCTCTGTCCACGACCAGATCAAGAACAAGCTGGCGCTGGGCTATTCGTTCCTCGGCAACCAGCAGGTCAAGAACATCTCGGACCAGGTGCCGACCTTCGTCGTGCTCCACGACACGGCACCGTCTCTGCCCATCGCCGGCGACGGCGCCCGCAGCCGTCCGGCCGCCCGGGCTGTGGGGCTTGCACCGGCGCCCCTGACACTTCGCTTTGGCGCGGGCGTCATCGACGTCCTGTTTGCAGCAGCCGCGGCCTTCGCGCTTGCCGTGAGCCTGCAGTCCGCAGTTGGGCCCGTTTTTGCCATCGATGCACCGTTCAGCCTGTTTGCCAGCGAACGGATGGTATCGACCGACCTGCCGTCAACGGACATCGAGGGCGGCGGCAAGGTCATCCGCACCACCACGCGCTCGACCCTCGAGCGCAACTACTTCGGACTTGTCAGCCAGACCTACCGGCGCACGGACGTCGAGATCGGCCCGTCGAACGCTGCCGACCGGCCGAATGCGATTGAAAGCCGCGAAGTGCTGATCGACAAGGCCTCCGGGCGCGAGCTCTGGCGCCTGCCGCTGTCGATTGCAGCGGTCATCCTCTATTTCGTGCTCGCGGTGTTCAATGAAGGCTGGCTGATGCGGGGGGCAACGCCGGGCAAGATCGTCATGGGCATCCGTGTGTCACCCGTCCAGAGCGACGAGATGGATCTCAACCGCGCCGCCTTCCGCAACCTGCTCAAGATCGTGTCGTTCGGCGCAGCCTTCGTCGGGGTCTTCATGGCGCTATTCTCGAAGCGGCGGCAAATGCTGCACGACTCCCTCACGGGCTCCTACGTCCACGACGTGAAATAGACAGAACGCCGTTCAGGCGAACAGGCAAAAGGAAAGGGCGCGGAGCCTTCGCTCCGCGCCCTCATTTCGTCCAGGCTTGCTGCCTCAGTTGGTCTTCTGCGGCTGCATCTTCACCTGCGGCGCTCCGGCCTCAAGGCGCTGCTCGCGCATTGCCTTCGACAGCTCGCTCACCGGCTCGGAGCCCGTGATCTCGGAGAGGACGGCCACGGCGCGTACCACTTCAGCCGTGGTTCCGAAAGCCTCTGCAATCTCCTCGAACGGGTTCTTCTTGCGCGGATAGGAGACCAGGTTGATCTCGGAATCCGCCGGAATTCCCGCCAGCGCCTTGGTGGCCTCGAGAGCGGCACGGAAACCGCCGAACTCGTCAACCAGGCCGCGCGCCTTTGCATCGGCGCCCGTCCATACGCGACCGCGTGCGATCTCGCGCAGCTTCTCGACGTCCATCTTGCGGCCTGCCGCAACCTTCGCCGTGAAGTCCTGGTAGATCTGGTCCACGCCCTTGCGGAACTTCTCAAGCTGTTCCGGCGTGAAGGGCTGGTTGTCGGACTGCATCAGCGCATTCGTGCCGACGCCGATCGACTTCATGTCGATCCCGAGCATCGCCCAGGCGCCGGTCGTCACGATCTTGCCCGAGAGCACGCCGATCGAACCGGTGATGGTGGTCTCGTGGGCGAAGATCTTGTCCGCCGACAGCGACACGTAGTAACCGCCAGAGGCAGCCACGTTGGCCATGCTCACGACAACCTTCTTGCCGGCCTTCTGGGCCTTCTTGACGGCGTCGAGGATCTGGTCAGAGGCAATTGCGGAGCCGCCGGGCGAGTTCACGCGGAACAGGATCGCCTTGACGTCGTCGTCCTCGGTTGCGTCGCGGAAGGCCTTCGCAATCGTGTCACCACCGATCGTCGGATCGCCACCGAAAGCGCCGCCATCCGACTTGCCGTCGTTGATGGCGCCTTCGCCGTGAATGAAGGCGATCGTGGGCGAGCCGGGGTTGGACCACGGGCTGCCGACGAGCTGGAAGTACTCGCTCAGCGTCTTCAGCTCGGCCTTGTCGCCGGCCTTGGCCAGCGCCGCGTCCTCGGCTTCGTCATCATAGCCCTGCTTGTCGATCAGCTTCGCATCGATCGCTTCCTGCGTGAGGTAGGGCGCATTGTTGATGAGCGCCACGACTTCGTCGCGGGTCTTCTTGCGGTCGGCGGCAATGCTGGCCGTCGAGGACTCGAAGATCGACTCCAGGAGGCGCGTCGTCGCCTCGCGGTGAGCCGGCGTGTAGTCCTTTTCGGTGTAGACGTTCGCGGCGTTCTTGTACTCGTAACGCTGTTCGAACTGCGGAACGGCGTTGATCTTGTCGAGAAGGCCACGGAAGAACATGGACGTGGTGGCCACACCCGTCGTGTTCATCTCGCTGACCGGCTGCAGCCAGATCTCGTCCGCGGCGGCTGCCAGCATGTAGTCGCCCATGCCGCCCGTGTAGAAGGCCTGTGCGTGGGAGATCACGAACTTGCCCTTTGCCTTGAAAGACTTGAGCGCAGCGCGCAGTTCCTGGGCCGTGCTGGGCGCGATGCCGCCGCCACCGACGCGAATGAAGGCGCCCTTGACGCGCTCGTCGGCTTCGGCCGCCGCGAGTGCGGTAACGGCTTCGACGACGGACCCGACGCGCTGATCAGGACCGAAGAAGCTGTTGCGGCTCGAGTCCGGGAGGCCGTTGCGCAGGTCGATGGTCAGCACCATGTCGCTGGGAATGCGCGGCTGCGTGAATGCACCAATGATGCTTGAAACCAGCACCAGCAGCACGATGAAAATGATGAACGAGGCGAAGAGGTTGAAGATGCCCTTCAGCCGCGCCAGAAACCAAGACCACATGTGAAGCCCCTCGGAAGTTTGCAGGCAGGATATGCCAGAACCTTTCATGCAGCCTGAACGCCGCAAAGGTTCCGAAGGATTTAAGGTCAACCCCCCCCGCGCCGCAACCTCCCCGGGGGTTCACAAATGCATGATTTGCAAGCGTTTTGCTGGTCTGTGACGGTTACCGGACCTACATTCCCCCGGCGAATGTATCGCAGCTTCCGAGGTCGCCTGTCTGGAGTCCTTTCCGGAACCATTCCACGCGCTCGGCCGAGGTTCCGTGGGTGAAGCTTTCCGGGACCACATAGCCCTGCGCGCGCTTCTGCAGCCGGTCATCGCCGACCGCCGCCGCCGCATTCAGTGCCTCCTCGATGTCACCGGCCTCGAGCAGTTGCGCCTGGCGCTGCGCACGATTGGCCCAGATGCCTGCGAGGCAATCCGCCTGAAGTTCGAGTTTCACGGAGAGCGCGTTTGACTGCGCCTCGCTTGCCTGCTGGCGAAGGCGGTTCACCTTGCCGGAAACGCCGAGCAAGGTCTGCACGTGATGCGCCACTTCGTGAGCCACGACATAGGCCATGGCGAAGTCACCATCTGCACCGAGCTTCGTGGCCATGTCGTCAAAAAAACCCAGGTCCAGAAAGAGTTTCCTGTCGGCCGGGCAATAGAACGGGCCGGCCGCACTTTGTGCGAATCCGCACGCCGACTGCACTTCGTCGCGGAACAGGACGAGCTTCGGTTCCTCGTAACGGGCGCCATTGGCGGCGAAGATCGCGTTCCACGCATCTTCCGTCTCCGCGAGCACGACGGAGACGAGTTTGCGCCGCGCGGTTTCCTCTGCCGTTTCCTGCAGGGGACCTGAAGTCTCCACCGGAGCGTCTGCAGTGGGCTGCTGCAGGGCGGAAGGATCGATCACCTGCCGCGGATCGACGCCGAGAAGGAGGGCCAGGACAACAATGACAATGAGGCCCAGACCGCCGCCGGCGCCGACGCGCCCGCCGGGGAACCGCCTGCCACCGGCAGATTGGCCACGCCGGTCCTCAATATTGCTGCTCTGCCTGCGACCATCCGTCTTCATAACCTTAACTGCTCCGGTCAAAAAACGTTGAAAATGTGCGATGCGATGCAGGCTTTTCGCCTGTGAGGCGAATTGGGTGCCCCTTCACGCCGTATCTTAACACCTCTTGTTTGTGGGCGTCTAATCTGGCGAAGTAAGGGCTGATCACGGCAGAAGCGCTTCACTGGGGGAAGCATGCCATGCAATTTCGTTTCTGGTCATCTGCCGCGACGGTAGTTTCCGTCGTCGGGCTGGCTCTGGTTTTCCTCGCGGTTCCGGCATCGCGGGTCGAGAACGCGAACGCCTATTTCCAACAGACCAACATCCGTTCTTCGGGGCTTGTCGGCACGAAGACGCTGGCCCTGACCTTCGACGATGGACCGTCCGTCCATACGGCCGAGCTTCTCGACGTGCTCGCCGAGAACAACGTCAAGGCAACGTTCTTCCTGCTGGGCACACGCGCCCGCCATCATCCCGAACTGCTCGAGCGCATGGCGCGCGAAGGCCACGTGATCGCCAACCATTCGTACAATCACGCGCAGCTCGGACGCCGCTACGCCGCGAACCCGGACCTGCTCGTCAAGCAGATCACCGGCACCAACGAAGTCATCAACCAGTATGCGCGACCCGACCAGGGCTATTATTTCCGCGCGCCCTATGGCGTGTGGCGCAGCGTGCATGCCGAGGTGCTGAACACCGACCCGACGATCAACCACTATGTGGGCCCGATCTATTGGGACATCGGTGGCGAGACGTCCTTCGACGACGAAGGCAATGTGAGGACCGCCGCCGACTGGGACTGCTGGTCCCGCGGATGGTCTGCCGACCAGTGCACGCGCGGCTACCTCCGCGAGATCTCGCGCAAGAAGGGCGGCATCGTCCTGATGCATGACATTCGCGAAAGATCGGTGACGATGGTGCGTTCGATGCTGCCGGTGCTTCTTGCCGAAGGCTACAAGTTCGTGTCGCTGGATGAGGTGAAGTCGCTCGACCAGTTCAAGACGCCTTCAGGCGAAGAGACCCCGGTTGCGGAAGCTGGCCAGGTGCCAACCAACGCCTTGCTTGACCGGTAGCCGGCGACTGCCTTTTACCTTTCGAACCAATCCGGACTATGATCGGGGCACTTTTTCCCGGAGAGCCCGATGACGTTCCGTTTCATCCTTCCATCCCTCACGGCTGCCTTGCTTGCAAGCGCGAGCTTCGCCCCGCAGGCCCACGCCTGTGCCTGCTGCTCCGAGCCCGGGCAGCGGATCGAGCTGACACAGGAGATGGACAGTTACTCGCGCGATGAGCTCTCCTCGGTGCGGCTCGCCCCGCAATCGAGACTGTATTCAGATGCGGGGTTCCCGGACACAGTCTCGGGCATCGCAGATCCCCTGATGGAGCCCTATACCGCGAGCCTCATCCGGCGTCCGTCCGAATGGACCTTTGAGTTTGTCGACGCCAAGGGACGAAAGGGGTCGATCCTATTCCCGCTGCCCAAGCGCTTCACCCGCTTTGAGGTGGATCCCCATGGCATCGCCGTGCCTGCGTCAGGCAACGGACCTTCGCTGTACAAGGAGTGGAGGCTGCACGGTCTCGCAAAGCTTGGTGGCATCCTGGCGGCGAACGGCACCTGGGCCCACGCCCGCTTCATCCTGCATGGAGAAGGGAACTCGTGCACGTCGGCGCCAGACTTCACCAGCTGGACGCTCTCCGTCACGGGCAAGGATATCCGCTTCCGGTTTCTCGGAACGACCGTACGCTAGGCGTCGGCCGCAAGCCGGCTATTTCTGGTCCAGCTTGACAGCCTTCTGCGTGCTCTGTCCGGCGGCGGTGACGACGAACAGCAGCACGCTGTCCCGGTTCATGGACTTCGCCTTCTCGAGCGCGAGATTGATGTCGGCCAGCGATGACACTTCAACGCTGCCCACGGCCACGATCCGATCTCCCGGGCTCAGGCCGCGAGAGGCTGCGTCGCTTGACGGATCGATGCCCATCACAAGCACGCCCTTCGCATCCTTGGCCAGGCGGAAGTCTTCCCGGACCGTGTCGGTGATCGACTGAAGCGCGAGGCCCATCGAGGTCAGCTGCATGCCCGGCGTCGTTCCGAGTGACGCCGTGAGGTCTCGCTTGGCCGCCGTGACCTTGATCGACATCGTCGCGTTCTCGCGCCAGATCGTGAAGGTTGCCGTCTGACCCACTTCAAGCGCCGCGATCTTGCGCGCCAGTTCCCGGTTGTCCTTCACCACCTGGCCGTTGATCTTCAGGATCACGTCGCCGCGACGAATGCCGGCTTTCTCTGCCGGACTTCCCGCGATCACGCCCGTGACGAGCGCTCCGTTCGCATTCGGCAATCCCAGGGCCTTGGCGTTTTCGTCCGTGAGGCTTTCAATCTGCACACCCAGGTAGCCGCGCTGCACGGCGCGACCCTGCTTCAGGTCCTCGACCACGCGCTGGATCGTCGACGACGGAATGGCAAAGCCGATGCCGCTGCCGGGCCGTCCCATCGTATTCATGCCGATCACGCGGCCATTGACGTCGAATGTCGGTCCACCCGAGTTGCCCGGATTGATCGCCGCGTCGACCTGCAGGTAATCCGTGTACTGGCCACTGCCGACCTCGTCGCGGCCGCGGGCCGACAGGATGCCCGCCGTGACGGTGCCGTTGAGCCCGAAGGGATTGCCGACCGCCAGCACGAGGTCGCCCACGC
Organism: uncultured Flavobacteriaceae bacterium; assembly: GCA_964646885.1. Taxonomy (GTDB): domain Bacteria; phylum Pseudomonadota; class Alphaproteobacteria; order Micropepsales; family Micropepsaceae; genus SZUA-430. The sequence continues at coordinate 27,592 of CAZYFM010000025.1, forward strand.
GCATGCGCTGGTCATCATAGAAGCGCAGGCTCGGGAAGGACTTCGGCGCATCGATCTTCAGGAGCGCGATGTCCGTGGCCTCGTCACGACCCACGAGGCGAGCCTTGTACTTTGTTCCGTCCGAGAAGCGGACCTCGGCCTCATTCAGGCCGGACATCACGTGATTGTTGGTCACGACATATCCGTCGGAGTCGATGACAAATCCCGAACCCAGGCCCTTTGAATTGGTGATGCTCACCACGGCTGGCGAAACGCGCTCGACAATATCCGCCCACCCCGTGAGCGTCACGGCCATCACGGGCGTCGCGGCTGCCACGCCGATGCCAATCGCTACTGCTGCAACCCTGAGCGCACGAAACACTTTGCCAGACATCAATGACCCCATGCATGCCGGCCTGCATTTCCCATCGCGACCGGTCGAGCAGCTTAACTCGCCGGGGCGAACGCGAGTAGCCACTTTGCAGCTGTTGGCCGCTGATTTCCTTGTGATTACACAACCCGCAAGGGAGCGGCGAAAGCCGGTCTCTCCTTCAGGTGGGCGCTGCCGGCCGCAACAGGGTGCCTCAGGGCTGCGCCGGGCGCGCTCCCACGGCTGAGGACGTTGCCGGGATGCGGGGACGCGATGGCGCGCGCACCTGACGCGAGATCGACAGCATCAGGTAGCCCCTGACATCGATGTCCGGCTGCACGGCAACACCCTTGCCCGGCGAGATCGGTCCCTGGAGTTCGGCCAGCGTGAAATCCATGCGGGCATCGTATGTCCGGTCGATCTGGTTGCGCAGGCCCTGCTGCGCCGCATACCAGGCCGCCTTCGTTGCATCGTCCCTGCAGGTTGCGAGCTCGGCGGGCGAGGTCGCGCCCCAACGACGCTCGATGCAATGGTAGGGGTCGAACGACAGGAGGAACATGCGCTTGCGGATTTCCTCGTAGGTCAGAGGGACCGGTGTACCGTTGGACCTGAGATAGGTGATCGTGCAGAGCGCCGCTTCCTCGTCATAGGCCTTGAGCAGAACCTGGGAGAGGTTTCCGCCCTGGTACTTCACGCGCTTGTCACCCGCATTGTGCCACTCGACAAAGCGTTGCACCTGGTCACGAAGTTCCTTGAACGAGGCTTTCAGGCGCGCATCGCGGGATGGCGTGGAGAATTCCTCCCATTCGCCTTCGGTCCCATAGATGTTTGTGGGCAGGCGTGATGGCTGGGACTTGTTCTGGATTCCGGCCCTGATGGCGAGGTCCACGGCTTCGGCCCTGTATCGCAGGTCCTCGCAATTGGCCCGCACCATGTTGCGCACTTCCTGCACCGGCTCGAAGGTCAGGGAGCCGCCGCCCATGCGCGCGCGCACATAATCGTAGTAGTCGACCGGCTGTCCCTCGATGATGAACTGGCCGCCAGCCCATTCGCGATCAGCCGGTCGGGAGACATTGCCGAAGAACTGTTCAGTCGAGAAATCGGGGAGGTCAGCATTGGCCGTGAAGGTGATGCGGCCGCCCACCAGGGTTCCGTCCGGCGTCGTGGTGGCACCCACCAGCTTGAGCGGTCGCCAGTTCTTGAAACCGGCTCCCATGCCGGGCGATGAGCGGACAAACTTCTTTCCATAGGTTCCCCGCGTCAGCGAGTTGTCCGGATGGGCATCCATGAACAGCACGCGTCCGTCGTCCTCGACCTTGTAGACGACGGCGACGTGGCCATTCGGATCGTAAAGCACGGAACCCGGCTTCAGCGACTTGCGGTCAATCCGGACCGGATAGAGATCCGTGCCTTCCATGTCGGGATGGAGACGGAACATGGCCGACGAGATGCCGTTGCGCAGGTCGACCAGCAGCTGGGGTCCCGAGGTCGATCCCGTCAGAACATCACGCCGCGCGGCGATCGTATTGCCGCTGGCGGTGTAGCGAATGTCCCTCGTGGCGCCTCGCGGTGACACCGCGGCGACATAGGAAAACGGCAGGCCTCGCTTCCAGGCGTAATAGGCGCGCAGGAAGTACGGCAGGTCGGCGCAGTCGGCCGCGAAGTACACGCCCGGCGGATCCGTCTTCGCGAAGGGATTGGCCGCACTCTTCATGCAGCGGTCGATGCTGCCGCAGCGCGAATTGCCGATGGCCTGAATGAACTCGATGTAGCCGCGCTCGTCGGCGTCCGACCAGGCGTCCCGCGTGACGCGGATGCTCGTGCTGGTGTTCTGGGCGCTGGCGGCGACCGTCATCAGGCAGAGCAGAACGCAAAACCCTGCGATCCGGCCCAGAAGCCGGCTTCCAAATTGGCTACGCACTGCCCCGTTTCCCCCTGAGCGGCACCTGTCAGGAAAGGTAACTGACCGGACCGTCCCGTCAATCTCGGCGAGAAGCCTGTGGCCAAAGTTCGGCGATGGGTTGCGTTTCCGCCACGTTTTCGTGATCTACTCGCCGTTAACTGCGGCTGTGCTTGACTAGTATCAGGTTCGCACTATATGGCTGTGCATGATACCGAAAGGACAGAGTCTTCGAGGTGGACTGCGCCGGGGCGACCCAGCGGGAGAGTGGTGTGACAACTACCGAAGTACATCTGAAGAAATTCCGGAAGGAGCTTCATAGCGGCATCGCCGCGATGGTGCTGCTGGCCCTTTTGGACCGGTCAGGGGAAGAAATGTACGGCTACCAGATCGCCAAGGAAATTGGTGCCAAGGCGGGAGGAGCCTCGTTCCTCAAGCAGGGTGCCATCTACCCCGTGCTCAGGTCCCTGCACGCCGCTGGGATGCTGTCGAGCCGGGTGGAGGTGTCTGTGTCCGGACCTCCGCGGCGCTACTACACGATCTCTCCGGAAGGAAAGGCGGCGCTGATGGCCTGGCGGGAAGTCTGGGGCGAGCTTCGCAGCTTCGTCGATGGCCTGCTGGAACCGGCGACCATGGAGCGGGGTAACACCAATGGCTAATGCACCGGCGCCGCAACCTGTCCCCACAAGCATCAAGGGCTACCTGGATGCCCTGAGGCGCTGCCTGAAGGGCCAGCCTCCCGGGCTGATCCAGGACGCCCTGGCCGATGCGGAAGAGTACCTGCGTGCAGAGCAGGCCGAGTCAAATGGCGAAACGGAGCAGGAGCTCCTCGTTCGCATCGTTGAAACCTACGGATCGCCACAGGAAGTGGCGGAGGAGTACATTGCCATGGATAAAGCTGCAGACAGTCCGTTTCCCTCGCGCGACGATGAGCACGAAAGCTCATCAACGAGCCCCGGCCTGTTCGGCGTGCTCGTGGATCCGCGTGCCTATGGTGCGCTGATCTACATGCTCCTGTCGCTTGCGACCGGCATCTTCTATTTCACGTGGGCCGTGACGGGCACGGCGCTGTCGGTTGCGCTGTCGATCTTCATCTTCGGCATTCCGCTGGCGCTGCTGTTCATCGGCTCGGTCTGGGTCATCAGCTGGGTCGAGGGACGGGTGGTTGAAGCCCTTCTGGGCGTGCGCATGCCGCGCCGCCTGCCGACGCAGGAAACGGGGGGCACGGTCTGGACCCGCGTGAAGCGCGTGCTGTCGGATGGCCGCACCTGGGGTTCGCTCGTCTACATGATCCTGCAGCTCCCGCTGGGCATCATCTATTTCACGCTGGCCGTGACGCTGGGCGTGACGTCGGGTGCGTTCATCGCGGGCGGCTTCTATGAGCTTGCGACCGGCAAGAACGTGGTGCGCATTGACCCTTACCCTGAAGTGGATGCATTGTTGAACACGCCGCCCGGGCTGGTTCTGCTCATCATTGCCGGCCTGATCGGCATCCTGCTCACGCTGCACATGGCGCGGGTGATCGGGTTCATCCATGGAAAGATTGCCGAGGGCCTGCTCGTACGCGCCTGAGGCCTGCACTGACGGAGAGTTTTTGATGGCCAAAGCCGAAAGCCCGCAGAAACTCTCCGACTCCGACTACGAAAAACAGCTCGTCGAACTCCAGATCGAGCTGGTGAAATTCCAGAAGTCCATCATCGCCGGCGGCAAGCGTGTCGCCGTGGTGATCGAGGGACGCGATGGTGCCGGCAAGGACGGCACCATCAAGCGGATCACCGAACACCTGAGCCCCCGCGAAACGCGGGTCGTCGCCCTCAGCAAGCCCAGCGACCGCGACAAGTCCTCCTGGTACTTCCAGAGATATGCAGCCCATCTGCCCGCTGGCGGCGAGTTCGTGCTGTTCAACCGCTCCTGGTACAATCGGGCGGGCGTCGAACGCGTCATGGGGTTCTGCACGGACGCGGAGTACAAGACGTTCCTGGTCGAGGCTCCGCAGTTTGAATCGATGCTGGTCCGCTCGGACATCCGCCTGGTCAAATACTATCTCGACATTTCCAAGGAAGAGCAGAAGGAGCGGCTGGCCGAACGCCGCAAGAACCCGCTGAAACAGTGGAAGATCAGTCCCATCGATGCGGCAGCGATCAAGAAATGGGATGCCTATTCCGAGGCGCGGGATGCCATGCTCATGCACACGAGCCACGACCTCGCGCCGTGGCACATCGTCAAGGCCGACCGCAAGAAGATCGCCCGCCTCAACGTGATCCGCCACTTCCTGTCGCTGTGCGACTATGAAGGCAAGGACGCACGGTTGCTCAAGTTTGATCCATCGATCGTCTTCGCGTTCAGCGAAAAGGCGCTGGCCAAGGACTTGCTGGCGCACTGAGAGGAGGGGGCTTCG
>CAZYFM010000026.1:0-28368 GCA_964646885.1 uncultured Flavobacteriaceae bacterium
GCCTCACGCCTCGACCCGATCGAGGCGCTGCGGCACGAATAGCGGCCGCAAACTCAGCTTGGCATCGGCTGGGGCGGCGCCTTGTGCAGGAAGGTGATCTTGTCGGGGCCCACGACGCCGCCGGAAACAATCATCGCCATCGCCTGGTCGGCAGTCATGTCGATGGGAATGACGTTGGCGCTTGCCACGATCTCGAGATAGCCCGAGGTCGGGTTGGGCGCCGTCGGAACGAAGACGGCCGTAAGTTCCTGGCCCGTCGTCGTCTCGTGGAAGGTGCGCATCGCGAAGCCGATCGCACGCATGTCCGAGTTCGGGAAGTCGACGAGCACCACGCGCTGCACGTTTTCCTGCTTGGTCTGCAGGGCCGAGATCACTTTCTTCGTCGACGAGTAGATCATGTGCACGAAGGGAACCTTCGACAGCATGCCTTCGAAGGCTTCGAGCAGCTGCTGCCCCACGACGCGCGTGGTGAGGGCGCCCACGACATAGATGACGCCCAGCGTGAACACCGTGCCGATCACATAGAGGAACGCCTCGCTCGACAGGATGTGCGCGACCTGGTCGGGAAGGAACGGTCCCACCGTGGACGCGGTCCAGCTGACCCACGGGCTTCCGAAGTAGGACAGGGCATCGATGATCAGCTTCAGCACGACCCACACGGCCGCGAGCGGAAGGAGCGTCAGGATGCCGGCAATGAACTTCTGTTGGATGTGCAAGGGGCAGAGGCCTCTCGGTGGACCATTGGCACGCCGCCTCGAGCAGGTGAGTCGGCCTTCCGAAAAACCTAAGGTCCGCGACGGCCGGAAGCAAACTGCGGGAAACCGCGGATTGTGTCGGGTTTGTAACGCCAAACGCCCCTTTGCGCCGGGCGTGCGTGATCGTGTAGATTTGCGCCGATAACCAAGAGATCGGTGGGAATGTTGATGTTTGGACGCGCTCGACTGGCCGCCTTTGCGTTTGCCTTCATGCTTGCCGCAGCCGCCGGCCTCGCGCCGGCCGCGATCGCCGCGGATCTGTGGACTGTTGCGAATGTCGCAGTGGATGGAACGGCCAACAGCCCGTCTGCCGCGAAGGATGCCGCGCTCGCCAAGGGCCGGATGAAGGCCTGGACGGAAATCTTCCGTCGCCTCACGCCGTCGACGGAATGGCAGAACCAGCCGCAACTGACCGACGACGTGCTCGAGCCCATGGTCAAGAGCTTCGACATCGCCAACGAAAAGCACTCGAGCACGCGCTACCTCGCGACCGTGACCTATGTGTTCAACGCGGCCAGCGTCCGTGACGCCCTGCGCAAGTCCGGGATCCAGTTTTCCGAATCCACCGCCAAGCCGGTGCTGGTCGTCGCCCTCACGGGCGCGGCGTGGCAGCCGGAGTCAGCCTGGGGCGCCGCGTGGTCCGGCCAGACGCGTCGTGGGCGTCTCGTGCCGGTGGCCGTGCCGCTCGGCGATGCACAGGACCTTGCGGCACTCGCAACCGTTTCGACGGCGGCCGACTGGGGCGTGGTGAAGCCGCTCGCCGACCGCTATGGCGCAGGCTCCGTGCTGGTCGCCGCGCAGACAAAGTCGGCCAACGGCATCCAGGTCAGCATGACCCATCTCAGGCCGGACGGTCGCGTGCCGCGCGCCCAGGCCTTTGCCCGCCAGGGCACGGAAGACGAGACGCAGCTGGCTGCACGTGCAGCCAACTCCATCGCCGACGCGCTGCAGGAAGACTGGAAGCGCACGACTTCGGTCGACTTCGGAAGCCAGGCCTCCCTCTCCGTGATGGTGCCGTTCCGCACGCTTGCCGAGTGGGTCGCCATGCGCAAGGTGCTGGACTCCACGAAGCTCATCCAGCGCGCCGCCGTCGAGGAAATGAACATGTCCGTGGCCAGGGTGCGACTTGACTATGTGGGCAAGCTTGACCAGTTACAGACAGCGCTCGCCCAGTCGAACATCTACCTGGCGGCTGACGACAAGGGACAATGGACTCTGAGCCGAAATGCATCCTCCGCCGCCCAAAGTCCCAACCCCGTGGTTCCTTAGGCCGTCCCAGTACGGCCTGACGCTCGCCAATGGCGTGACGGCCATCCGGCTGGTGCTGGTACCCTTCATTGCCACGGCATTGTTGAACCACGACTACGACGACGCCTTCTGGATGACCCTGGTCGCCGGAGCGTCCGATGCCGTCGATGGTTTCATCGCGCGCTTCTTCGGACACAAGTCGGTGGTGGGAGCCTATCTCGACCCGATCGCGGACAAGATCCTGATCGTCACGCTGTTCGGCCTGCTGACCGCGCTGGGGCACATGCCGCTCTGGCTGATGGTCCTGGTGCTCGCCCGCGACGTGGCCATCGTTGCGACCGTTGCCGCCTTCAACCGCATGAAGAGCCAGCCCCTGCGGATGAAGCCGCTGCTCATCAGCAAGGCGACGACCTTCTTCCAGATTTCTCTGCTTCTGGCGACGCTTGCAGACCTGGCTTTCTCCCTCGGCTGGGAGACGCCGCGACTGGCGCTCGCGATCATCGCCGGTGGCCTGACGGTCGCGTCCTGGATCGCCTACTATTTCGCGGGATCGCGGGCCGTGAAGGAAGCGGCGGAGACCGGCCGTGAGTGAGCCCGCTCGCTCTCTGATGTGCGGCGGGGCATGAGGATGGTGCGCAAGGCCTCCCAGCTCCCGTTCGCATTCGAACTCAGGCGCAGCACGTCGCGCGAGGACTTCATCGTCGGTGCCTCGAACGAGGCGGCGCTGGCCTTCATCGAGTCTTGGCCTCGCTGGCCTGCACGCGTCTGCGCGATCTGGGGCCCCAGCGGCAGCGGCAAGACGCATCTTTCCCGCATCTGGCAGGCAAAGGCAGGCGCGACCGACCTGTCGCCGGAGGATGTCACGGTGGATCGCCTCGCGGACCTGGCACCCGGCGCCGCCGTGCTCGTCGACGGCGCGGGCCAGGCCGTGAACGGCAAGGGCCTTTTCCACCTGATCAACTTCATCAACCAGACGTCCGGCTGGCTCCTGCTGACCGGCGAGGACGCGCCGCAAAGATGGCGCACCGAGGTTCCGGACCTTCATTCCCGGTTAACCGCGATAGGCGGGGAAAAGCTGGATTTGCCTGATGAAGCGCTGCTCGCGCGCGTGCTCATAAAACTGTCACACGACCGTCAACTTAAGTTTCCCGAAGCACTAATCGCTTATCTTGCTCCCCGGCTTGAGCGGTCATTTGGTGATGCTGAACGCCTGGTTGCACTGATGGATTATCTGGCGCTCGAGAAAAAGCGCAGCCCTTCGATCGAGACGGCGGCACGCGCGCTGCGCCAGCTGTACGAGGGCGCGGACAGTCCGTCGGCTGACAATCCGGACGCACTCGGCTAGGTTTCGCCCCGCCTCGGCTGGGGGCGGTTTTTGTTTGTGAATGGGCGGCGTCTGGGACATGGAAAACTCCACACCGAAACGGGAAACGGGCGCGACTTCGCAGCCGGCCTCATCGGGCAAGCGCGAAAGCCGGCAGGCCCAGAAGCAGGTCGATATCGCGTCGACAGACCGCCTGATCAATCGTGAACTCTCCTGGCTCGCCTTCAACACGCGCGTGCTCGAGGAAGCCAAGAACGTCCGGCATCCGCTGCTCGAGCGCCTGCGCTTCCTGTCGATCTCCGCCGCCAACCTCGACGAATTCTACATGGTGCGCGTTGCCGGCCTGAAAGGCATGGTCCGCGCCGGGGTCAGCACGCTCTCCGACGACGGCATGCGCCCGCAGCAGCAGCTGGACTCGATCGACGCGATGGCCATGAAGCTGATGGCCGAGCAGCACGAGGTATGGCTTGCCCTCCAGGGCCAGATGAAGGCCTCGGGCATCTCGGTCATCGAAGCGAAGGAGCTGACGCCCGCCGAGCGCGAGTGGCTGCAGGGCCGCTTCATGAGCAACGTGTCACCGGTTCTGACGCCGCTCGCCATCGATCCGGCCCATCCGTTTCCCTTCATTCCGAACCTGGGGCTCGCGCTTGTCCTTCAGCTGCGCCGCCGCGAGGATGGCCATGAAATGGACGCGCTGGTGCCAATCCCGGGCCAGATCGCGAGGTTCATGCGCCTGCCGGGCGGAACCAACGGGACGATCCGCTACATTGCGCTGGAGCGCGTGATCGCGGAATTCCTGGACAAGCTGTTCCCGGGTTACGAGGTCGTCGGCAGCGGCTGCTTCCGCGTCGTGCGCGACAGCGATATCGAGGTGGCGGAAGAAGCCGAGGATCTTGCCCGCTGGTTCGAAGGCGCCCTCAAGCGTCGCCGACGGGGCAGCGTCATCCGCATGAAACTCGAGGCCTCGATGCCGGAGGAGCTTCGCAAGCTCCTCGTCGAGAAGATCGAGCTCAATGGCCGCGCACCGGTGGTCGTGGACGGACTGCTGGGCCTTGCCGATACGCGCCAGCTCATCACGAGCGAGCACGAGGAACTGACGTTCAAGCCCTACAATGCGCGCTATCCGGAACGAATTCGCGAATACAACGGTGACTGCTTTGCAGCGATCCGCGCAAAGGACTTCATTGTTCATCACCCGTTCGAGGCGTTCGACGTGGTCGTGCAGTTCCTCCGCCAGGCGGCCGCCGACCCGGACGTCGTGGCCATCAAGCAGACGCTGTACCGCACGGGCAACGACTCCCCCGTCGTGCAGGCACTGATCGAGGCCGCGGAGGCCGGCAAGTCGGTGACGGCGGTCGTGGAGCTCAAGGCCCGGTTTGACGAGGCCGCCAACATCAAGTGGGCCATCGACCTCCAGCGCGCGGGCGTGCAGGTGGTCTATGGCTTCATCGAACTGAAGACACACGCAAAGCTGTCGCTCGTGGTGCGTCGCGAAGGCAACGCGATGCGGACCTACACGCATTTCGGCACCGGCAACTATCACGCGGCAACGGCGCGGATCTATACCGACCTGTCGCTGTTCACGGCAGACCCGGCCATGGGCCGCGACGCCGGCAAGGTCTTCAACTTCATCACCGGATACGCAAAGCCACAGCACCTCGAAAAGCTCGCGGTGTCACCCGTCAACCTGCGCCAGACCCTGCTCGACCACATCGAGCAGGAGATCGCGCATGCAAGGGCAGGCCGCCCCGCGCAGATCTGGGCAAAGCTCAATGCACTCGTCGACGCTGCCGTGATCGACGAGCTCTACCGGGCGAGCCAGGCGGGAGTTAAGATCGACCTCGTGGTGCGCGGCATTTGCTGCCTGCGTCCCGGCGTTCCTGGCCTTTCCGAGAATATCAGGGTGAAGAGCATCGTGGGCCGCTTCCTCGAGCATGCCCGCGTGGTGTGTTTTGGCAACGGTAACGGGTTGCCTCATCCGAACGCCAAAGTGTACATCTCCTCCGCCGACTGGATGCCACGCAACCTGGATCGCCGCGTGGAAGTCCTTGTCCCGGTGGAGAACTCAACGGTGCACGAGCAGGTCATGGGCCAGATCATGGATGCGAACCTGCGCGACGTCGCGCAGAGCTGGATCCTGCAATCGGACGGATCGTATTTCCGCGCGCCGGGCTACGATGCGAAGGATGCGTTCAGCGCCCACGAATACTTCATGACCAATCCCAGCCTGTCGGGTCAGGGCAGCAAGGCGCCGACCGGCAAGCAGCCCGCAAAGTCCGGAAGCCGTTCACGCACGAAGGGGCAGTGAACCTTGGCAGGTAGCGTCAGCCAGGAAAACTCCCGGCGAAACGGGATCGCCACGGGAGAAGGGCCGATCGGTGTCGTCGACATCGGCTCGAACTCTGTCCGCCTGGTAATCTACGACCGGCTTGTGCGCAGTCCGCTGGCCCTGTTCAACGAAAAGTCGCTGTGCGCCATCGGCCGCAACATGGTGCGCACGGGCGTGCTCGACGAGCAGGGCAGCGAAGCGGCCATCGCGGCACTGGGACGCTTTCGGGAAGTCGCGCGTTCGGTACGGGTCCAGCGGCTTGAGACCTTTGCAACCGCCGCCGTCCGCGACGCCGGCAATGGTGCGGAGTTCGTCGCCCGCGCCCGTGAAGCGATCGGCACGCCCATCCGCATTCTCAGCGGTGAGGACGAAGCCCGCTTCGCGGCTGAGGGCGTACTTGCGGCCATTCCGGACGCCGACGGTGTCGTGGGCGACCTTGGCGGCGGCAGCCTGGAACTGGCTTTCGTGTCCCAGGGGCAGCAATCGGGCGGCCTGACGCTGCCCTTCGGACCCCTGCGGCTCATGGACATGTCGGACGGCCGCCCCGAGCGCGCGCGCGCCATCGTGGACGCCGAGCTGGAAAAGCTGCCGGGCATTGATCGGCTGAAGGGCAAGGCGCTCTACGCCGTCGGCGGCGTGTGGCGAAACATTGCGCGCATGCACCTGGAAAATGTCCAGCATCCGGTACGCGTGCTGCATCACTACGAGATCATGCGCGACCGCGCGATCGACTTCTCGAACTTCATCGCGGGCCTGTCCCGCAAGTCGCTTGAAACGTCGGCCGGCGTCACGCGCAAGCGTGCAGAGACGATTCCCTATGGTGCCGTGGTCATGGAGCGGCTGCTGAAAGTGGGCAAGCTTGATCGCGTCGTGATCTCCGCCTTCGGCGTGCGCGAGGGCATTCTCTTTTCGCGTCTCTCCGCCGAAGAACGCGCGCGCGATCCGCTGCTGGCTGCCTGCGAGGACATGGCCCGCCGGCTGGGGCGCGACACCGCGCTGGGCGGCGTGCTGGAGAAATGGACGGCGCCCCTGTTTGCCGGGGTCGACAAGGGGTTCGAGCGCCTGCGACGGGCTGCCTGCCAGCTTGCAGACACAGGCTGGCGCGGCCACCCGGACCACCGCGCCGAGCTGATCTATGCCGAAGTGCTCAACGCCCCCTTCATCGGCATCGACCATCACCGGCGAAACCTGCTGGCCCTGTCCCTGTTTTACCGGTATGGCGGCGAGGACGAGAAGCTCGAGAAGCGCGCCATGCGTTTCATCGGCGAGGACGCCGCACAGCTGGCCAGGCGCCTTGGATACGCCCTGCGCGCCGCCCTCGTACTGGCCGGACCCGCGCCGGCGGTCCTGCAGGAAACTTCCATTCGCCTGACGCCGACATCGATCATCCTCTCGATCCCGAAGCCGCACCAGGCCCTGGTGGCTGAAGCCATGACCAAGCGTCTCGACTCCGTCGCGGCCGCCTTTGGCCGCACAGCCCGCGTCGAGCTCAGGTAGCGCGCCGCAGGTGCCGGCCCCGCTGGCGTAAACCGGATCGTAACCAGGCCGGCAGCGGATCTCCCTCGTGTTCAGCAATCCTTGCGCACCCGCGCACTCCAAAACCTGCAACTAACCCGCACTGGTTAAAGTGACAGGGTGGAGGCAGGTCGTGTCCGAACGACCTGCGCTAGCCGCATGGCGGGGACAGGATGAAGAACAACAACGTATGGCCGGCATTTGCCGTCATGGCAGCCGCAGCCATCGTGCTGCTGGGAATTCTTGCGGTTTGGCAACCGGACGACCAGCGCCAGAAGTCGAAGCTGCGGCTCGCCATCAACCTGTGGCCCGGATACGAACTGCTCTATGTGGCGGAGGTGCAGAATTTCTTCGAGCAGGAGGGACTGGACGTCGACCTGATCCAGTTCAGCACGCTCGACGATGCACGGCGCAGCTTCGAACGCGGCCAGGTCGACGCAATTGCCGCGACGCTGGTGGACATCGTTCAGATCTATCGGGATCGTGGTGAAATGCCGAAGATCCTGCTCGCCGCCGACTATTCCGATGGCGGGGACGTGATCGTCTCCATGAAGCACAGGGTCCCGGATGTGAAGTCCCTGAAAGGCAAGACGGTCGGGGTGGAGCAGATGTTCGGCCGCTTTGTGCTTGACCGCGCATTGAACTTGCACGGCCTCTCGCTGCGCGATGTCCGTCTGGTGGAAACCAGCGTGATGGGAGCCTCACGCATGCTGCAGCGCGGGGATGTGGACGCAATCGTTACCTACGTTCCCTACGTGATCGAGACGCACAAGGTCGCCGGCACGAAAACCATCTTCACGACAAGGGAAACGCCCGGGCAGATATTCGATGTGATTGCGACGAGAACAGAGCACCTGCAGCGGATCCCGGACCTTCAGGGCAAGATGACACGCGTGTGGAGCCGGTCCTTCGAGTTCCTCCGCAAGTCCCCCCGCGAGGCGATGGAGATCATGGCCAGGCGCGAGGGGATTTCCGTTGATGAGTTCAAGGGCGCGCTGGAAGGCGTTCGCCTGATCCCGGCCGAACAGCAGGCAGCAATGCTGGCCCCGGCCGGTCCGCTGGTGGCGTCCCTGGAAGCCCTTCTGGACGTTCCGGGATGGAGCGACCCGGCAGAGCTGAAGGCGGCCGCGGCGCAGGACTTTCTCGCAACCCGCACCAGCATCGGCCTGGAGCGCTAGACCGTGCCGGGTTTGAAGGGAAGCATTTCGCTGCGCATGGCGATGCTGACGACCCTCGTGGGCTGCGTCACCAGTTCAGCCGCTTTGTTCGCGATGTACTCGCATTACAGCGAGCAGGCACGGGAAACCGTGAGAAAGAAGTCGGAAGCGATCACGCACTCACTGGACGCGGCAGCGTCGATCCTGGGAGAATCTCCCGAACTCGTGCGCATGGTTCATGCTCTGGGGGCTGAGGTGGGCGTGAAGTCGATCCACCTGGTGGACAATGATTCGGAAAAGGTCATCGCTTCGACCGAAAACAGCATGATCGGCACCAGCGGTGGAAGGCTGCTGAGTGGCGTTCCGCGCGGCCAGGGGAGCGATCAAAGCCGGACCTCCCGCCAGGCCTTCCTCGAAGACAGTTACCGTATCTCACTGCCCGTGGTCATTCGCGGTGCGGGAGGGGACGTAAATACCGGCCTGATCCTTCTCGAGATGGACGTGCGCCCGGTGCATGCCGAGGCGCTCCGCGGCATGAGCCAGCCTGCCGGGATCATGCTGCTGGGCCTTCTGGTCACGCTCACCATCGTCTTGATGGCATTGCATCGCACGGTATTCCGCCCGTTGACGCTGGTGCAGAAGGCAATGAGGAGCTTCTCCAAGGGCGATACCGCGACACGCGTGCCGCCGCTCGGCGCCAATGCGGTGGGAGCTCTGGGCGAGCAACTGAACCGGCTGTTCGAAGTGATTTGTTCAGCCAAGATCCGCGTCGACAAGCAGCAGGCCGAACTGATCGCCGCAAGGGATGAGGCCGAGAAGGCCACGAAGCTCAAGTCGGACTTCCTTGCGACCATGAGCCACGAAATCAGGACGCCGCTGAACGCCATCATGGGCATGGCGCAGATGCTCAACACGGCCAAGCTGCCCGACAGGCAGGCGCGCTATGCCCGCATCATCCTGGATTCGGCGGGGATGCTCCTGGGTCTCATCAACGACATCCTGGACTTCTCGCGCATCGAGGCGGGCAAGGTTACGGTCGAGCAGGCGCCGTTCAGCCTGCACGGCCTGCTCGCCGAGCTCATGGAGATGCAGGCCCCCAAGGCGCGCGAGAAGCGGCTGGACCTCGTGTTGAACATAGCGCCCGATGTGCCAGATGAGGTATCGGGCGACGCACACAGGCTGAGGCAGGTGATCCTGAACCTCGTCAGCAACGGCGTGAAGTTCACATCCGAGGGCGTTGTCTGCGTGACCGTCGAACGCGCAGCGGCGGGCAAGGAATCCGTCCGGTTCACTGTCCAGGACAGTGGCGTGGGAATCGCGCCGGAAGCGCAGGGCAAGCTGTTCGCAAAATTCTCTCAGGCCGACGCATCGACCACGCGCAGGTTCGGTGGATCGGGGCTCGGGCTTGCCATATGCAACCAGCTCGTGGGGCTGATGGGCGGGCGGATCGGATTCGAGAGCCGCCTCGGGTCGGGCTCCACCTTCTGGTTCGACGTGAAGCTGAAGACCGACGCCGAAGGCAGCGCATCGCGCGGGTCCGGCAAGTTGCGAAACCCCTTGGGTGGCGCAGCGAGGGTGCTGGTGGTCGACGATCAGGAAATCTGCGCGCGAGCCGCCCAGTCCATGGTCGCCGCGGCTGACGGCAGCTGTGACTGGGTACCCGACGCGGCAACGGCGCTGGAGCAACTGGTGCACGCCACCGCCCGCAATACACCTTACGATGTCATCCTGCTGGACAAGGGGCTTTGCGACGAAGGGGACGCAGCCGAACTGCTGCGCGAGGCTGAAGAGCGCGCCATGCCGGTTGTGCTGTGGACGGGCGACGGCGAGTTGTACGACGAGGGAGCCAGGAACCTTCCGGCAGTACGTGCGGGTGTTTCGCGCATCGCTGCGTCGGGCAGGCTGGTTCAGGTCATGCAGTCCGCGATGGTCAGCCGGGATCCGGTCGTTGCGGCATCCGGGCCGGCGCACGTGCCGGTGCGCCCCGTGCGCCGATGGGAGGAGGGCCTGCGCGGCCTTGCCGTCATCATCGCAGAAGACGTGGAGAGCCATCGCGCGATGCTTCGGTCCTTCCTCGAGCAGGAAGGCTGCACGGTCGGGGTCGCGGAAGACGGGCTGGGGGCGGTGGAACTGCGGGCCTCGGGCGGCTACGACGCCATCATCATGGACTGTCACATGCCGGTCATGGACGGCTTTCAGGCCACGCGGCAGATCCGGAACATGGAGCGCGAGTTTGACTGGCCCGCAATGCCGGTCATCGCGCTCTCGGGTCACGTGGGACCCAAGGATCGGGACAGGTGCCTGAAGGCCGGCATGAACACCCACCTTGCAAAGCCGATCGACCTGAGGGCCCTGAAGCGGGTGTTGCTCTCCGAAGTCTGCCAGTTGCCGGCCGGACCCGATGTGGCGGACACCACCTCGGCGGATCCGGTCGACGCGGTCGCCTCTCCGGCACCGGAAGCACAGGGACGAAGGCTCTTCGCCAATCCCTCCGTGCTCGTCGCCGAAGACTGCGAGGTCAATTGCGAAGTCGCCACGGCACTTCTCGAGATGATGGGGTGCAGCGTCACAGTCGCCAGGAACGGAAAGGTGGCCGTGGACCTCTGCACGCGAACGGCGTTCGACCTGGTGTTGATGGATGTCCAGATGCCGGAAATGGACGGCCTGGAAGCTGCAGGCAAGCTGCGCGACATGATGCGCTCGGGCGCGATGAGCCGTACACCCGTCATCGCCTTCACCGCCAACGCGCTGAAAGGCGATCGCGAGAAGTGCCTTGATGCAGGGATGGATGATTACATCGAGAAGCCCATCGACCAGCGGGTGATGGCCGCAAAGCTGAGGAAGTGGCTGCCGTCTCATCTGCACGCTGAATCGTCCGCGGAATCGTGGGTGCCGATGGACGAGGCCACGCTCAACCCGGCGGCGCTGCGCGCTGTCAGGAACATGATGAAGGGGCGATTTGAGAGCTACATTCGCATGTTTGTTCGGGAAACCCGCCGCCAACTGGATCTCATCCGGCAGGCCGTGTCCGGCGGAGGAAACGTCGAGGACATCGCGGGGGCGTCAGGCGCACTGCGCCAGGCCTGTAGCCAGGTGGGCGCAACACGCCTGTCCTATGTCGCGGGAATCGTCCAGGACATGGCGCTTGAGGTCCGCTCGCGAGGCGGCGACCTGGGTGGCATCAGGGACCAGGCCGACCGGCTTGAAACGCTCTTCACGGAGCTTGAGGCGGAGATCCAGCGATACCTCAAGACGGACTGGGCCCAGAAGGCGTCCTGATCCGGTCAGTGGTCGGAGCGTGAGGCCAGGAAGGTCTCGATGTCCTTGAGCACGGGCGATCTCCATCGCCAGCCGGGAAAGAGGCTCGCAAGGATTTCAAAGTGTCCGAGGCGCGGATAGAGGATGGCACGCGCGTTCGTGCCGACCTCCGTGAGCGCTTCCGCAAGCCTGACGCTGGCATGTGCTCCTGCAACCCGGTCCCGTTCGCCATGCAACAGCAGCATGGAAGGCGCGTCGCGACGCACCAGCTTGATGGGCCTTGCCGCCGCGGGGAGGTTGGCAGACGGCGCGAAGATGTCCCTGATTCCCTGCCATTTGAGCGGGTCCAGCGTGTAGGGGCCGGCGAGGCCGACGACACCGCTGATCTGTTGGGGCGTGAGCCCGTGGGCGCCGAGGTATTGCGCATCGAGCGCCAGCGTGACGCTGATATGGGCACCCGCCGAATGTCCCATCAGGAAGAGACGGGAAGGGTGCCCGCCAAGCCTCAGCAGGTTGTCGCTGGTCCACTTGACCGCGAGCGCGGCATCCTCGTTGAAGACCGGAAAGCGCACTTCGGGAAAGAGGCGGTAGTCCGGGACGATCACAAGATGTCCGCGTGCCGCCAGCGCGCGACCGAGAAGACGATAGTACCAGCGCGCGCCGCTGACCCATCCGCCCCCATAGAAGAACACGATCGTCGACCTGACGCGATTGTTGCGCGGCAGGTAGATGTCGAGCTTCTGCCGAGGTTCCTTCCCGTAAGGCACATGACGCAGCGGGAACGCCGAGCGGTCATCGGGGGCCGCAGCACCCGTGCGCGGCGTAGCCGGGGCAACAGGGGCAGGCGACGCGGGGAACTGGGGACTGTCCATGTCCCATCATGTGGCCAGCCGGCTCTGCCCCGTCAAGGGCAAGGCCGGTCAGCCGCCCTGGCTGCGACGCCTAGTTGAGCGGTGTCGAGAACGTGACCAGCAGGGCGTGGCCGCCATCCCGTTCCTTCAGGCCGTTCGGGTCAGCCGAGCCGGAATTGCTGAAGTCGTACCGGTACTCCAGCTTCAGGCTGGCTTCGGGGCGGTTAAGGCTCTCGCGGACATAATCGGAAACGTCCACGCTGAGCTGCAACTGCCGCGTCTTCGCCCGGGCCGCAAGGTTGTCATCGACAATCTGGGACTGCGCGTCAGCGGCGCCAAAGCGCAGCTCGACCTTGGGACCCCGTTCCGGCGCATAGCCTACCGAGACATGCGGTGCATATTCGCTGCCCGAGTCACTCACGCCCAGGACGTCATCATTGGTCTGGATCAGCGACAGGCCTGCACCAAACTTCCAGTTGCCGTGCCGGATGTTGTGTGAAACGTCGATGTAGCGATCCGTGGAGCTGGCGAGCTTTCGTCCATCCTCGACGCCCGGCGTAATGAGGTCCGTCGAAATGCGACGCTCCCAGAAGCTGGCGGTCGTCTCGCCGAAGCGGCTTTGCCAGGCCATCGCCACGTTTGCGGTCGAGACCTTGTCGCGTGGCCCGATGGTGAATTCCGAGCGCACGACGTCACCACGCTCGAAGCCACCGCTGATCGATGTCGGCAGCAGGTGGCGAACGGGATCGATTGTGTCCGCGACGCTGTCCGGAAGGATGTCGGCGACGATCAGGTCGGCGCTGATGCCCGAGAACGAGGTCTTCTTGAGCCACTGGCCGCCATTGATCAGGTTGAACTCCGATCCCTGCCGCCGGTAGATCTGGAGTTCGGACTTGTTGAAGCCGAGAGTGACCTGCTCCCGCTTCCGGGCTTCATTCCGTGTCTCGTAGTCCTGGAAGCCGACCGTCACGTTCGCCGGACCAAACTCGATGCGCGAGCTCAGGTTCGACCAGCTTCCCGGCAGGACCATGTCGCCGGTCCGGAAGGCGGTAAAGTTGTCGGCGAAGCTCTCCGAGACCTGTCCGAACTCTCCGTCAACCATGAGCTTGAGGTTTCCGGAGTCAATCAGGCGCGCGCCCAGGCGATGCCGGCGCGTGACATCGCGCGAGCGCATCTCACGGGGCGTCTCGCGCAGTTGCGGGTCGCGGAAGTCGCGCTGGTCCAGGAAGGCGCCGTCATCAATGACATCCGAACTGAAGCTGATGCGACCGGCGAAGGCCTGGCTGTCGAGGCTGAAAGCCTTGACCGGCACGGCGCCTCCGGAAAAGCCAAGCCCGCGCGATATGCGGTTCACGCGGGCGGTCACGGCGGGCTGGAGTTCAATCGTGCGCTCGACGAGCGTCGCGCTGATCGGTGCCGAAAGGCTGTCGGGACCCGGGCTGGTAAACGACGTGAGCTGGGGCCACAGCGTTTCGCTGCGCGGCGGAGCGTAAATGTTGAGGTCAACCAGCGGCGGCTGGCTCGGGCGATAAGGTGTGATGGCTGCATCCGAAGGCGGAAGCGGGCGTATGCCGGCATCTGAAAGGACCGTCGGAATGACCCAGAATGGCTGGATCGGCTCGGCCTGCGCGGTTGACGCGAGGGGAAGCGTGGATGCTCCTGCGAGCAGCAGGGTTCCCAGCCGTGCCTTATTGGTTCGATGTCTTGGTTTCTGGTTCATCCTGATCCGTGCTCCGCAAGTAATGCGCCAAACCCGGATCGACCGTCGCTGGCGCTAGGAAATGGCGCCGCAGCTATTTTTGCTGCGTCGTCAGCATGTCCTGTCGTTGCAAAAAATGAGGATCAGTGAACCGGATTTTGATCCGCTGGCACCGGTTGCCCGCCAAAGCCCCTTGCGCATGCCGCCCTCCCTACAGGCGATGATCACGCGGCGCTCCATTTATTCCTACGGAGAATCACGCACACTTGATCTGTGTACAGCGTAATCCTGATTTGCATTTTGTCCTATAGGGCCTCCAAGATTTTTTTCCGCATGCTGAATGCATGAATTAATCGAACCGCACGATGTGCGCCGTGCATCTCTCGCTTCTGTTACGTGTTGTTTCAATGCGAATTGATCCGGGTAAGGACGATTTGACGATGCCGCGATTGCAGATCGGCGACGGGCGGAGTCATGCTGCAACGCAATGACGATGGTCGCATGGCGGAGCGGGTCGTCGGTCAACGCATGTGCCGGCCTTCGGTCAACCTGGTCACGCTGCATCAAACACGGTGAACTCGAACGTGCCGGCCAGCGCAGTGGTGCGGGTCGGATAACCATGCGCGTGACTGCAGCCACGCGAGGACTGCGCGCCTACTCGCGAGTACAATCAAAGGCTTAAGCAAAAATCACACAACTCCTTGCGTCAAACGTCCGTTTGGATGCAAACCGCAAAGTAGGTCGATTGCCTCGATTGTCAGGGCGGTTCAGTCTGACCTGACCAACCGACTCGGTGTTCGGCCTGCAACTTCTGGGAGGCATGGCCACTGCCGGGCACGGTGTGGGCAGTTGTTGATAAATTCGGAAGTTGATGGAGTATCGGCCGTTAAGTGCTTCAAATCGTTGCGACAGTTGAATTCCGGTTGGGGCTGATCCCCAGACGCATCCCCCTGGTAACCTCTTTCAAGTGCGAAAAGTCAGCATGACAGAACATTATGCCAGCCTCAGCGAGACCCTCTCCCGCACCCTGACAGCGCCGTCAGCATCCACCGTCTGGTCGCTGCTCAAGGAACTCGGCGGCCGTTTCGGCTACACCTATCTCATGGCTGCGGAAGTTCCTGTCCCCGGCCGCCCGCTGCCGGACGCGATCGTTTACTCGGATTGGCGCAAGCAGATCCTGGTCGATTACGACCGGGCCCTGTCCCACATGACCCATCCCTTCGTCCGGTACGCTGCGACTGCAATTGCTCCCTTCACGGTTTCCGAACTTCGCAGCCACAAGGACTTCTCCGACATCAACTGGGTGGACTACCTGCCTGGCATCATGCACGAGGGCGACGGACTGATCGTTCCCGTGCATCGCGCGAATGAACTGATGGGGGGAATGGTGTTTGGCGGCCAGTCTCCCGATGCATCGCCCCTGGCCCGTTCCGCGCTGCAGGTCGCTTCGCATGCAGCCGTCGCGCGCGTGGATGCGCTCAAGAACCAGACGGTGCCCGTGCAGGCGCCGGCATTGTCCGCCCGCGAGACCCAGTGCCTGACCTATATTGCGTCGGGCCACGAGGACGAACAGATCAGCCAGCTTCTCGGCATCAGCCCGCGAACCGTCCGTTTCCACGTCGACAGCGCCAAGACCAAGCTGGGCGTGAACTCGAGGGTCCAGGCCGTGACCAAGGCGCTCCGGGAGCGCATCATTACCGTCTGACCTTCCGTTTCGACGCCAGGGTCCGAATTTACTGCAGGAGGGGAATTCGCAACGCGGATTCCCCTTTTGCGTGTGTTAAATTCACGTGATCCGATGCGGTGGTGACAATCAATACCTTGCCACGCGCGAGAGACTGGGGCTCATTTCGAACCGCATCGGTGGGTGGGACCAGAAGCACGTGAGTACCTGCGACGGAGGCGCTTCGAGTTGCGTCGTGAGCAACATCCCGTTGATCATCGGGTTGCTCACGGTCGTCGTGCTGGCCCTGTTGGCCTACCGTTTCTATCTGACACGCAGGGAGACCGGCGACGGCAAGGCAGGCGCGCCCGCTGCGAAGCCTGCAGCTTCCCCGCCAGCGAAGTCCGGTGCCAAGCCGGAAGCCAAGCCGCAACCCGGTGCGCCGGCGCCCGCCGCCAAGCCTGCACCGCCGCCCGAGCCCAAGGCGCCGCCCAAGCCGTCACCGCTCCAGGTGAAGATCAGCGATCCGCCAGACCTGAAGCTGTCGCACTTCAAGGGCGACACGCGTATCCAGAATGACTTCGCCGACCTCATGACATCGTCGATCCTGTCGTCCCAGGGATGGAAGCAGTTGCCATCGCGCTATCACCGTGATCGCGGCATTGGCGGGCTGTTCCTGCGTGAAGTCAGGGGCGGCGGCGGATATGAGTGCCTCGCCGTCGAAAGTGCGGCGAACGGAACGCCCTACGATCCGGCATCGATGTCGGATGCGACGCTCCTGACGGAGGTTGCGCAGCTCTTCGAGCTGGGTGCCATCACGAAGCAGACGGCGGATGAACTGACGCGCGGTCTCAACCAGGGCGCCTCGTTCTTCAGGAAGGAACTCTGGCGTCATGACCTGTCGTCCGGCCTGACGACGATTTCCGAACTGGGCCGCAAGGGAGAAAAGGGCCGGTCGCTGACCCGCTCGAACGCCAGGCTGATGTCCGCGCTCTATCTGGCGCTGACCTCATTCGATCGCGATGCGGTCTATCTCGGCCAGCCGCCCCTCGACGGCGAGTAGCTCCCTCACTGGTACCTGAGGGCCTCGATCGGCTGGAGCCGCGCGGCCTGCCGCGCCGGATAATATCCGAAGAACACACCGATCCCCGCAGCAACGACGAACGACAGCGTGACCGAGAACAGGCTCACCTCCGTCGGCAGGCCGAGCAGCGATCCGATCAGCATGGACAGGCCCGTACCCAGCATCAGCCCGATCAGTCCCCCGCCAAGCGACAGGATGACGGACTCGATCAGGAACTGCAGCAGGATGTCCCGCTCGCGCGCACCGATCGCCTTGCGCACGCCGATCTCGCGGGTGCGCTCGGTCACCGAGACCAGCATGATGTTCATGATGCCGATGCCGCCGACCACGAGGCTGATGGCGGCGATCGAGCCGAGCAGCAGCGAAATCGCCTGTGTCGACTGCTCGATCGTCTGTCCGATCGCGGTCAGGTCGCGGATGGTGAAGTCATCTTCCTGCGTCTCGGTCAGCCGGTGCCGGAGGCGCAGGGTTTGCCGCATCTCTTCCTCGAGGCTCTTCATGACCTCTTCGGTCTCGGCCTGCACAAAGATGATCCGGACCGCGCCGGGGAAGGGCGAGCCGAACAGCCGCCGCTGCGCGGTGGTCAGCGGCACGATGATCGTGTCGTCCTGGTCCTGTCCCTGGAGGCTTTGCCCCTTCTTTTCCAGGATGCCGATGACCTGGAAGGGAATGTTGCGGATCCGGATGGTACGACCGACAGGGTCTTCGTCCGGACCAAAGAGGTTCTCCGCAACCGTCGTGCCGATGACGGCGACAGGAGCGGCGGCCCTGACGGCGCTTTCCTCGAAGATCTCGCCCGACGTGGCGCCCCAGCCGCGAATCTGGAAAAAGCCGGGCGTCGTGCCGGTGACCGACGTGCTCCAGTTCTCGCCTTCATAGACGACCTGCGCCGTGCCGCCGACATTGGGCGCGACGGCGGCAACGCCCGGCAGCTTGCCGAGTTCCTCGGCGTCTCCAACCGTCAGCGTGGAGGCGCCGCCGGCCCCGCTGCGGCTGCCGGACGACGTGGTGGCGCCGGGAAGGATGATGTAGAGGTTCGAGCCCTGCGAGGCGATGGACTCGCGCACGCTGATTTCGACGCCGCGCCCGATCGCCAGCATCAGCACCACCGATCCCACGCCGATGATGATGCCGAGCATGGTCAGGAAGGTGCGCAGCCCCGTGGCCCGCATCGAGATCAGGGCTTCCCCCAGGATGGCGCTGTTCTTCATGCTCATGCCGACATCCCCGCATCAGTGACGGGACCGTCATAGACGATGCGGCCATCCCTGAACTTCACCAGGCGCTTGGCCTGCGCAGCGATGTCGGGCTCATGCGTGACGAGGACCGTGGTGATGCCCCGGTCCGCGTTGAGCGAGCGGATGATCCTCATGATTTCGGTCGAGGACACGCTGTCGAGGTTGCCGGTCGGTTCGTCGGCCAGGATGACAGGCGGCTCCATCGCAAGCGAGCGCGCGATCGCCACGCGCTGCTGCCCGCCCGAGAGCTGGTTCGGTCGCGAGTGATACTTCGACGACAGCCCGACCTGGTCCAGCAGTTCGCGCGCGCGTGGTTCCCAGTGGCTGCGGGGCAGGCCGGCGCAGATCATCGGCAGGGCGACATTGTCGAGCGCCGAGCGGCGCTGCAGCAGGTTGAAGCCCTGGAACACAAAGCCGAGCATGCGGTTGCGCAGGTCGGCGGCACGGTCAGGCGTGAGGTCGGTCGTGTCTTCGCCGACCAGCAGATACCGTCCCCGATCGGCACGGTCGAGGCAGCCCAGGATGTTCATGAACGTGGACTTGCCCGAACCCGACGGCCCCATGATCGCGAGGAACTCGCCCGGCATCACCGTCATCGACACCTGTCGCAGCACGGGGGCCATGGCCCCATACGACTTGTCCACGCGATCAACCTGGATGATGGGCTGGCTCATTGCTAGCGCGGAGGTCCGCCGCCATTGCGCTGCTGGCCGCCATTCCGCTGGCCGGCCTGGCCGTCGCCCGTGACGACTTCGTCGCCTTCCTTGAGGCCTTCGCCGCTGACTTCGGTGAAGCGGCCATCGGTCAGGCCCGTCACGACCGGGACCTTCGTGGGCTTTCCGCCGCGCATGACATGGACGCGCTGCTGTTCTTCGCCCGGCTTCATCGAGGCGCCAGCCGCCTTGTCCTTGGCGTCTGCACGCTTGCCGCCGGCGGCAGGATCCTTCGGGCGCCAGCGCAGGGCCGAATTGGGAACCTTCAGCACGTTCTTCACTTCGCCGACATTGATCCGCACGAACGCCGTCATGCCGGGAAGCAGTTTCAGGTCGGCATTGTCGACATCCACCACGACATTGTAGGTGACCACGTTCTGGATTGTGGTCGGGCTCAGCCTGATCTGCCGGACCTTGCCTTCGAACGTGCGGCCGGGAAAGGCATCGACCGTGAAGGCTGCCTTCTGTCCCTCAACGATGCTGCCGGCATCCGACTCGGACAGGTTCGTGTCGATCTGCATGTTCTTCAGGCTTGGCGCGATCTTGAACAGCGTCGGCGTCTGGAAGCTGGCCGCAACGGTCTGCCCGACGTCGACATCCCTCGACAGGATGACGCCCGCGACCGGCGCCGTGATCACCGCAAAGCCCAGGTTGGTTTCGTCCCGCTTCACCGAGGCTTCGGCGATGGCTTCGTCGCCGGCGGTGGCTTCGACCTGCTGCGCCGCCGCATCGACATCCGCCTTGGAGGCGGCGCCTTCCTCGACCAGCGCCTTGCGCCGCTCATAGGTGACCTTCGCGAGAACGGACGCCGCGCGGGCCTTGCGCAGCTGCGCCCGGCTCTGCGCGAGAGCGGCTTCCAGCACGCGCGTGTCGAGTTCGGCAAGCACCTGTCCCTGCTCGACGATCTGGTTGAAGTCGGCGTTGATGGTCTTCACGACACCCGAAATCTGGGTGCCGACATTGATGACGCTGACGGGATTGATGGTGCCGTTGGCCTGGGCCAGCTGCACGATGTCCCCGCGCTCGACCTTGGCCAGTGTGTAGGACGCCTGCGCGTCTGCCGGCGGCGCCATGAACCGCCACGCCAGGTACCCCCCGGCGAGCAGGACAACAAACAATACGAAATAACCCAGCCGACCCACGACGCCCAACACCCCATCCCCGCCCGGCAGTTAACCCGAACTGCGTCCCGGACAGAAGTTCCGCGTTGCAACCTGTGGTGCGTCATATTGATGGCGGCAGGCATGAAAAATGCCCGGAGAACAGGGATTTTCTGGTGCCGGACGCACGGCGGCACCCAATCCGATCACGGAACTTTTACACGCACTTGTTGCAGTGATGCGCGGGCCTGCGGAAGGCCGTCAGGGCGTGTCCTTCCAGCCCCCGCCCAGGGACTTGAAAAGCGCCACGGCCGCCTGCAGTCGCTCGGACCGGAGCTGCGCCATGCGGTCCTGGGCCGAGTAGGCGGATTGCTGCGAGGAAAGCACGGTCAGGAAGTCGACCGTCCCGGCCTTGTACTGCAGTTCCGAAATCCGCAGCGACTCCAGCGCCGCCTTCGTCGCTTCGGCCTGCGCCTGCTCCTGCATCGACACCGTGCGCACGGACGACAGGGCCGTGTCGGTGTCTGCAAAGGCGGAGAGGGCGGTCTTGCGGTAGGACGCCAGCAGCTCCTCGCGGCGGGCGTACTTCAGGTCATTGTCGGCGATCAGTTCGCCGCCGCGGAAGATGTTCTGGATCAGGGTGGCGCCGATCGCATAGGCCGCGTTGCTGCCGGCAAGCAGTCCGGCCAGCGCCGTGCTCGTGACACCGGCCTCGCCCGTCAGCGAAATGGAAGGCAGGTAGGCCGCGCGGGCGGCAGCCAGGTTGGCCTGCGCCGCCTCAAGGTCCGCTTCGGCGGACTTGACGTCGGGGCGCCGCGACAGCAGCTCGGACGGCAACCCGACCGTGACGGTCGGCGTCTTCACGCCCTCAAGGTTCTGTCCCGCGACGGTGAAGGATTGCGGAGGCTTGCCAAGCAGGATCGCAAGCGCCGAGAAAGTCTGGCGTTCCTGCTGTTCGAGGCTCGCCAGTTGCGCACGCTGCGACGACACGAGCGTCTGCTGCTGCATCATCGGCAGCTTGCTGATCGTGCCGGCAGCAAACTGCTTTTCGGTCAGGGCAAGGATCTTCTCGGCGTTCTCGGCATTGAGCCGCGCAAGGCGCAGGCGTTCGCGCAGCGAAAGCAGCTCGAAATAGGTCGAGGCCACGCTCGCCACGGTGGTCAGTGCCACCGTTTCCTGGTCATAGATGCTGGACCGGAGGGACTGGTCGGCAGCGCGCGCACTCGCAGCATTGCGCCCCCAGAAATCCACTTCGTACGAGACATTCACGCTGCCCGAGAGCAGTCGCGTCTTTGAGCTTGCGGTCTGCAGCGATCCGTTCTCGTTGGCGCCACCGCGCACCGAGATTGTCGGCAGCAGAGACGAGCCCGCGATGCGCGCCTGGGCATCAGCCTGTTCAACGCGTGCCCGCGCGATCACGAGGTCGAGGTTGCTGGCTTGCGCTTCGGTAACAAGGCTGGTGAGCTCCGCGCTCCCGAACTCGGTCCACCACCCCGCATCGGGCCACACCTTCTCGGAGGCCGGCGTCGACTGCACCCACGAAAACGGAACGTCCGTCGGTCCCAGGCCGGACTTGGACTGCAGGAACGTGCAGGCGCCAAGCAACAGGCACGCGCCACTCGCGATGAAAACTCTAAGCACGGGCGCCCCCCAAAAGCGCATGTGACCCCAAGGGGCATAATGCATCAGGACAGGCTGCACACCGCAAGCGCAATCGCAGCGAAACAAGGCCTCGGTCGCGTTCACCAATTTGTCATTGGGGCAGCCCGTGGGCGCGCAAGATGCGTCAAATCATCCTTTGGCGGCCGTGGCGCCGATGAGGTCGAAATCTCCCGCCAGGACCTGGTCGAACTTGCCGCTGCGCCATCCGCCGCGTGCATCCCGGACCAGCGCCGCTTCGCCGCCCCGGTAACGACGCACCACGTGGGACACCGTCGCCGCGCCGTCGATGGCCTTCTTCACGTCGCGCCGCGCCGTTGCAGACTTGAGTTCGCCCGGAGGGGTAGGGGCCACGCGCACGCGCGCCACCACGCGGCTGCTCGCTGAATCGTCATCGCCCGTTTCGAGGACATGAAGGCCGCACTCCTGCATCATCGTGCGATGGGCTCCAAAGCCGCTGATCACGAGACAGGACGCGCCATCGACATCGAGGTCGCCCGCATGCATGCCGCGCCGCGCAGCCCAGCCGCGGTACATGCCCGTAACGCGGGCGCACCAGTCGGGAACGCCGGTCGTGTCCCCGCTGGCGTCGAGCGCGGGTTCGACGCGCAAGACAACCTCGACCGGGCTGCCCGAAAGCACATCCATCACGCCGGCCTTGAGCGCATGCAGCTGCCGGGCAAGACGGGACATGAGGTCGCCGGAATAGGTGCCATTGCGGTCACGGCTTTTGTCGAGCCGTTCCCGCAGGGCGTCGGCCGTTCGTGCGGCGGCCTTCACCCGGTCGATCAGCGCGAGGCGGGACAGCGTTTCGAAGCGGCCGGCCTGCTTCCAGAAGTTCTCCTGCGCCATCTCCTGGCTGAGGCGCAGCTGCAGCCCCTGAAGTTCATCCGACGCAAGCTGCAGTTCAATCAGGCGCTGCTCATGCCCCAGCACGCCTCGCTCCGCATCCGTGCCGTAGGCGTTCAGCATGATGGCGGCAAGCTGCACCTGGCCCGTGCCGGGGTCCACCGACACGGTGCTGCGATCCGCATCGGGATCGACAAACTCCACCTGGATCTCGCGGCCATCGCTGCGGACGAACAGGAACTGGTCGCCCTCGGGGACACGATGCTCGACGATCGTGGCGGCGAGAGGGGCGAGCAGGTACTCGTCGATGGCGCGCTTCAGCGGGCGCGCGCCGAGTTGCGCCGTGAAGCCCTTGTCGAGGAGAAACTCGATGGCGCTGTCTTCCCACTCGACAGCCCACTCCCTGTTGCGCAGTCCCCGGCGCTCGAGGACGTTCTTCAGCTCCTTCTGGAGGATCTGGCGCATCAGCGCGCGGCTCAGCGGCCGGAACACGATGACCTTGTCGAGGCGGTTCACGAACTCCGGCCTGAAGGCCTGGCCGATCGCGCGCTCCACCTGCTCGGGGGAAAACGTATCGCTCCGCTCTCCGAAGCCGAGCCCCGAATTCTCATGCGTCGTCGCGCCCAGGTTCGATGTCAGGATGATGATGCAGTGCCGGAAGTCCGCATGGTTGCCATTTGCATCGGTCAGCCGCCCGTCGTCGAACACCTGCAGGAAAAGATCCCAGACATTCGGATGGGCTTTCTCGAACTCGTCCAGCAGGACGACGGAGAAAGGCTGCTTTCGGACGCGGTTGATCAGGAAGTCGCCGCGCGGGCTTCCCTGGCCGCTGTCGCCAATGATCTTGGAAAGGGAGTCGTGGGTCTTGTACTCGCTCATGTCCAGCCGGATCATGCGATCCGCCGAGCTGAACAGGAACTGGGCAAGCGTTTTTGCGAGTTCCGTCTTGCCGGTGCCGGTGGGGCCGGCAAACAGGAACACGCCGATGGGTTTGCCCGGGTCGGTCAGGCCGGCCTTCAGCATGGCAATCCTGTCCACGATGCGTTGCACCGCTTCGGGCTGCCCCATCACGCGCTCGTCGAAGAACTTGCGCACCTGCGCGAGTTCCACCTTTTCTTCCGCATCAAGGATGGCGCGCGGCAGTCCCGTGACCTGCGAGAGGGACGCCATGATCTCGCCCGGGGTCACGGTTTTCAGTCCCATGGACCGGCAGTGATGGTGGGCGAGCTTGAGCAGGTCGAGAACCGTGCCGGGCAGCTGTGACGCGTCGAGGTACTGTCGCGCGAGCTGGAGGGCGAGTGGCGCCGCTTCGGGGTCAAACCGGACCGACGAACGCGCCTCCATTTCGGTGACATAGGTCGTCGCGAGCTCAAGCGTTCGGCTTTCGGTGAGCGATGTCAGCGGAACGGCTTCGAAGAACCCTTTCAGGTGAGGCTTCAGCTGCAGGAGCTGCGTGATCTGCGCCGGCGTGGCCTCGCTGATGATGATGAGGCGTCCCGAACTCAGCGCGCCATGCAGCTGGTCGAGGATGCTGGCAGGCTGGGACTGGTGCGTGCCGCCAATGGCCAGCTGCAGGATGTCCGGCACGTACCAGATGATCTTCTTGGCCGCGACAGCCTCCTGAGCAACCCGTCGTACGCGCTCTTCAAGTTGGCCAATGTAGGACTGTCCCGCCTGGAGTTCAGGTCCTCCCGCTTCAAAGACGCTCCAGTGCTTCTGGAACAGTCTCTGTGCGAGCAGCCTGATGAAGCTGGTCTTTCCAACCTTCTCGTCACCCCGAATAATGAGAGAGCGCGGCGGCGTGTGCCGGATCGCCCGCTCGGCGGCGTCGAGAAACTCCTTCCATTCGGCAGGCTCGATGACAGGGTCCGCCTCGAGCCCCGGTGCCCAGAAACGCCCAACGGACTCAAGAAAGGTCCTGTCGACCCGGGAGTTCTGCTGCGCCCTCATCTCGGTCACCAGCCCGTCCGCATAGGGATGCGACAGCGACTTGAGGAACTGTTCGATCTGCTGCGGATCGGAAGAGGTCGACATCGAGAGCCACGAACCGAACGACGGTGGATCCCCGAGCGCCTCGAGCTTCGAGAAGTAGGACCTGAACAGGGATGGAATGATGAGATTGTCATTCCACCAGGATTCGGCGCCTGCAACAGCCGCTCCCGACGGAAGCCGGTTTTCAAGGCTGAGCAGGTACTCCAGTGCAAAGTGCAGCGGCCACGGTCGAAGGCGCGGAAGCTGGTTCATGGCCTGGAGGGCGGCTTCCTCCCGGTCGGGACGCTGCCGGAGTGCATCGAAAGCAGCGCATGCCAGCGTCCAGTTGGCGCCCAGCGCGTATTGCGTGACGGTCTCGACCGGCACATCGGCGTTGCGCAGCAGGTCGGATGCCTGCTGGAACTCGGCCTTGTCCATCAGCTGCCTTGGGTGGGCCGTGCTGTCCCCGAATACTTCGAGCGGCGTGCTCAGCCGATAAAGCTTGGAACCCAGTGTTTCAGGTGGCTCGTCCTCGGCCGGAACGGATGCCGCCGTCGGCGCCTGCGCAGGTTCCGCGGAACCTGTCCCCGGAGTGCCGGAATCGGACTGGCGCTGCCTGAGGAGGCCGAGCGTCACGAGGACGCCGGCGCCAAAGCCGAGGGCGAGGACAATCAGGTAGATCATGTTCTGCCAACGGGCGCCGGCGACGGCCTGATCGCGTTAATTGGAGGGTTCAAGCTTGAGGACGCGACCCTCGGACGTATCCGTGGTCACGTAGAGATATCCATCGGGGCTGGTGCGCACGTCACGGATGCGCTCCTTCAGTTCGGTCAGCAATTGCTGCTCGCCCAGCACATTCCCGCGGTCATCCAGATCGACGCGGCGAAGGTGCTGGAACGCCAGCGCCCCCACGAACACGTCGCCATCCCAGGCCGGGAACTTGTCGCCCCTGTAGACCGTGGTGCCGGAAGGCGCGATGGATGGCGTCCACTGAACGAGCGGCTGTTCGAGGCCGGGCTTCTGGGTGTAGGGCGACACATAGGCGCCGGAGTAGTCCATGCCATACGTGATCAGCGGCCAGCCATAGTTCTTGCCCGGTTCGATGATGTTGAGCTCGTCGCCACCCCGCGGACCATGCTCGGTTTCATAGAGGCGCCCGGAGACGGCATCGAACGCAAGACCCTGCTGGTTGCGATGTCCAAGCGAGAGCAGCCCGGGCGCGGCCTTGGCATCGCCGGCAAACGGATTGTCCGACGGGAGCGAGCCGTCGTCGTTCAGGCGCACGATCTTTCCGAGATGCGAGGTCCGGTCCTGCGCGCGCTCGCGATACTCGAAGCCGTCGCCGATCGTCAGCGCGAAGCTCTTGTCATCAAGGAAGGCCATGCGGGCGCCATAGTGGTTGTTGGTGTCCTTGGATGGCTTGGCTTCGAAGATCACCTTCAGGTCCAGCAGGGCGGCACCGTCAAAGCGGGCGCGCGCGACGCGCGTCGCGTTGGCCGAATTGCTGCCATGCGCATAGGTAAGGTAGACGACCTGGTTCTCGGCGAACTTGGGATGCAGCACGATGTCGAAGAGCCCGGCCTGGCTGCCCGTGTGGACGGGAGGCACGCCTGCGATCGGCTTCGGATCCAGTTGGCCATTGCGGATGATCCGCAGGCGGCCCTCGCGCTCCGTGACCAGGATCGCGCCATCGGGAAGGAACGCGAGCGACCACGGGTGGTCGAGGCCCTTTGCGATTTCCACGACCTTGTAGCCCGCAGTGACGACAGGCGCGGGCTTGGGCGCCGGTGGAGCGGGGCGATCGGTCACCGGCGGAACGTCTGCCCGGGCGCTGGCAGCCAGAAGGGCAATGAGGGCGACACCGCAGGTCAGGGATCGGGCAGTCATCGTAAACTCCATCAAGGCGGAAAGCGTGAAGACCATGTACATCTGATCCTATTTCGGGGCATAAGCAAAGGGCCAGAAGGGGAGGAATTCTGATGATCCGACGGATCGCTGCCTATGTTGCCGCCGTGGCTGTCATGGTCGTGCTGGGAACGCTGGCGCACTCCTGGTTCGTGCAGCAGGCCTGGCTCGATGCTGCAACCAGTGCAGGCGCCATCCCGGATGCGGGTCTGTCCCTGTCGGATCGGGTCTCCTGGATGACCCACGACATCGTCGGCATGCAGCCACTTTACGGCGCCCTGACCGCGGTAGCCTTGCTCATCGCTTTTCTGGCCTCGGGACTTGTATCGCGCTTCACGGGCCTTCGCACGATTGTCTTCGCGGTGTCCGGCGCCGTCGCGATATTCGTGATGTTCACGATCATGAAGAGCCAGTTGGGCACCGTCGGGGTGTTCGGGGCCCGCGGCACCATGGGGCTCGGTGCGCAGGTACTTGCCGGATTGGTGGCAGGTTTCGTATTTGCACTCCTGTCGCGCCCACAGTCCGAGTCGTGAACCGGTTTGCATGACCTACAGAAAGAAGACCCCGCTCGAGAAGTTCTTCCAGACGATCAAGCTGGGCTCGATTTTCGTCGTCGTATCTTTCCTCGGCTTCGGTCTCGCGCGCTACCTCGAGGAAGGCAAGACGTTTGACCTCGGGTCATGGGTCGTCATTCTGGTACTGGCCATCGCCGTTCTTCTCACCGCAACCGTGCGGGCCTTGCTCGCAGCGCGCAGGAACTGACCGATTTTTACGCGTAACCTCTACCTCTTCCTCACCAGCCGGTTCTTCTCCAATGTGGCGATGCAGATCCTCTCTGCTGCCGTGGCCTGGCGCGTCTACGAACTGACAAGGGATCCATTGTCGCTCGGGCTGGTAGGCCTCGCGCAGTTCGGTCCCATGTTCGCGCTCACGCTTTATGCCGGCGACGTTGCGGACAGGTATTCGCGGCGGCTGATCCTCGCGGCGAGCTTCGCCGTCGAGGCGTTCTGCGCGGGCCTGTTCCTGCTCGTCACGTGGAGCGGTGTGACCGATCCGAACGCCTACTTTGCCATCCTCGTGCTGTTCGGCAGCGCGCGTGCCTTTTCGGCGCCCGCCTCGCAGTCATTCCTGCCCCAGATCGTCAGCAGCGACGTGCTTCCACGCGCCATCTCGATCAGTTCCTCCGTCATGCAGGTCGCCATCATTTCGGGCCCCGCGCTCGGCGGCGCGGCACTGGTGCTGGGCACCGGCTTTGCGTTCTCGGTCAGCCTCGTGCTGTTCGCCCTCGTGTCGGCGGTGATCTTCGCCATCCGCATCGAGCGTCCCCGTTCGGGGCCCTTGTCCGGCGGCTCGTTGTACGCGCGGGTGGTGGAGGGCATCGCCTATGTACGGTGTCGGCGCGAACTGCTGGGCGCCATCTCGCTGGACCTCTTTGCCGTGCTGCTCGGTGGCGCCACCGCGCTGCTCCCGTTCTTTGCGCAGGAGATCCTGCATGTCGGACCCATGGGCTTCGGGATCCTCAAGGCGGCGCCCGCGGTTGGCGCGGCGGCCATGTCGTTCTGGCTGACAGCCTGGCCCATCGAGGGAAGGGCCGGCATCAAGATGTTTGCCTGCGTGGCCGTGTTCGGCGTGGCGACGATCGTGTTCGGGCTGTCGGAGAACTTCTATCTCTCGCTCGCCGCACTTATCACGCTCGGCGCCTCCGACATGGTCAGCGTCAACGTCAGGCACTCCCTCACGCAGCTCGCGACGCCCGACCACATGCGGGGCCGCGTGAGCGCCGTGAACATGCTTTTCATCGGCGCCTCGAACGAGCTCGGCGAGTTTGAATCGGGTGTCACCGCTGCATGGTGGGGCACGGTGCCGGCCGTCATCGTGGGCGGCGTCGGCACGCTGGGTGTCGTGGCCCTGTGGGCGTGGATGTTCCCGGAACTGCGAAAGGTCGACAGGCTTTCCGACCTGAAGCCCGAGCCCTGACGAAACCGGGCCTCGGGTTACTCCGCCGCGACGCCCATCGGCTTGCGATGGCGCAGCTCGAAGATGCTCGCAT
>CAZYFM010000026.1:28468-31689 GCA_964646885.1 uncultured Flavobacteriaceae bacterium
TACTCCGCCGCGACGCCCATCGGCTTGCGATGGCGCAGCTCGAAGATGCTCGCATGGCGGTCGCTGGAGCGCTGGTAGAAGACCGTCTGTTCGGCGAGCGCTGCGTGGAAGTCTTCCACGCGCGTGCCCGGCCGCACCTCGAAGGCGTCGATGCCGCAGCGGCTCATGAACAGCCACTGGTCGCGCAGCACGTCGCCGACGGCGCGGATCTCGCCCTTGTAGCCAAAGCGCTCGCGCAGCAGGCGCGCGTAGGAGTAGCCGCGTCCGTCCCTGAACTTGGGAAACTCGAGTTCGACAAGCGCGAAGTGATGGATGTCTGCGGCAATCGCGTCGGGGCTCTCGCTTGAGGCAAGGCGCACGCCCAGCGGCGCATTGCGCTGCATCAGCGCGTCGCGTTCGGCCCTGAAGCGGCTGAGGCTCACCACGACCGGACCATCGGGCAGGCTCTCGCCATCCGCAATGCGGACAAAGCTGTTCTCGGCGAATGCGCCGTCCTTAATGAGTGGCATAGAGCTTCTCCCGGAAGGGCTGGACGCCGACGCGTCGATAGGTGTCGAGGAAGCGCTCGCCGTCCTGGCGCAGCGCGAAATAGGTATCGATCAGCTTCTCGATGGCGTCGGGCACTTCGGCCTCGCCGAACGCGGGCCCGAGGATCTCGCCGAGCGAGGCTGTCTCGTCGCCGGAACCACCCAGCGTGATCTGGTAGTACTCGACGCCCTTCTTGTCGACGCCAAGGATGCCGATATGGCCGACATGATGATGGCCGCAGGCATTGATGCAGCCCGAGATCTTGAGCTTGAGTTCGCCGATCGAACGTTGCCGGTCGATGTCTGCAAAGCGGTTGCTGATTGCCTGCGCGATGCTGATGGAGCGCGCATTGGCGAGATCGCAATAGTCGAGGCCCGGGCAGGCAATGATGTCGCTGATGAGCCCGTGGTTCGCCGTGCCGAGACCGGCCGCAGCGAGCAGCGTCCAGAGTTCATGCAGGTCGCGCTGCCGGACATGGGCCAGCACCAGGTTCTGCTCGTGGCTCACGCGGATCTCGTCAAAGCTGAATCGCTTCGCAAGGTCGGCAACGAGATCCATCTGGTCGGCGCTCGCGTCGCCCGGAATGCCGCCAATCGGCTTCAGTGAGATCGTCACGATCGAGTAGCCCGGCTTCTTGTGGCGCGAGACGTTCGTGTCCAGCCAGCGGGCAAATTCGGGGTTCTTGCGCGACGCGCTGAGGTCCGCGTCGGCGAGGTTCTCGAAGGGCGGATCCTGGAAGTAGGCCGCGATGCGGTCGATCTCGGCCTGCGGCAGCACAAGGGCGCCTTCCGCCTTGACCTTCACGAACTCCTCGGCGACCTGCCGGCGCATCTCCGCGGGACCGATCTGGTGCACGAGGATCTTGATGCGCGCCTTGTAGATGTTGTCGCGCCGTCCATGCTGGTTGTAGACGCGCATCGTGGCTTCCAGGTAGGCCAGCAGGTCTTCGGCCGCGATGCCTTCGCCAATCGCATGGCCGATGAGGGGCGTGCGCCCCTGTCCGCCACCGACCCAGACGTCGAACACGTTGGCACCCGACGGGCCCTTGCGGATGATCACGCCGATATCGTGCACCTTGATCGCCGCGCGGTCCTTGGGCGAAGCCGTCACCGCGATCTTGAACTTGCGGGGCAGGTACGAGAACTCGGGATGGAATGTCGACCACTGCCGGATGATCTCCGACCAGATGCGCGGATCCTCGACCTCACCGGCGGCTGCGCCGGCAAAGTGGTCCGACGTGACATTGCGGATGCAGTTGCCGCTGGTCTGGATCGCATGCATCTCGACGCTCGCGAGATCCGAAAGGATCGCCGGCACGTCGGCAAGGCGCGGCCAGTTGTACTGGAGGTTCTGTCGCGTCGTGAAATGGGCGTAGCCCTTGTCGTACTTGCGCGCGATGTGCGCGAGCATGTGCAGCTGCCGGGACGACAGCGTTCCATAGGGGATCGCGACGCGCAGCATGTAGGCATGCAGCTGCAGGTACAGGCCGTTCATGAGCCGCAGGGGCTTGAACTCGTCTTCGGTCAGCTCGCCCGACAGGCGTCGCGCCACCTGGCCACTGAACTGGCGGACGCGTTCCTCGACCGCCTTGTGGTCAAACTCGTCATATCGGTACATCAGGAATTCGCCTGCTTGCCGAGGTCGCGGCGCACGGTCGGGCCGGCGGCTCGGATGATTTCGCGCTGCTTGACGGGCTTCAGCGTGCCGGTCGCCTGCGTGACGTCGAACAGGTAGGCGTGCACGATCTTCTGCTGCCGCTCGGCTTCGGCACCGACCGAAAGGCTCGCCTCGGCTTCCGCCTTGTCGGCAAAGATCCGGGCCTGCGAAAGGCGCTCCACCCACGCCCCGTCAGGCGCGAGATACACGACTTCCCCATCCAGCAACCGGTTGGCCGTCAGAACCTGCAGCATGCCATCTCCTTGTCCCCGGAAAATGGGGCTTCGGGGACTAATTTGTCAAGATTGAATGTGAAATATTTTAAATAACACAAATGGATGTGTTATTCGCGGGAAATGGCGCTTTCGTGCCACTTCCGGAGCAGCCACCACTCCAGCAGCGTAAGGAGCCAGAAGATCGCGATGCCGATGGCGGCCATGATGATCAGGGCAGCGAAGGCTTTCTCGACCTCAAGCCGGTTCCCGGCCTCGGCGATCCGCCAGGCAAGCCCCGTGGAGGTCCCCGAGCCGGCGGCAAACTCGGCCACCACGGCGCCGATCAGCGCAAGCCCTCCCGACACCTTCATGCCCGCGAGCAGGTAGGGCAGCGCGGCCGGCATCTGCAGCCGCCACAGCCGCTGCCATCGGGTGGCGCCCAGCAAGTCGAACAGCTCGTGCAGCTGCGCATCGGCGGACCGGAGCCCCAGCGTCGTGTTTGACAGGATCGGAAAGAACGCGACGATGGTGGCGAGGATCAGCACCGCCCGCTCGGCATTGTCGAGGCCAACCCAGATCAGGATCAGGGGCGCGATCGCGACCACCGGCGTCACCTGCAGGGTCACCGCATAGGGAAACAGCGCCCGCTCGATGATCCGGCTCTGCGAGAACACGACCGCAAGCGCGACACCCAGCACCACCGCAATGAAGAAGGCCATGACGGTGATGCGCAATGTCACCCAGGTGGACGAAAGAAGCGTCTCCGAGTCCGTGGCGAATGCCGCCGCGATCGCCGACGGCGCAGGCAGGACGAACTTCGAG
>CAZYFM010000027.1:0-31457 GCA_964646885.1 uncultured Flavobacteriaceae bacterium
GGGAAATGGCGCACCCGGAACGATTCGAACGTCCGACCCCCAGATTCGTAGTCTGGTGCTCTATCCAGCTGAGCTACGGGTGCCCGGTCATTCGTCGGGACTGCGCATGCTGCGCGGCCCGGCGAAAGAGGCGCGGAACTTAGTGCGCGATCTCCGGTTGTGCAAGGGCAGAAATGGGCCAAAACGGGGGCGCGGGGACGCGCCAAAGGCACTCACCCCAATTGCATCAACTGTAAACGGGCTTATTCTTGCCGTTATCAGAGCCGAATCCTGACGAATTCCGACGTGGCCGCGTAACCGGTATGCGGTCCCATCCGTGGGGTAAGAACATGTTTCGCCTGTTTTCCGCGCGATTTGTCGCCGCCGCCATTGCGTGCGCGCCTCTCGCCGCCTGCTCGACCATGAGTGACGGCCTGTTCCCGGACAAGCCGCCGGCGCCGCCGGGGCCTTCCGGAACCATGCCGCAGACCGGAACGTCCATTTTTACACCCGTCGGCGTGACGCCCGGCATCAACACGGGTACGCCGCAGAGCGCGCAGATCGCCAGCCTGCGGAGCCGACTTGTGGCGCTGCTCGGAGAAGTCTCGGCCCGCAATGCGACGCTGTCGGAAATCCGGCAGCGGGCGGCGGGCGAGGGCGCGCTCTATCGCATTGCCCGCAACGAAATGTCGACCAGCTCGCCGCCGAACCTTCAATCCTACCAGAAAGCGCAGGCCGCCCTCGAACGCCTGGCAGCCGCCACCAACGCGCTGGATGGCGAAATGCGCGTGATCGCCCGCGGCTCGGCCGAGGCGAACAAGATGATGGTCGAGTCGGTCAGCGTCCGCGAAGGCAACGACGAAGACAAGCGCCAGCTCAACACGCTGCGCGGCGAGATCAGCCAGACTGCCAACCAGCTCGACCGCATGGTCAACGAGATTTCGGCCGAATGGGCCTCGCAGTCGGCGTTCCTCGCAAAGGAACGCGCTTCGATGGCAGCGCTCGGCATTCCTTCGCAGCCGGCCACGCCGTCGTCGACGTCCACTGCATCAACGCTGCCGCCGCCGACCATGTCGCAGCCCGCTTTCGTCAAGATCAAGTTTGATCGTGACAGCGTGTCCTACCGCGAGACGCTGGCGACCGCGGTGTCGACGGCGCGCAAGCGCAAGCCGGACGCGGTGTTCGACGTCGTGGGTGTCTCGGCGGGGCGCAATGTCGTCTCGGAAGCGACAGCGAATGCGAGCGACGTGGTCAACACGCTGACGAGCCTCGGCGTCGATCCGGCGAAGATCCGCGTGTTCAATTCGTCGAGCACAGCGATCAGCGCGCACGAGGTCAGGATCTACGTGCGCTGACGGCGGTTGCCCCTCAGGGGCGCGGTGCGAAGCCCTTGGGGTGGCGCGCGCGATAGGATTCCCAGGGGCCCAGCGCTTCGGCTTCGAACACCGCGCGTCCGATCGCGCGCGTGAGGCAGTCGGCGGCCAGCATGCCCAGCAGCGTCATCTCGTATGTCACCGGGTCAGCCAGTGGCCTTGCGCCCGTGGCCAGCACAAACACGACGTCGCCGTCGACCGGTGCATGAACGGGCCTCAGCGCGCGGGCCATGCCGTCCTGTGCCATGATCGCGATGCGTTTTGCCTGAGCGGGCGTCAGCGCCGCATTCACCGCCACGCATGCAATCGTTGTGTTCTGCGCGGGCTGGGGCGGGCGCTTGATGTCCTGGGGCATGCCGAGATCACTGACCGGCGCGCGGGGCGGCATCTGCCGCCCAAGTTCGCCGTTCTGCTCGAAAGGCCAGGCCCAGAGCGTCGAGGAGCCGGGGATCACGGGGGATCCAAACGAATTGACGGCCGCGATGGCGCCAACCTCGATGCCGTCCGGCGTCACGAAAGAGGCGGATCCGAGCCCGCCCTTGTAGGCGCCCGCGCGACCGCCGAAACCTGCGCCTGCATTGCCGAGCCTGAAGTCCTCGCCTGCGGTTTCGCAGGCCTTCACGCCGAGGGCGCGATAGGGCGGGGT
Organism: uncultured Flavobacteriaceae bacterium; assembly: GCA_964646885.1. Lineage (GTDB taxonomy): Bacteria > Pseudomonadota > Alphaproteobacteria > Micropepsales > Micropepsaceae > SZUA-430. The sequence goes on from CAZYFM010000027.1 coordinate 1,999, forward strand.
CTGGCCCCAGTTCTTGTCTCCTCCGTTCGTGAGGTCGAACAGGATCGCCGAGGGCACGATGGGGGCGACCATCGGCGCGCCCTGCAGGGTGAAACCGCGACCGGAGTGGGCGAGCCAGTTCGTCACGGCACCCGCTGCATCGAGGCCGAAGACCGAGCCGCCCGAGAGGACGACGGCATCCACGCCGACGTTCAGGCCTTCGGGCAGGAGGGCTTCGGTTTCGCGCGTGCCGGGGGCACCGCCGCGGACATCCACAGCGCCGACAGCACGTCCTTCCGCCATAATGACGGTAACGCCTGTCATGGCGGCGGGATCGTGGCTGTTGCCGACTTTTATCCCACGTACATCAGTGATTAGATTGCGCGAACCGGGAGTGATCATGATGCCGACGCTAGCCCTTCAATCGTTCCTGCGCAATTCGCTGCTGCTGATCGCGTTGGTCGCAGTGCCGCTTGCGCAGGCGGCGCCGAAGCCCGACCGGCAGGCCGTGATCGTGGCCTCGCATCCGCTGGCGTCGGAAGCCGGGCTCGAGATGCTGAAGCGGGGCGGCTCCGCCGTCGATGCAGCCATCGCCGCGCAGATGGTGATGACGCTTGCCGAACCGCAATCCTCGGGCATTGGCGGCGGGCTTTTCCTGCTCCATGTCGATGGCAAGTCCGGCCGGATGGAGAACTATGACGGACGCGAGACGGCGCCGGCCTCGGTCACGCCCAACCTCTTCATCGGACCGGACGGAAAGACCGTCAGTTTCGTGGATGCCGTTGTGGGCGGACGATCGGTTGGCGTGCCGAGCGTGATTGCCACGCTGTGGCTCGCGCACAAGGAGCACGGCAAGCTTCCGTGGGCCGACCTGTTCCAGCCAGCAATAAGGCTGGCACGTGACGGCTTTCCGGTGTCGGCGCGGCTTGCCAAGGTTGTCGGGATGATCCCGTCGCTCTCGCTCATTCCAGAGACGTCCGCGTATTTCAGGCCGAACGGAAAGCCGCTGACGGAAGGTGACGTGCTGAAGAACCCCGCGCTGGCGGAGACGCTCCAGCTGATTGCGGAGAAGGGGCCCGATGGGTTCTACAAGGGCAAAGTCGCGCAGGCGATTGTCGATGCCGTGACCAAAGCGCCGCGCGGCGCCGTCGCACTGACGCTGAAAGACCTGCAGTCGTTCCGGCCCACCAAGCGGGCATCGCTCTGCGGAACCTATCGCAGCTACCGGATCTGCGGCATGCGTCCGCCGAGTTCGGGTGGCGTTGCCTCACTGCAGATCCTGAAACTGCTCGAGCGCTTCGACATGGGCGCGCTGTCGCCGAAATCCGCGCGTGCCATTCACCTGTTCGCCGAGGCACAGCGCCTGGCCTTTGCCGATCGCGCCGCATTCCTGGGCGATCCCGATTTCGTGCCGGTGCCCGTGACGGGCCTGCTGGACGCCGGATACCTGAAGAAACGCTCGCGCCTGATCAGCGAGACGACGGCGCTGGCACAGGCGAATGTGCTGCCCGGTGACCCGCGCGGCGCATCCAGGTTCTATCGCCGGCTGCGTATCCCCGATCACGCGAAGCCGTCGACCGCGCATGTGAGTGTCATGGACGGCAAGGGCAATGCGGTGGCCATGACGACGACGGTCGAGGGTCCCTTCGGCAGCCACCTGATGGCCGCCGGGTTCATCCTCAACAACCAGCTCACCGACTTTACTTTCGAGCCAGTCGGCGACAATCGCCGCCTGGCCAATGCGCCGGATGCCGGCAAGCGGCCGCTGTCGTCGATGACGCCAACTTTCGTGTTCGATGCGCGTGGACAACTCTATGCCGTGATCGGTTCTCCGGGCGGCTGGCGGATCATTCCCTATGTCACCAAGACGCTCATGGGGCTCATCGACTGGAAGCTCGACATGGCGGGAGCCGTCGGTTTGCCCAACGTGACGAGCCGCTCGGCGGTGGTGGAACTCGAGAAGGATACGGGGCTGGAGGCCGTCGCCGAGGAGCTCAAGGCGATGGGGCACGAGATCAAGTTCAGCGACCAGACGAGCGGCCTCAACGGGTTCCGCATTCTTCCGGGCGGTGTGATTGACGGGGCTGCAGATCCGCGCCGCGAAGGCCTTGTCCTGAAGAACTAGCCGAGCATGGCGGCGAGGCCGCGGAATGCAAGATCGTCGGCGGTGACGATGTAGCAGGGGATGGGCGCGAGATAGGCGCGCATGCGTCCCTTCGCTTCGAAGCGATGGCGGAAAAGCTTGCGGTCGAAAAGCTCGCCCCACTGCCGGACGATGCCGCCCGCGATGTAGACGCCTCCGCGTGCGCCGAGCGTCAAAGCGAGGCTGCCGGCCGTGCTGCCCAGCATGCCCGTGAAGATCGTCACGGCTTCTCGCGCGGTTTCATCCGTGCCTGCACGCGCAGCCTTCGCGATGTCCGCTGCAAGCGGCCGGGTGTTGAATGTCCTGCCATCCAGCGCAGCGATGGCGAGGTAGAGCGCCTCGAGACCCGGCCCCGACAGCACGCGCTCAACCGAGACGTGGCCAAACTGGCGCATCAGCTGGAACATGATCGCGAGTTCGCGATCATTGTTGCAGGCGAGGTCGGCATGGCCGCCTTCACCGGGGTTGGCGATCCATCCACCGCGACCGTCCGCAACCGTGCAGGCGACGCCCAGTCCTGTGCCGGGCCCGAGGGCGAGCTTCGTTGCGCCGGGTTCCGGAAGCTCGCCGCCGACCTGGTCGAGGTCCACGCTGCGCAGTTCGGGAATGGCCCGCGCCACGGCTGCAAAATCGTTGACGAGTACGACGCGCGAGGTGCCCGATGCGGCGCGCACGCTGTCGAGCGAGAGCTTCCACGTGCAATTCGTCAGGTCGATTGCGCCATCCACGAGGGGACCTGCCGCGCAGACCGCAATGGCTGTGATCCTATCGGCCAGGCTCGTGACTTCGCGGTAGGCTTCGAGGGCCTCGCTGAGGCCAGGGTAGAAAGACGTCAGCCAGGCCTCGCGGTGTCCGAGCATTCCATCCGGGGACAGGGTGGCGAAGCGGATATTGGTGCCGCCAATGTCGGCGAGGACCGTGGTCATGTTCTGGAGCCTGCTTCCTGCGGTACGGGGCCGGTGGGCAGCGTGATGCGGAACACGGTGCCTTCGGGCCCTGATTGCTTCAGGGTCACGTCGCCCCCATGCGCGCGGATAAGTTCGCGGGCGATCGCAAGCCCGAGGCCTGTTCCGCCCGATCGACCGCCATTCGAGAATGGTTCGAAGAGGCGCGTGCGAATGGTTTCAGGGAGGCCTGGGCCATTGTCGGCGATCTCGATCACCGTCTCGCCCGCTTCACTGGAGGCGGAGAGCGTGATCTCGGCGCCGGGGCGTCCTTCGAGCGCCTGCACGGCGTTGCGGCCTATGTTGATGATCACGCGCAGCAACTGGTCGGGGTCGGCGAAGACGCTGAGGCCATCGGGGATGCGGTTCGTCCAGCGTACCTCGCCCTTGCCGGCCGCCAGGGCTGCGTGCATCGCTTCTTCGGCAAGCGGCAGGAGGGATTGCGGTGCTGCATTCGGGCGGGCTTCATCCGCCTTGCCATAGCGCAGCGTGTTCGTGGCGAGCGTGATCGCGCGGTCGATCGACTGCATGAGGCGTGGCGCCAGGGCCTTCACTGTCGGGTCGTTGCTCGTGGCGAGGCGATCCGAGGCGAGTTGCGCCGTCGCGAGAATGTTCCTCAGGTCGTGCTGGATACGCGTGACGGCAGCTCCGAGGGCTGCAAGATGCTCGCGCTGCTGCAGGGCCTGACGGAGCTCCGTCTGCATGGCGGCGAGAACGCGTTCGGCCTGTCCGATTTCGTCGGCACGTGTCGTTGGGACGATGATGCGCTGTGCGTCTTCGGGCTTCTGCTGGAAGCGTACCATGGACTGGCTGACGCGCTGCATGGGACGCACGAACAGGAAGTAGAGTGAGCAGAACACGAGGCCCGAGGTGATGAAGGCGATCACGAGCGACAGGTAGAAAAGGCGCTCGGTGTAATTGAGCAGGTCAGCCCGCACCGGGGCTTCGTCGATCATGATGTCGATGTAGTCGCCGCCGCCGAGGCGCGGATAGCTTGTCACGCGCAGCACGCGCGGCGAGGTGTTGAGCATGCATTCGAAGGCCTGCCACAGCAGATCGGGCCACCACAGCGAGCGCAGGTCGACCGACACGTCGGGCATGGGCGGCACAGCCTCGGCAAGGTAGAGGCGGCGTGTGTTGTTGCGCTTGAGCGCCACCAGCCTCACGCCGGCGTTGGCCAGCAATTCCCCCTTCAGCTTTGCCGAGAGTTCTGTCTCGTTGAGCTCATCGAGTGCCAGCACCGCGATCTGGGCGTTGGCGAGCTTGATTGACAGAAGGTCGTGGTAGTTTCGCGCGGCGGAGGGAATGTAGATGACCAGTTCGGCCAGCAGCACGAACAGCGTCGTGAAGAACAGGAGGCGACCGGACAGACTTGCAACCAAGTTCCGGTAGAGAAAGTCCCTGATCTTTGTGAACACGCCAGCCATTCCCGCCGCGACTGATAGCACAGGCCGGGTGTCACCGCGACTTGGTTTGTGCGCGGTGAACCCGTTCAAAACTGTGCAAGGCGTGCCAGAATGCCGGGCTATTGCCGTGGGTTAAACAGCGAAAGCAGGTTAACCACCGTCCGCGTGCCGCGCGAGAACAGCGTCGGCGTGAAAAAGGCTCCCGCAGCGCGCTTGGAGACTTCGCTCATCGTCGGATAGGCGGCGACGAGGCCGGCGATGGCGCTCATCTTCATCTTCTGGCTGATGGCCATGACCCAGGGGAGGATCAGTTCTCCAGCCTTGTGTCCTACAATGGTTGCGCCCACGGGGCGACCTTTCACGATCACGACCTTGGCGAAGCCATGGGTCTCGCGCTCGGCCTGTGCGCGATCGTTGTCATGCAGGGGCCAGCGCGAAACCCTGTAAGGGAGCTTCGCTTCCTTCGCCTGCTGTTCGGTCATGCCAACATGCGCGAGCTCCGGATCGGTGTAGGTACACCATGGCACGGCGTCGTAGCTGACCTTCACGGGGGCCTTGAAGAGGAGGTGGCGAATGATGAGGCCTGCATGATAACCGGCCACGTGCGTGAACTGCAGTCCTCCTGCGACATCGCCGATGGCATAGACGCGCGGATTGGAACTGCGCAGGCGGCTGTCCACGTCGATGCCGCGGCGGGTGAAGCGGACGTTCGCGGCTTCGAGGTTCAGACCGTCGACATTCGGTGTCCTGCCCGCGGCCAGCAACAGGTGCGAGCCTTCAATGTCGCGCGTGGCTCCTCCCGCAGAGACCGTCACCTTCACACCATTGGGCGAGGGCGCAACGGCCGTCACGGATGTCGACTCCAGGATCGTGACGCCGTCGGCCACAAGGCTCTCGCGCACGACCGCAACAGCCTCCGCGTCGTCCTTCGGCATGATGCTTCGCGCTTCGATGACCGTGACCTTCGATCCGAGGCGGCGATGGGCCTGCGCAAGCTCCATGCCGATCGGGCCGCCTCCAATCACCACGAGATGGTCGGGGCGCGTCGTGTTCGCAAAGATGGTCTCGTTGGTGAAGAAGGGCGTCGTCTCAAGGCCAGGGATGGGCGGCTTGAATGCGGTCGATCCGGTGGCGACGACGAAATAGCTCGCGCGGATGCGCTGGTTGCCGGCCTCGATCTCGTTTGGCGAGACAAAGCGTCCGTGCGCCTTGATCACCGTCACGCCGAGCTTCTCGAAGCGCTCGACGGAGTCATTCGGCTCAATCGCCGCGATCACGTCCTGCACGTGCTTCATGACGGCCGGAAAGTCGATCGCGGGCTCGGCGGCAGACACGCCAAAGGCCGGTGCGCGGCGGATGTGGTGGGCGTGCGATGCCGCGGCGATGAGCGCCTTGGATGGCACGCAGCCGAAGTTCAAGCAGTCGCCGCCCATCAGGTGCTTTTCGACCAGCACCACCTTGCGGCCAAGCTGTGCGGCACCGGCTGCGACGGACAGGCCGCCTGAGCCGGCTCCGATGATGCAGATGTCAGCCTTCAGGGTCGTGCTCATTTCTGTTCCTGCGTGGGCTTGCCTGCGAAGGCCCGATAGATGACGGGAATGAGGGAGAGCAGGATCAGGCCCCCGATCGGAATGTAGAAGTCCGGCCGCATGACAAGCGTTGCCAGGCTGAGGTCGGGCTGCTCACCGGCCTCGAACAGCGCGTTGAGCCCGTTGCCGATCGATGCAAACACGAAGGCGCCGGGGATGATCCCGATCGCCGTTGTCACGACGAATGTGCCGATCGACACACCCAGGAACGCGGGCGCGAGATTGACGAGCCAGAAGGGAAAGAGGGGGACCAGGCGCAGGATCAGCAGGTAGCTGAATGCGTTGCGGCGGAAGCCTTCCTCCATGGCGCGGATGCGGGAACCAAATCGGCTGCGCAGCGGTTCCCCGAGCGCGGAGCGCGCAACCACAAAGAGGATCGTGGCGCCAATGGTGGCGCCGAGGACAATCCATGCCGCCCCGAAGACACTGCCGAAGAGGAATCCTCCGGCGATCGAAAGGATCGCGCCGACCGGAAGCGAGGCTGCCGCGACCACGACATAGGCGAGCACGAACAGGGTCACGGCCTGCGCCTTGTTGGCGTGCACCCACTCCTTCAGCACTTCCCGGTTCTCGCGCAGCATGTCCAGCGTGAAAAACTTGTCGAGGCCGAGCACGAAGAAGGCGACGAGGGCGAGCAGGAGTATCAGGAGGGGAGCCAGGCGGGACAGGGTGGATGTCGATGATGTCTGTTCGGTCATGAGCCTATTTCGCCTCGTTCAGTGTCCAGTCATACTCGTAGCCGTCGATTTCGCCAATCGTGGCGAGCTTGCGGGCGAGTTCGGGACCTGCATAGCGGGAGACGTGGCGGATGATGTCGGCATCTGTCTTGCCGAAATCCGCGCGGTACCAGTCATAGATGCGGGACAGGGTCAGCTTTCCTGACGTGACCTTCACGCCGCGCGGATGATTGACATAGGCCTTCGCGCCTTCGTCGAGCATCTCCTCGAGCTGCCTGGCCGTCCAGGCGCGGGCTGCGAGGTTGGGGCAGCTGAAGGAGGCGCAGTTGACCGCGTAATGCACGCGCGGATCCCGCCACTGCTTTCTCAGGATGTCGTGCTCGATCGTGTCGAGCGAGAGCTGGCGCTGCTCGACCATCATGTTCTTCTGCTTCCAGGGACCGATGGTGAAGAGCCCTCCGAGCGAGATGTCGCGGATCGACTTCACCGGGTAGTGATCGAGGACGATGTCGATGGTCTTGGCGTTGTAGAGGTTGATCCAGAAGGCCATCTGCTCGTCCCGGCCCAGCACGGATACCTTCACGCGCTCAAGCGTGGCGATGTAGTCCTTCAGGCGGGTCCGGTCTTCCGGTGAAACCCGGCCATAGGCGAAGAGGTTCACGCCGTCGGGTGAGCGCCTGATGTAGCGTGAAAGGAGTGCGTCCCAGGCGGCGTGGTCGACAGTCATCGTGTTTCCTGCGTTGGGTGGCTGGTCCGCGGCTCGAGCGGGCGGGGTGGCCAGGGAGACGAATAGCAGCAGCGCCAGCATTGCGAGAATGCAGGCCGGGCTGCCGACGTTGGAGCGGGTCGGGCGGGCGTCGGTCGGGGCTGTCACAGGCCGTTCCTCCGGGGGTGGGACGTTTTGGTTACGAAACGCCCGGTCCTGCGGATGCGCCAATGACCGGATTTGACTTGCGAGCGTAAAATACGTATATGCGCGCCCTCCTGTTGAACCGCAGAAATTAAGGACTTCAGCCGTGAAGCGCACATATCAGCCATCCAAGCTCGTTAGGAAGCGCCGCCACGGTTTCCGTTCGCGTTCGGCAACCGCCAATGGCCGCAAGGTCCTGGCCAATCGCCGCGCCCACGGCCGCAAGCGCCTGTCTGCCTGATCCCATTTCGTCTGATCGCCCCTGAAAGGTGCCGCCCAAGACGTGGTCAAAGTGTCGCGCCTTGCAAAGCGCGCTGACTTCCTGAGGCTGGCCAAGGGACGAAAGTGCGTAACCGAAGGGCTGGTGCTGCAGATGCAGCCCGCCCCGGACGGCGGACAAGGGTTGCGCGTCGGATTCACTGCCACCAAAAAATTGGGGTCGGCCGTGGTCAGAAACCGCACAAAACGCCGATTGCGCGAGGTGGCCCGCCAGGTGCTGCCACTTTTAGCGAAGCCCGGCTTTGACTATGTGCTAATCGGGCGCGAGGCGACGGCCACCCGGCTGTTTGCGCACCTCGTCGATGACCTGAAGCTTGCCCTGTCCCGGGTGCATGCTGGCCGTCCCAAGAAGGCTGAGTAGGAATGAACGCGATACAGCTCGTATCGAGGATGGCCAAGGTGCTGCTGAAGGCACCCATCTTCGCGTATCGCTACATGATCTCGCCCTGGCTTGGTCCGAATTGCCGTTTTGATCCGAGCTGTTCTGCCTACGCGCTTGAAGCCATCGAAAAGCACGGTGCCTTGAAGGGGGGCTGGCTGACGCTGCGCCGCCTGTCCAAGTGCCATCCGGTCACGTGGCTCGGCGGCAGCTACGGCTACGATCCCGTTCCAGACGCCTGCCACAAGCACGCGCATTCCCATTCACTCAACACCCCGTCCGGTAGACAAGAATGAACAACAGCAACAGGCCTGATTCCGGCAACTACATGGCCGCCCTCATCCTGAGTGCGGTGGTCCTGCTGCTGTGGCACTTCTTCTTCATCGCGCCGCTGGCCGAGCGTCAACGGCTTGCAGCGGAGGCCGCGAAGAGCCAGCAGGCCACCGAAGGCACGACGACGGCGCCGGGCACGGTGACGCCAGGCAGCACAACCGGTGCCACGCCCGTCAAGGTGCAGGCCCGCGAGGTCGTGCTTGCGTCCAGCGGCAGCCGCGTCTCGTTCGAGAACGACAAGGTTGATGGTTCCATCCGCCTGACGGGCGCGCAGATCGATAACCTGCGCCTCAAGAAATATCGCGAGCAACTGGATCCCAAGAGCGACGAGGTCGTGTTCCTGACCCCGCACGGTACCGTTTCGGCAACCTATGCCGAGACTGGCTGGGCGGCAGCGCCGGGCTCGCAGACGAAAGTGCCTGATGCGACCACGGTCTGGACGACAAGCGACCAGACGCTGACGCCGGACAAGCCCGTTACCCTGACGTGGGACAACGGGCAGGGGCAGGTGTTCACGCGGCGCATCTCGATCGACCAGGACTACATGTTCACGGTGACGGACAGCGTCCAGAACAACTCGGGGGCGCCGATCACGCTGTTCCCCTATGCGATCGCGACGCGCGAGGGCGCGCCGGCGCATGCGGCGCAATGGACGCTGCACGAAGGCCTGTTTGGCGTGCTCGCCGGACTGCTCGAAAAGTATACCTACACCGACATGCGTGACTCGAAGGAGCCGCAGGTCAAGTTCGAGGGCGAGGGCGGGTGGCTCGGCGTCACCGACAAGTACTGGATGGTCACCGTCATTCCGCCGCAGAAGGAGAAGTTCACGGGCCGGTTCTCGATCGCGCGCGAAAGCGTGGGCGAGGTGTTCCGCGCGGACTACCTGCTGGGCGGGCGCAACATCGCGGCGGGTGGCACCACGACCGTCACGCACAATGTCTTCGCCGGCGCCAAGATCGTGTCCCTGGTCGAGGACTACCAGGCCAAACTTGGCATCTACCGCTACGAGATGACGATCGACTGGGGCTGGTTCTCGTTCTTCACTTACTGGATCTTCAAGGCGCTCGAGGTGATCTACCACCTCGTGGGCAATTTCGGCGTTGCGATCATCATCCTGACGATCCTCGTGAAGCTGCTTTTCTATCCGCTGGCCAACGCCTCGTACGAGTCGATGACCAAGATGAAGAAGATCCAGCCCGAGATGAAGGAGCTGCAGGAGCGCTACAAGGACGACAAGGTCAAGGCGCAGCAGGAAATCCTGGCGCTGTACCGGCGCGAGAAGGTCAATCCGTTCATGGGCTGCGTGCCGCTGCTGCTGCAGATCCCGATCTTCTTCTCGCTCTACAAGGTTCTGTTCGTGACCATCGAAATGCGGCATGCGCCGTTCTTCGGCTGGGTCCAGGACCTTGCGGCCGCTGATCCGACAAACCTCTTCAACCTGTTCGGCCTGCTGCCGTTCGAGGCGCCGACCTGGCTGCACATCGGCATCTGGCCTCTCATCATGGGTTTCACGATGTGGTTCCAGATGAAGATGAGCCCGCCGTCGCAGGATCCCACGCAGCGCCAGATGATGGTGATCATGCCGCCGCTGTTCACGTACCTGATGGCGTCGTTCCCGGCGGGCCTTGTCGTCTACTGGACGATCAATAACGTGCTCTCAATCGGCCAGCAGTACCTGATCATGCGCCGGCTGAACGTGCCGCTCGAGATCTCGGTGAAGCTGCCTTCGTGGCTGGGCGGGTCGAAGGGCGAGCCGCCGGGCTCCGGCAAGAGCTGATGGACGACTCGCAGCCCCAGGGCGAAGCCAGCCGGTCGTGGCTGAAGCGCGGGCACCAGCTGTTCACGCAGCCATGCACGTTCATGCGTGCGGTGTCGGAGTACGAACAGCTGACGCGCGAGGACGTGCCCGAGATCGCCTTTGCCGGCCGGTCGAATGTCGGCAAGTCGAGCCTCGTGAATGCCGTCGTCAACCGCAAGGCGCTGGCGCGCGTGTCGAACACCCCGGGCCGGACCAAGGAGATCATCCTGTTCGATCTCGCCGGCGAGCTGACGATTGCGGACCTTCCGGGTTATGGCTTTGCCAAGGTGTCGAAGGCAGTGTCGGCCCAGTGGCACAGGCTGATCGATGCCTACCTGCGCAAGCGCTCGCAGCTCAAGCGCGTCTGCCTGCTGATCGACTCCCGCCATCCTCCCCATGACACCGACCGGCAAATGATGAAGCTCCTAGACGGGGCGGCCGTTTCCTATGTCATCGTGTTGACCAAGATCGACAAGCTGAATGCCTCGGAGCGCGAGCGCGCCATTAACGATGCGACCGCTCTGCGGGAGCAACACACGGCCATTCACCCTGAGCTGTTTGCCACTTCTGCCGAGACGGGTGAGGGGCTCCCCGAGCTGCGTGCGCATCTGGCCCGCTTGGCGAAGCCCGCGGAGAAGGGGTATAAGCCCGCGAACCGCGGGAAGCGCTGATGAGCTCTGTTGACGACAAAGACTTTCATGGCAAGGACGAACGCGTCCAGAACCTCCGCCAGCTGGCGAAGTGGCGTGCGACCGCGCGGGTCCTGACCGAGGCCCTGCCGTTCATCCTGGAGTACGACCAGAAGACGCTCGTCGTGAAGTATGGCGGCAATGCCATGGGTGAAGAGGGCGTGGCCGAGCATTTCGCGCAGGACATCGTGCTGATGCGCCAGACCGGTATCAATCCGGTGGTGGTGCATGGCGGCGGTCCGCAGATCGGTGCCATGCTCAAGCGGCTCGAGATCAAGTCCAGCTTCGTCGACGGCCTGCGCGTCACCGACCAGGCGGCGATCGACGTCGTCGAGATGGTGCTGACGGGGACCGTCAACAAGCAGATCGTTTCGGCGATCAACAATGCCGGCGGCAAGGCTGTGGGCGTGTCAGGCAAGGACGGCCAGCTGATCGTTGCCAAGAAGCTCCTCAAGACCAAGACCGATCCCAAGACCGGCGAAACGCAGCAGGTCGACCTCGGCTTTGTCGGTGAGCCCGAGAAGGTCAACACCGAAGTCCTCAAGACGATCGTGCAGGCCGACATGGTCGCCGTGATCGCGCCGATTGGCGTGGGCAAGAATGGCGAGACGTTCAACATCAATGCCGACACGGTGGCCGGTGCGGTGGCCGGTGCGCTGAATGCGGATCGCCTGCTGCTGCTGACGGACGTTCCGGGCGTGATGGACCGCAACGGCAACTTGATCGAGCGCCTGACTGCAACCGAGGCGCGCGCCCTGATCGCCAACGGTACCATTTCCGGGGGCATGATCCCCAAGGTGGAAACCTGCATTGACGCCATCGACCGGGGCGTGAAGGGGGCGGTGATCCTCGACGGCCGAATCCAGCATGTTCTGCTCATTGAATTGTTTACAGATCACGGCGCTGGCACCATGATCCTGCCCGGATAGGCAAAACGACAACCGAGTGTGAACTGACTGTGTTGCGAATCCTCCGCTTTGCAGTGACGGGACTACTTGCGCTGTCGGGCCCGGCCTTGATCGCGACAGCCATGGCGCAGGGTACGGAAGCTCCCGCGGAGGCACCCCGGCCGACGATCCTGAAAATGGACCCGGGCAACACGCTGGGCACGCAGAAGCCCAAGACGACGGATACCTCCAAGCCCAAGCCGCGCGTGATCCCCGTGCAGGGCGGCAGCTCAAGCGGCGCGGCGACTTCGTCCAAGGCGCGGAAGCCGCCCGAGAACGACTACGAGTTCTGCAACCAGACTTCCTATGTGCTGTCGCTGTCTGTCGGACTGAAGAGCGGGCCCATGGTCCATACGCGCGGCTGGTGGCCCCTGAACTCGGGCGAGTGCCGCGTGTTCATCAAGGGGCCGCTGACCAGCGCGGTCTATTACAGCCACGCCAAGACGTCGTTTGCACACACGGGCCCCATCCGGGTGTGGGGCGGCAAGTACAAGCTTTGCGCCGGCAAGGGGAACTTCACGTCGGCATCGGCCGAAGGACAGAACTCGTGCGGTCCTGGCTATACGCAGCATGACTTTGCGCGCGTCGATACGGGTGGCAAGGCCGGTTGGCAGACGGTCTTCACCGAGAGCAGCCAGATCAAGTCGCTCGAGCAGGCGCGTATCGCCGGGCTCCAGCGGCTGCTGTCGGACGTGAAGCTGTTCGATGGCGCGATTGATGGCGTGCCTGGTCCGAAGTTCAACGAAGCGATGACGCAGGCCCGCACGGCCTTCGGGATCGGATCGGGCGACCAGGCCACGCTCTATGCGAAGCTGCTGGCCGAAGCGGGACGTCTGCAGCAGTCTGCAGGCCTCACGTTCTGCAACCGGTCGCAGGAGATGCTCTGGACAGCCTACGGGCGCGAGCAGAATGGCAAGAAGATCAGCCGCGGCTGGTACGTGCTCATGCCGGAGCAGTGCGAGAAGGTCATCAAGGAGCCGCTGACCGAGCCCTTCATCTATACCTATGCGACGCTGGACAAGCCGGATGGACCGGTCGTGACGGGTCCGAACTGGACCGGAACGCATATCTTCTGCACGAAGGATGGCGAGTTCGACTTCGAGGACAGCTCAAACTGCGCGGGCAAGGGTTTCACGCCCAGCGGGTTCCACAAGGTCAGCACCGACGGCCGATCCATTGTCGTCTGGGAGTTCGAGCCGACGACGTCACCGTCGACGGCCGAAGCGGCTCCCACCGAATAGCGCGCCGCGCTTCCTAGAGTTGCGACTGGAAGTATCCGAGGTGCCAGCTCATTTCTTCGGGTGCCATCGGGAAGTGCACGCCGTCGCGTGCCGGAACCATCTTGGCTGATGGCAGGCGCGCGATGGCGGACTGGATCTTCACCGCGACGCGCATGCCGAGCCCTGCCTTCCAGACGATGGCCGTGATGGCCTTTCCGGACTGGCTGACCAGGATGCGGTCAACGACGGGCTTCGGGAGCTGGGCCAGCATGGCAAGCGCAATGCTCACGAGGCGGCGATTGCCGGCCTCGGCGGCCGTGATGACATACTCGTCGTTGAGCTTGCCTTCGCGATGGGCCTCCTGGACCTGGGCGATGACTTCGTCGTCGTTCGTCTTTGCGCTTGCCGACACGCCTTCGGCTTCGAGGCGTTCCCTCACGCGCTTGGCGAGGAAGGAAACGGTGGCTTCATCGAGGCCGCTGCGCTCGCTCAGCATGCGCAGGAGAGATGAACTCACGAAACCTGCGATGCGGCGAACGGCGCGCAGCGACAGGTCTGCCCGCAGCACCACGGGCTGGTGCCAGGACTCGATGTCTGCCGCGTTCTCCACGATGCGGTCGAGCGCTTCCTCGCGGATCTGGGCGTTCGGGTTGGAGAGCAGTGCGGCGATGGCCGAGACGTCCATCGTCGCGACGATGGCGTCGGACAAGTGCTCGCTGACCTGCTTGCGGCGTGCAATGGCCGTGGCGCGGCCTTCGACCTGCGCACCGGCGACGATCTCGATCAGGTCTGCGTCCGAGAGCAGGGGCGAGTATTCGAGCACTGGCGCGCAGACGATCAGCTCGAGGTCCCTGGCGAGCTGACGCACGATGTAGGAGGGAACGCGGCTCGACGACTTGATTTCCTCGGCGAGGATCGCGCGGACGCGGGGAAGGCTGTCGCGTGCGAGGCGTTCCATCACGTCAATGGCGAGGTCGCGGACGCGGTTCGTCTCGCTGTCTTCCATGCCGGGCACGAGGCGGCCGATCTTGCGCGCGAGCTCGCAACGCACGTCGTCGTCGTTGTCGGCGCACAGGAGCTTGTTGGCCTGCTGAGGCGTGGAGGGGTTGGCCGCGACCTTGCGGCGTACGACCACGGACGCGTCGGTTGCCAGATAATAGAGGATCTCCGGCTCGATGCCTTCCTGTCCGGCCAGCTGCTCGCGCAGTCTCGAGGCGTGCGTCTCGAGGGCGGCGCGGGCCTCCTCGTAGGACATGCGCCGATCCCGGTCAGGTCCGGCGCCGAGCTTTTCCTTCAGCCACGTCAGCATGTCTTTTCCCCAACTCTATCCGTCGTGTTTTGTCCCGAAAGCAGTTCCGCGAGCGCGATGGCCAGTCCGAGATGCGGCATCACCGTGTCCACGAGATGAAGTTCGTGCGCACCAAAGGGCGCGTTCTCGGCAGCGCGCGACAGGGTCAGCGTGCCGTTTGTCCGGCCGTGGTGCGCGCTCTGCCTCACGATGGCCTGGCTGCCTTCGGCGTGGCAGCCAATGTTGACATGGATGCGCGCCTGCGGGGCTTCGATGGTGGTGCAGTCGGCACCGGTCGCGCCGGCGATGGCGTCTGCTGCTGCCAGCATCATCCGGCGCGGCTCGATCTGAGCGCGCATGGCGGTGACGACGGCGCCGACGAGGTCTTCCCGGGCCCGCGCCTCGGCGACCTGGCGTTCCTGGAACTTCTGGAGGGTGATGTCGCGGACGACACCACGCGCGCCGCACCATTCGCCGGTTGAGTCATGCATCGGTATTGCCGTGACGATGATGCAGGCGTCGCCGCCCGCGGCATCGGTCGTCCACGCCTCGCGTGCGCGTACGGGCTCCTTCACGGAGAAGAGGTGGCTGACCTCGGCATTCGGGAAGAACGCCCGCGGCCTTGCGCCGTGGAGGTCGCGGGCCGCATGGCCGAGCAAGCCACCGGGCGATGTGTAGGTGAAGTGGGCGAAGGCGTCCGTCTCGAAGGCGAAGTCGTTTGAACAGAGGGCGAGGTCGCGGAAGAGTTGGCGGGATGCGGCCAGCGCATTGATGAGGTTGGCGTCCAGTGTCGTGTCACGTGCGAACATCAGGGCCTGGGATCCTGCGAGGGGAAGCAGGGTCATGTCGAAGCGACGCGGCTGGTCGTCCGCTGCGTCGGCGCGGGTGGAGATCCTTGCAGCCTGCGGCGTGCGGGTCAGGCAGGTGTCAATGGCGACGGCGTGCAGCGCCGGAACAAGATGTCCGGACTTCAGGAGAGGAGCAAAGGCCGCATTCGAGGTGACGACGACGCCATCGGCCGTGACCAGGGCTGCCGGCTGCACGGAGGCGCGAACCTGCTCGCTCGCCCACGCGGCTGCGTTCCAGTCGTCCTGCGCCCTTGTGACATGTGCCTTCGACACGAGATCCCCACACGGACATTCCCACCTGTCCTTCGAAAGCATACGGGGATTTGCATTAAATCCGCCTAAAACGCCGCAGCACTTCAGGGTTAATCCGCGGTTGCGCCCGCGGCCAACTTCGAGCAATTTCGGCGCCTGCAATGAAAAATTCACCACACACGCAACCAGACTTCTCGCACGTCAGCGACTGGGTCTTCGATCTCGACAACACGCTCTATCCGCCGTCGTGTGCCCTGTTCACGCAGATCGATGCGCGCATGCGCAGCTTCATCTGTGAACTGCTTGGCGTCGATGCGGACGAAGCCTATCGCCTGCAGAAGCAGTATTTCCGCGAGCATGGAACGACGCTGTCGGGGCTGATGAAGGTGCACAACATCTCGCCGCATGCATTCCTGGACCATGTGCATGATCTCGATGTCTCCGTCATCCCCGAGAATGCGGCGCTGGGGCAGGTGATCGCTCGATTGCCCGGCCGCAAGATCGTCTTCACGAACGGCACCGTCGCGCATGCGGAGCGCGTGCTGGGGCGGCTCGGCTTTGCGCATGTGTTCGACGAGATCTTCGACATCGTCCATGCGGACTACCATCCGAAGCCACGGCCGGAGTCGTTCTCGCGCTTCATTGCGCGGCACGGGATCAGGGCGCGCGAGGCCGTGATGTTCGAGGACCTGGCACGCAACTTGGCGCCTGCGCATGAATTGGGTATGACGACGGTGCTGGTGCGCAGCGCCGACGGGCATGGTGACCCGGCGGTTCGCAGCTGGGGCGATCCCGGGCACGAGGCCGAGCACGTGCATTACCACACAGAGGATCTGACGGACTTCCTTTCGAATGTCCGTGTACGGAGTGAAACATGAGCTGGAACAAGCTTCAGAACACCATCAATGCAGCCTGGGATGCACGCGACAGCATTTCGCCCTCCACGACGGGCGACGTTCGCGATGCGGTGAAGGAAACGCTGCTGGCGCTCGATGGGGGCGAGTTCCGTGTTGCCGAGAAAGTCAACGGCGAGTGGCATACGCACCAGTGGATCAAGAAGGCCGTGCTGCTGTCGTTCAGGCTCAACCCGATGGAGCCCATTGCCGGCAGCCCGGGCCATGGTCACTGGTATGACAAGGTGCCTTCGAAGTTTGCGACCTGGAAGGATGCCGATTTCGTTCGCGCCGGCTTCCGCGCGGTACCGGGGTCCATCGTCCGTCACTCGGCCTATATCGGCAAGGGTGCCGTGCTGATGCCGAGCTTCGTCAATGTCGGCGCCTTTGTCGGTGAAGGCACCATGGTCGATACGTGGGCGACCGTCGGATCCTGTGCGCAGATCGGGAAGAACTGCCATATCTCCGGTGGCACGGGCATTGGCGGCGTGCTTGAGCCGCTGCAGGCCAATCCGGTCATCATCGAGGACAACTGCTTCATCGGCGCGCGCTCCGAAGTGGCCGAGGGTGTCATCGTGGGTGAGGGCGCGGTCATCGGCATGGGCGTGTTCCTCGGCCAGTCGACAAAGATCGTCGACCGCGAGAGCGGGCAGATCCACTATGGCCGCGTGCCGCCCTATGCAGTGGTCGTTGCCGGCAGCATGGGCGGTGGTGCAAACCGGCCAGGCCTTTACTGCGCCGTCATCGTGAAGACGGTGGACGAGCGAACCCGCTCGAAGACGTCGATCAACGAGTTGCTGCGCGACTGATGACTGACATATGGACCCTTGGTGCGCAGGCCGGCGCGCTGCTCATTGCGCGCCGCGAGCGCGTGGCCGTGTCCGAGTCATCTTCCGGCGGCCTGATCAGTGCGGCGCTTCTCGCCGTGCCGGGCGCGTCGGCCTACTACACGGCGGGTGGCGTGATCTATACGCCGCGCGCCATCTTCGGCCTGCTGGGCGTCGAGAAGGAAGACATCACCAGCCGCGGCATCCGGTCGAGTTCCGAGCCTTATGCCCGCTTCGTTGCCGAGACGATCCGCGCGCGTGTGCGCAGCGAGTGGGGACTGTCAGAAACAGGTGCTGCCGGTCCCACAGGCAATCCCTATGGCGATCCTGCAGGGCACACCTGCATGGCTGTCGTCGGTGCCGTGACGCAAAGCCGGACGCTCCGCACGGGCTCGGACGATCGCAAGGCCAACATGCATGCCTTTGCCGAGGCGGCGCTGGGACTGCTCGTCGAGGTGCTTGAGAGCGCGCCCCGTTCAGAGCGGTGAGGCCGAGGCAACCTCGAACAGCTGCAGTTTCCGGTCCGTGATGCCGAAGCCGTGCCAAGCCTCGCGCCAGGCCTGTAGGTGAGGCGTGCGGAAGTGTGCCTGCAGCGATTCGCGGTCGCGCCAGACTTCGTAGACGCGGATGACCGAAGGGTCGAGCACATCAACCGCATAGGAGTATTCGATGCAGCCATCCTCTGCGCGCGATGCGGTGATCATCCTCTCCATGACCTCACGTGCGGCGTCGCGACGGGATGGGTCGATCCTCACCGTGCCCGCGACGATGATCATCCGAGAATGATGTTCGCGTTCTGCATCTCGACGCTCAGCGCCTGGATGATGGGCGCATAGACGCCAGCCTCGCGTTCTCCCGTCGGGCCCACCGTAATGCCGCCATCGACCACGAGCGCCTGTCCGTTGACGAAGGACGCGCCGTCGGAGGCGAGGAAGAGGGCAGCCTCCGCGATGTCCTGCGGCAGTCCCGTGCGCGGGATGGGCTGGGAGTTGGTGAAGGCGCCCTCGGCCGCCTTCACCGTCTGGTCGGCGACCTGTGTTGCGAGGCCGATGCCCAAGGCAAAGATGGGCGTGGCGATCAGGCCGGGGCAGATACAGTTCACGCGGATGCGCGAGGGGCCAAGCTGTGCGGCGGCGAGCTTCGTCATGTGGACGATGGCGCCCTTGGCGACGGAGTAGAGGATGGGGCCGAAGCCGTTCTGCAGGCCGGCGATCGAAGCGGTGGAGATGATCGAGCCGCCTCCATTCGCGCGCATGTGCGGGGTTGCGTACTTGATGCCCAGCAGGGCTGCGAGCACATGCATGTGCATGACGCTGTCGAAGGACTCGGTGGTCACCGCGTCGGCCGTTTCCATCGGGCCTGGCGCGCCTGCATTGTTGAAGAGCACGTCGATCCGGCCGAAGGCCTTCACCGTCGTGTCGACGGCGTTTCGGATGTCGGCTTCCTCGAGGACGTTGCAGCGGACGAATCGCAGGCGGTCGCCATGCTCCTCGACCATGCGGGCACCCTTGTCTTCCTGGATGTCGGCGGCGACGACGCGCGCGCCCTCCCGGATGAAGAGGTCGGTGGTCGCGCGACCAATGCCGGATGCCGCTCCGGTAATCAGTGCCACTTTACCATTCAGACGACCGGACATCCGGAAACCTCCCGCTTGTTGAGCCGGGTTCGATTGACCCGGTCTGGTCACTGGTTCTAAATCCCTCCCATGGAAACACAAGAGCGCGAACGGCTGTCCGACCCCGTTCAACTGGCGCAGGATCTCATTCGCTGCCGCAGCGTGACGCCTCATGACGCCGGCGCGCTGGGCGTTCTGGAGCAGGCGCTGAAGGCCCTGGGGTTCACGTGCACGCGGCTGCCGTTCGACAGTGGCGGCCCGCGGATCGAGAACCTCTATGCCCGGCGCGGCACAAGCGGGCGGAATTTCTGCTTTGCCGGTCACACGGACGTTGTCCCGCCGGGGGATGAAAGCGCATGGGCGCATAATCCGTTCGAGGCGCGCATCGAGCACGGCATGCTCTTCGGCCGCGGTGCTGCCGACATGAAGAGCGCCATCGCGGCCTTTGTCGCGGCAGTGGCGCGGCTTGATCCCGGGGTGGCCGGCAAGGGCTCGATCAGTCTTCTCATCACCGGCGATGAAGAGGGCCCAGCTGTCGATGGCACCGTGCGGGTGCTCGAGTGGCTGCAGTCACGGGGCGAGAAGCTGGACCATTGCATCGTTGGCGAGCCGACCTCGGAGTTTACGGCGGGCGACACGGTCAAGAACGGGCGGCGTGGCAGCCTCACGGGCTACCTCACCGTGAAGGGCGTGCAGGGGCATGTCGGCTATCCCGAGCGTGCGCGCAATCCGATCCCGGGCATGGCGGCGGTGCTGACGCGCCTGACCTCGCGCCGTCTTGACGAGGGCAACGCCGCCTTCCAGCGTTCGAACCTTGAAGTCACGACGGTCGATACCGGCAACCCTGCGACCAATGTCATTCCGGCGGAGGTGAAGGCTGTCTTCAACATCCGCTTCAACACCGAACAGACCTCGCAGGGACTGGAAGACTGGATCCGCGCCGAGGCCCTGGCTGCGCTGAAGCCGCTGGGTCTTGAGAGCGAACTCCGGTTTGTCCGTGGCGCGCAGCCGTTCCTGACGCCTCTGAGCCCATTCACGACGCTGCTTGAGACGGCCATCGAGAAAGTTACCGGAAGCAAACCAAAGTTCTCTACAACGGGTGGCACGTCGGACGCGCGCTTCATCCATTCGCATTGTCCGGTAGCAGAAATCGGGCTTGCGGGGACTACGATGCACAAGACAGACGAGTGCGTGAGGCTGGCAGATGTCGAGCAGCTGACCCGCATCTACGAAGCAATCCTCTCGTCCTACTTCAGCTCGCAGCCGGGCACTTCTTCATGATTGCCCACGCGCGCAAGTCCGTCGGTGCCGCCTGGCTGCTGGTGGTTCGAGATCCGAAGGCGTGGGACGAGTTCGACCTCTCGGCCGACGGGTTCTTCCGTTCGTTCGCGGCGATCCTGTTCGTGATCCCGTTCAACATCGTGTTCGACCTGTTCGCGCTTCGCCTGCGCCAGGCAGGCGGGCTTGAAGAGGCTGATGCGGCAGGCGCTGCGGCTTACTCCTATTCGAAGATGGCGTTCTCCACGACGTCGCTCTGCGTCGAGTGGATGCTCTATGTGATCCTTGCCTATTTCCTGCTGAAGTTCCTGGGCCTTGCGGGCCAGTATGTGCGCTTCATCGTGGCATATAACTGGGGCTGCGTCATCGTCGAGCTGTTCAACCTTCCGGCGGTGGTGCTGTTCTCGTTCGGCCTTGTCTCCTATGCGTCGGCTGTCGATCTTGTGTTCATCGCGCTTGGCCTTACGCTCTACTATCGCTTCTACATCGCGCAGACGGCGCTGGGTGTGGGGTGGGGGCTTGCGATGGGCATTGCCGTGCTCGAGTTCCTGTTCACGATCTTCTTTGGTTATGGGCTGCAGCAGGTGTCGTCGCTCTGGGTGACCGGATGAGCGAAGGACAGGGGCCCATCGCTATCTTTGACTCCGGTGTCGGCGGCCTGACCGTCGCTGC
Source organism: uncultured Flavobacteriaceae bacterium (assembly GCA_964646885.1). GTDB lineage: Bacteria > Pseudomonadota > Alphaproteobacteria > Micropepsales > Micropepsaceae > SZUA-430. Next base: position 22,965 of record CAZYFM010000027.1, read on the forward strand.
CGCGATCGCCCGCGTGCTGCCGCACGAGTCCTTTGTCTATCTGGGTGACACGGCGCGACTGCCCTATGGCACGAAGAGCCCCGAGACAGTGACCAAGTATGCCGTGCAGGCGACGCGCGCCCTGATGCGCTTCGAACCCAAGATGGTCGTTGTGGCCTGCAACACGGCTTCGGCTGTTGCGCTTCCCGTGCTGGCGGCAGCCTATGCACCACTGCCGGTGCTGGGGGTGGTGGAGCCTGGTGCGCGAGCGGCCGTGGCGGCGAGCCGCAGCGGATCGATCGCCGTCATCGCGACCGAGGGTACCGTGCGCGGCGGCGCCTATCTGCGCGCCATCCGGGCACTGAATGCGCAGGCGCAGATCGTGCAGCGCGCCTGTCCGCTCTTCGTCGCACTGGCAGAGGAGGGCTGGACGCAGGGGCCCGTGCCCGAGCTTGCGGCGCAGAAATATCTCTCGGACATCTTCAGTGGCGATGCGCCTCCGGACACGCTGGTGCTGGGCTGCACGCATTTTCCCGTGCTCGTCGATCCGATCCGCAAGGCCGTGGGGCCCGGCATTGCGCTCGTGGACAGTGCAGAGACGGTTGCGCGCGAGATTGCCTCGATGGTGCGTCCCGCGACGGGTCATGGGGGGCCTGCTGCCCACCACTTCCTGAGCACGGATGCACCGGATCGCTTTGCGCGCGTTGGCTCGCAGTTCTTTGGCGCGACCATCGACGCCGATCAGGTCGAGCTCGTCGACCTCGCGTCGTAATCCACCCGGACAAGATACAGGCCATCCGGCGGCGAGACGGGGCCGCAGGCCTTGCGGTCGCGCGCCTCGAGTGCCTTCTTCATGTCGACGGGGTTCCACTTGCCGGCGCCGACGAGCTTCAGCGATCCGACCATCGAGCGGACCTGGTGATGAAGGAAGGAGCGCGCGGAGGCCGCGACCTCGATCTCGTCGCCGCGACGGCTGACATTAAGGACATCGAGCGTCTTGACGGGCGACTTCGACTGGCACTCGGCCGCGCGGAAGGTCGTGAAGTCGTGATGTCCCACAAGGTGCTGGGCGGCCAGGTGCATCGCGTCGGCGTCGAGGTCCGCCGTCACCAGCCAGGCGTGACCCGCATCAATCGTCAGCGGGCTGCGGCGGTTGACGATGCGATAGATGTAGTGGCGCGCGGTGGCGTTGAAGCGCGCGTGGAACTCCGGCGCGACGGGCTCGGCCGACAGGATCGACACCGGATGCGGGCGCAGGTGCGCATTGAGGGCTTCCTGAAGGCGGAACGGGTCGAAGGCCTTTTCAATGTCGGCATGCGCAACCTGTCCCAGCGCATGGACGCCGGCATCGGTGCGCCCTGCCGCGCCGATGGTGACGTGCTCTCCGGTCAGGCGCAGGATCGCGTTCTCGATCGAGGCCTGCACGGAGGGACCGTTGTCCTGGCGCTGCCAGCCCACGAAGGGCTTGCCGTCATACTCGATGGTCAGCTTCCAGCGCTGCATGGTCAGTCGAACCGCGCGCCGGGCGGAAGGGCATAGCCGCGCAGGAATTCATCGGCGCCCTGTGCGCCGCGGCCTGCGCGCTGAAGCTCGAGGATGTCGATCGCACCTTCACCGCAGGCGATGCGCAAGGGCGATCCGATCACAGTGCCAGGCGTGCCGCTGTCATTGGCGCGCGCCACCTTCAGCAGCTTGATGCGTGTCTCGCCGTGCATGGTCCAGGCGCCGGGCGCCGGATTGAGGCCATGCACGAAGCGCAAGATCTCGTGCGAGGGACGTGTCCAGTCGATGCGGGCTTCGGCGGCGAGGATCTTCTTCGCGTAGGTCACGCCTTCGGCCGGCTGGGGCGTCATCGTCGCCGTTCCCTCGGCGAGACGCCGCAGCGTGTCTGCCATGAGCGTCGCGCCGGCGTCCGAGAGCGTGTCCTGCAGGCTGCCGGTCGTCGTCGTGTCGTCGATGGTTGCCTTCCACGTGGACAGTACGGGGCCCGTGTCGAGGCCTGCGTCCATCTTCATCACCATCACGCCGGTCTCTGTGTCGCCTGCCATGATGGCGCGATGGATCGGCGCAGCGCCTCGCCAGCGTGGCAGGAGCGACGCGTGCAGGTTGAAGCAGCCGAGCTTTGGTGCGTCCAGGATCGGCTGCGGCAGCAGGAGGCCATACGCCACGACGACGGCTGCATCCAGGTTCAGCGCGGCGAAGGCCTGCTGGTCTTCCGGCTTCTTCAGCGTCAGTGGCGTGCGGACCTCAAGGCCGTGGCGGATCGCGGCCTCGTGCACGGGCGTGTTCTGCAGCTTGTGGCCCCGGCCTGCGGGGCGCGGGGGCTGCGCGTAGACACAGGCGATCTCATGGCCCGCGGCGACGAGTGCCTCGAGAACGGGAACGGCGAATTGCGGGGTGCCCATGAAGGCGAGGCGCACGCGGTGAGGCTTTCGTTCCGGTTGACGGGCGGGTTACTCGGCGGGTTCGCGCGCCTGGGTGCGGCGCGACTTGGCGAGTTTCTTCAGCATCATGTCCCGCTTGAGGCGCGACAGGTGGTCAATGAAGAGGATGCCCTGCAGGTGGTCCATCTCGTGCTGGATGCAGACGGCGAGCATGCCCTCGCAGTCAATCTCCTGCGGCTTGCCGTGATAGTCGAGGAACTTCACCTTCACGCGCGAGGGGCGGTCGACTTCCTCGTAGAGGTCCGGCACCGAAAGGCAGCCTTCCTCGCAGGTGACGAGTTCGTCGGACGCCCAGGTGATCTCGGGGTTGACGAAGTACATCGGGCGGCGGGCCGCGACGAGCTGTTCCTGCGTCGGCTTCTTGATGTCCTCGCCGTTCTCGTCGACCGGGCGGCCGAGGTCGATGACGATGATGCGCTTGGCCACGCCGACCTGGATCGCGGCGAGGCCGATGCCGGGCGCGTCGTACATCGTCTCGAGCATGTCATCCATCAGGGTGCGCAGTTCGTCCGTCACTTCCGTGACGGGCTGGGACACCTGCTTGAGGCGCGGGTCGGGCGCAACGAGGATCGGGCGAATGGTCATGGCAGGGGAGGTAAGATAACGGGTCCACCTCGTCAAGGCGACACGAGCAGCCTTTCGTTCGCCGCCCGGTAGCATGGCGTCGTTAATGCCGGCCTCCGGGGCGGTCTGCGGCACCGCGCCCGCGCGGTTTTGTTGCCTCGTTCCCGGCCGGTCCGCTAGGCTTTCCCAAGGGAGAAAACGTCCGGGGGGGACAATGGACAACCACGACAACGAGGCCGGACAGGAGACTGTCCGCCGCCGGGAACTTACGCCTGCCTCCATTTTTGCGGCCATGCTGGTCGCGGGCATCATGGGGCTTTCCTATCCGTACATGGTGCTGAAGCTGGGCTTTGGTCCCAATGTCTCGGTCGTGTCGGCCTTCTTCGGCTTCGTGATCCTGAGCCTGATTGCGCGCTCGAACTTCGACCGCTGGCAGAACAACATCGTGCAGACGGCCGGTACCTCGGCCGCGCAGACGGCCTTCATGTGCATCGTGCTGGCGGCCTTCGACATGCTGCGGGAGTCGAAGCTCGTGGCCTTCCAGCTCCAGCCCACGCCGGAGCAGACCTTTGTGTGGCTCACGACCGCGTCGCTGCTGGGCGTGCTGCTGGCGGTGCCGATGCGCCGGCACTTCGTCGTGGACGAGAAGCTTCCCTTTCCCGATGGCATTGCCGCGGCCGAGACGCTGAAGGTGCTTGACCCGCCGCGCGACGCGGATCCCTCGGACATGGTCTTCAAGCATGCAAGGCGCGCAGCGATGGTGCTGGGCTTCGGGCTGCTCGTGTCGGCGGTGGTCATGTTCCTGCGCGAGGATGCGCGCATGTTCACCTTCATCCCGGAAGGATGGACACCAGGCGCGCTCGAACTGGGCGTCGCCGGCGCGTCCTTCGTGGTGGCCGCAATGGGCGTTGGCGTCTCCTACAGCCTGCTCAACATCGGTACGGGCATGATCATCGGCTTCCGGATCTGCTTCTGGCTGGTGGTCGGCGGCCTGATCGGCTGGGTGGGCGCGCCCTACATGCTGGTGCAGGACGGGACGCTGCCGGACCACCCGACACGCACGCAGGTGCTCTACTGGGTCATGTGGCCCGGCATCGGCCTGATCATGGCGAGCGGGCTCACGATCCTGTTCCTGCGCTGGCACCTGCTGGTCGCGGCCTTCAAGGGACTGGGCGGCGCGGGCGTGACGCGCGAGGACGTGCCGCTCAGCATCGTCATCATCGGGTCGCTCGGCCTGGCGGCGCTGCTGTGCTACCTGCAGGAGCTCTATTTCGGGCTGCCGATCTGGATGTCGGTGGTGGCGATCGTCTGTTCCATCCCGCTCATGCTCGTGGGCCTGAGGGCCCTGGGCGAGACGAACTGGGGACCGATCAGCGCACTCTCGAACCTGATGCAGGGGCTGTTCGCGGTCGTGGCGCCGGGCAACGTCAACGCCAACATCCTCGGCAATGGCACGACGGGGACCATCGCGTCGACGTCGGAAGGCCTGATGCAGGACTACAAGACGGGCTACCTCATCGGTTCGAGCCCGCGCGCGATGACGGTGGCGCAGGTGCTGGGTGCGCCCATCGGCGCGGCGGTACTGGCGTGGACCTATCCGCTGCTGGTGCAGACCTATGGCATCGTTGGCGAGAACGCGCAGCTGTCGGCGCCGAGTGCGCGGCGCGCGGCGGGCTTTGCCGAGATCCTGATGGGCGGTGCCGACCAGTTGCCGATCACGGCGCTGGCCGCGATGGGGATCGCGGTGCTGCTGGGCATTGCGCTGGCCATGATGGAGCAGGACAACAAGTGGAAGGCGCTGGTGCCGTCGGCGACCGGGCTCGGGCTTGGCATGCTGTTGCCGGTCTCGGCACTGGTGACGCTGCTTGCGGGCGCGACGCTGGGCCTGATGTGGCGCCTCGTGGCGCGCAAGGGCGCCGACATCTACATGATCCCGCTGGCGTCGGGCCTCATCGCCGGCGAGGCGCTCGTTGCGGTGCTCGTGCCGGTGCTGCTATGGCTTGGCCTCGGTACGGCCTGAACAGGAGCATCGTGTCACCGCCATGAAGACCGCCTTGAGGATCATTGCAGGCCTCGTTGCGCTGGTCGCCGCGTGGTACGCGATCGTCATCGGGATCGACCTGGCCGATGTGCTCACGCGGCCGATCAACCAGGGCTGGATCGAGGTTCTGCTGATCCTGTTCCTGCCGCTGTTCATCGGCGTGGCGACGCTCACGGCCGTCGCGATCATGCTGGGCCGCTATGCGTGGCGCGGGACGTTTCGCTAGGCGCCCCGCTCAGTAGAGCAGGTACGGCCGGCGTTCGGCTTCCCACGACGTCTCGTCGGGCTTCGTGATGGCGTCGAGGTCGGCGGGCGTGGCGTTGCGGTTGTCGACCCATTCGCGCAGCAGCGGGCTGCCGTTGATGACGTCGATGGCGAGCTTGCCCAGTTCGTACTCGTACGGGAAATCGCGCCAGAGGTCATAGCTTGGCTTCAGGTTGCGAATAGCCTTGAAGGCCAGGGCTTGCAGGCGCCAAGGGCGGAAAGCCAAGTGGTCGTAGGTGTGGTTCTCGGTGTGGATCTGCACGCCGCTGCAGAGTTTGCCCACGTGCTTGTGGAAGGTCGGTTCGAACCAGCAGTCGCGCAGCACGCAGCCCTCGAGCCAGTGCGGGGCGAGGCGGCGCATCTCGGCGATCACGGCCTTTGCGTCGATGTCGGGTGCGCCGAAGAGTTCCAGCGGGCGCGTGGTGCCGCGACCTTCGGAGAGCGTCGTGCCTTCGAGCATCACTGTCCCCGCATAGGCGCGGGCCATCCAGAGGTTCGGCGCGTTCGGGCTCGGGTTGATCCAGACGCGTTCATTGATGGGCCAGCCATGGCCGGGTGCCGCATCGGGCTGCCAGCCTTCCATCGTGATGACCCTGTAGTCAACGTCGAGCTTCAGTTGCCGGATGAAGTAGTGGCCGAGCTCGCCGAGCGTCAGGCCGTGGCGCATCGGGATCGGGCCGGCGCCCACGAAGCTTTCCCAGCCCTCGCGCAGACGCAGGCCTTCCACGGGGCGGCCGACCGGGTTCGGGCGGTCGAGTACCCACACGGACTTGCCGTGCGCGGCTGCTTCCTCGAGCATGTAGCGCAGCGTCGTGATGAAGGTGTAGATGCGGCAGCCGAGGTCCTGCAGGTCGACGAGCACCGTGTCGAAGGTGCCCATCATCTGGCCGTTCGGGCGGCGCACCTGGCCGTAGAGGCTGAAGACGGGGATGCCGGACGCCGGATCGCTGAAGTCCGGCGACTCGATCATGTTGTCCTGCTTGTCGCCGCGCAGGCCGTGCTGGGGCCCAAAGGCGGCCGTGACCTTCATGTCCCCGCATTGCATGAGCGCATCGAGGCTGTGCACGAGGCCCTGCGTGACGGAGGCGGGGTGGGCGACGAGGGCGACGCGCTTGCCGGCGAGCGGGCGACGCAGGGCGGCGTCAGCGACGAGCCGGTCAATTCCAAACTTCATGTCTCAGGGTTCCTGCAGGGGCAGCACGAAGCTGACGGGATTGTGGAAGTCAGGCTTTGCTTCCGGGTGGGCGAGGGCCCAGTAGCACTTTGCGCCGGCCTTTTCCTCGACGACGGTCGAGACCGCGAGGGACCAGGGGCCCTTCGGGGCGTCGGGCCAGGAGATGGCGGCGTGGAGTTCCAGCACGCTGTCGCTTGCGGTCACCGTGATGCGCGGCGGTGTTGTGATCGGCGGGTTCGTCACGCCCTTGCGGAAGTCCGTGAAGTCGTAGACGGCCCAGCAGGTAGATGGCGAGAGGTTGAACTCGCGGTACCAGGTGCCGCCGGCGGGCTTCACGAAGAGCTCGAAACAGGTGTGATGCCAGAGATTGTCGCGGCGTTCCGGCGGGAGCCGGGCCGGGATCTTCAGTGCGTCGATGCGCCCGGAAAGGGCGTAGTGCACGTCGAGCCCAGCGGGCGTTCGCGTGACGTCGACCGTCAGAAGCGCTGCGCAGTGGGCCGGTGTGCCGGGAAAGGGTTTCAGGGCGTGTCGCATGCCGTGATTCTAGCATCGAAAAGGTTGCGGAATGAACGCCCCCGGCTGAGGATTTCTTCCTTTCCGGCGCGTGTGCTTGTGTAGTATGTGATGCGCCAGTCATCAGGCATCCGTAGCTCAGCTGGATAGAGCACCAGACTTCGAATCTGGGGGTCGGAGGTTCGAATCCTTCCGGGTGCGCCATTTCCCTTGTGTTCAGCCTTGAGACATAGGTAACAGAACGTACCTAAGACATGGGTGACACCCCTGGGCCAAAGGGGTTGTCTATGGGTTGCAACGTTTTTTGCTCCAAGTCGATGTATCCCAGATCATAGTCCATGAAAGAGACGAGCCAAATACCCTCGTCGACTTCCTTGATGCCGACTTTTTGACCTGCAAAGACGATCGAGAAGTTGATTTTCTTGCCATACATGCAGATGCGACCGCAGGAGGTGACCATGATTTCGCGGTCATGCAGCGGATATTCGAGCTCCGTGAGTCCCGCGTAGAGGCGAGTTGCCGGTCGATAGAGTTCTGCCGGAACCTTCATGCCCAATGCTTCGTGAGGTCGCTCATTGTTGTATTCGCGAACGAAGTCGTCGAAGCGTGCCTGCTGCTGAAGGGCATTCATGCCTGGTGGTCTGGTCGTCTCCTGCTTGAGCGTCCTGTGCATTCGCTCGTGGCGACCATTCTGCGTCGGCTTGCCGGGCCTGATGCGCTCGATGCGGATCCCGAGGCGCAGCCACCAAACCGAGAGTTTCGAGAGATTGTACAGCCCGTTCGGTGAAGCAAAGGGGACGCCGTTGTCGGAACGAATGGCTGATGGCAGGCCGCGTTCGCGGAACAGGTGATCGAACGCCGGAAAGGCCGTTTCTTCCCGTACCGAATCCAGCGCCTCGCACAGCAGCAGATAGCGCGAGGCAAAATCCGATACCGTCAGTGGATAGCAATAGCGCTTGTTGCCGAGCGTAAACTCACCCTTGAAGTCGACGCACCACAGCCCGTTTGGGTCGTTTGCCTGCGAGAGCGACGTTCCCGTGGCCTTGTAGCGGCGCGGGCGCATGGGCTTGACCAACCCATGACGGTCCAGCACGGCGTGAATGGTGCTTTGTGCCGGGACCCTGATCTCACCGGCGAGCTTGCGTACAAGAAGTTCCCGGATCTTGCGGGCTCCCCAATGGGGCTTGTCCTGCTTGAGGCCGACAATGCGGGCTTCCACCTGCGGCGGTAGCTGATTGGCGTATCGGTAAGGCCGGCGGGACCGGTCCGAAAATGCCTCGCTCCCGGTTTCCTGGTAGCGCTTGTAAATCTTGTAACCCGTCTTCCGGGAAATCCCGAATTCCCGGCACAGATCCGACATGGATTCGCCTTCAAGCAAGCGGGAGACGAAGCGAACGCGTTCGTTCATGACCGAACTTTCCTTCCACGGCATCACCACCTCCAGGCCGAGAAAAGCCAAAAGGTGTAACCCATGTGTCCGGTACGAGATGTCACCCATGTCTCGGGTCATTCAT
>CAZYFM010000028.1:0-30839 GCA_964646885.1 uncultured Flavobacteriaceae bacterium
ACGCCGGGCGTCAACGTCAAACGCATGTTGCCGGTGTTCGGCTACGACGATGCACCGCACGGCCACGCCGAAATCGTGTTCGACAACGTGAAGGTCCCTCTCGAGAACATGATCCTCGGCGAAGGGCGCGGCTTCGAGATCGCCCAGGGTCGCCTTGGCCCCGGACGCATCCATCACTGCATGCGCAGCATCGGCGCCGCAGAGCGTGCGCTTGAGTCCATGTGCAAGCGCCTCATGACGCGCGAAGCCTTTGGCAAGCGCATTTCCGACCACTCGGTCTGGGAGCAGCGCGTCGCCGAAGCCCGCATCAACATCGACATGTGCCGCCTGCTGACGCTGAAGGCCGCCGACATGATGGACAAGGTTGGCAACAAGGTTGCACGTACCGAGATCGCCATGATCAAGGTCGCCGCACCGCGCATGGCACTGCAGGTCATTGACGACGCCATCCAGGCGTGGGGTGGCGCAGGCGTGACCACGGACTCCGGTCTGGCGAAGCTCTATGCTGGCCAGCGTACACTCCGCCTCGCGGACGGTCCGGACGAAGTGCACAACCGCACGATTGCCCGCCTCGAGTTTGGCAAGTACTCGAACAAGATCCGCATGGAAGCGGCCGAGTAACGACCTCGGGCTTGATCAATGGCAGCCTCGCACTCTCAGGGTGCGGGGCTGTTCTGTTTGCGGGGTACGCGCCAGGTTGAGCGACGTTTGTCAGGCCGCCCTGACAGGCGCCTTGCATGTCAGCGGCAGCTTCACGGTGACGCGCGTGCCCTTGCCGAGCGTGCTTTCCACCCCGAACTCGCCGCCATGCAGCGCCACGAGAGACTTCACGAGGGCAAGGCCCAGGCCTGATCCGCCATGCGTGCGGGCAGGGTCGTTCGAAGCCTGTTCGAAGGGTTTCGCGATGCGGGAGAGAAACTCCGGCGGAATGCCGATGCCATTGTCCTCGACGCTGAGCACCATCGCATCCGGCTCCTTGATCGCGCGCACGTCGATGCGCCCGCCGGTATTGCTGAATTTCACGGCATTCGAGAGGAGGTTGAGCAGAACCTGCTTCACCACGCGACGGTCAGCCCGGATGGAGAGTTTCTCGGGCTGGACGTCGGACCGGAGAACCAGGCTGCGCTCGGCCGCGCGGCTGGAGAGCATCTGCAGCGCGGCGTCGATGGGCTCGTTGACCTGGAAGTCTTCCAGGTGAAGTTCGTACTTGCCGGCCTCGATCTTGGACATGTCCAGCAGGTCATTGATGAGGTCGAGCAGCAGCGATCCGGACTCGTGGACCAGCTTCGCGTACTCCGAGTATCGCTCGTTTCCGATCGGCCCGAACATCTCCCGCACCATGATGTCCGAGAAGCCGATGATGGCGTTCAGCGGCGTGCGCAGTTCGTGGCTCATGTTCGCCAGGAACCGGCTCTTGGTGTAGTTCGCGGACTCGGCCTTCTCGCGAGCGGCAAGGAGTTCTTCCTCGAAGGCCTTGCGGATGGAGATGTCGCGGGTAACCGAGATGGCATGTTCGAATTCGCCAGTCTCGCCGTTGACGACGAACCGGACACGCGACTCCAGCCAGACGAAATGTCCGTCCCGGTGGCGCCGCCTGTGCTCGAACGTCACTGTCGAACCCGCCGCATGGGCGTCCATCAGGGCCGTTTGGTTGCCATTGAGGTCGTCGGGATGCGCAAAGTCGGCGATCCGCCGATGAAGAACGTCTTCCGGTTCGTAGCCAAGGATCTGGCGGACCGCGGGAGACACGAAGGTCGTGATCCCGTCCGTGTCGTGGCGCGAGATCATGTCGGAGGCTTCCTCCATGATCAGGCGGTACATCGCTTCGCTGTCCTTGAGCTTGCGCTCAGCGGCCACTTCGCTGGTGACTTCGCGCACGACGCCGAGCAGGGCGACGATCTTGCCATCGGGCCCGCGCTCGACTTCACCATGCGTGTCGAACACGCGCTCCGGAGAATTGGTGTTCCAGGTCCGTGTCCGGTACCGGAAGGGACGCCCGCTCGTGACAGCGGCTGAGATCTCGCGATTGACCAGGTCACGGTCGTCAGGATGGATCCGCTCCATCAGGTACGAGCCCGAAGGCCGCACGGCCGTCGGGTCGATCCCCATCATCGTGAAGAAGCCGGGAGACCAGTGCGGCGTGCTCGTGCCGATTTCGTGGCGCCAGTACCCGATATGCGCTGCACGCTCGGCCAGGGCGAAATGCGCTCCCAGCTCCAGCTGTTGCGCGACCTTCCTGTCGCCGCCAGGTGCGGCGCGATCCGTGCTGATCACAGTTGTGGAATCGACCATGGCGTTTTGCCGGGGTTGCGGGGCTTCGGGAACCACGGAATCCTAGGCCGCAAGCCGTAAAATTGGATTGATGCGACCGGATTGCGACCGGGCAAACAATCCGTAAACGCGGCGGCATTCCTTGCGAGGGACACGTTTCGACGAGCCGGCGATAACCGGCTGGTCACCATGTTCGTTCGAATTCAGGCGACCTGGCTCGCAAGGCGCCAGGCGTTCTGGGCAAGCAGCTGGCACGTATTGCCGAACTGGGCCGCAGTTTCGGAGCTGGCATTCCCGTCGAGGCCGCGCTTGTAGACGCCCTGGGAGATCGAGGCGAGCCTGAACAGCGAGAAGCTGACATAGAACGGCCACTTCTCGATCGGTCCGCGACCTGTTCGGGCGCAGTACCGGGCGACATAGTCATGCTCTGTCGGAATGCCGGTTGCCTCGTGGTCTATGCCCACGAGCCCGCCCTGGCGGGGGTTCATGAAGTGGTAGCCCAGGCAGTTGTAAGCGAGATCCGCCAGGGGGTGGCCGATCGTCGATAGTTCCCAGTCGAGCACGGCGATCATGCGGGGCTCGGTGGCGTGGAAGATCGTGTTCTCGAGCCGGTAGTCGCCATGTGCGATGGTTACGCTCGGCTCGGCCGGAATGTGATGAGGCAACCAGCCGATCAGGTCTTCCATCTCCGGGATCTGGTCGGTCTGCGCGGCCCTGTACTGCTGGATGAAGCGATTGATCTGCCGCTCGAAGTAGTTTCCGGGGCGGCCAAAATCCTCCAGCCCGACCTTGCGGAAGTCGACGCGATGCAGGCGCGCCAGCACGTCGTTCATGCTGTCGTAGATGGCTGCGCGTTCCTCGCGTGAAACGTCCGGAACCTGCGGGTCACGGAAGATGCGTCCCTCGAGGAACTCCATCACGTAGAACGCCGTGCCGATGACGCTGTCGTCTTCGCACAGGGCCACCATGCGCGGTACGGGCACGTCGGTCTGCGACAGCGCCTTCATGATCCTGAACTCGCGGTCGACCTGGTGTGCGCTCTTCAGCAGCAGCCCAGGCGGCTTCTTGCGCAGCACGAAGCGCTGCGCGCCGGATGTCAGCAGGAACGTGGGATTGGATTGTCCGCCGCCGAATTGCTGCACCTGGAGCGGTCCGGCAATGCCGGCCTCGCGCTTCAGGTACGCCGCCAGCGCGGCTTCATCGAACTTGTGGGCTGCCCGGACCGGGCCAGGGGCATAGCTCATCGCTGCAGGTAAACCGTTCCGCTTTTCATGACGAAGTCGACGTGTTCCATGGTCTTGATGTTGCGCAGGGGATCCTCCGACACCGCAATGATGTCCGCGAACTTGCCCGCCTCGATCGTGCCGATGCTGTCTTTCATGCCAAGGAGTTCGGCCGCGCTGACCGTTGCAGCGCGAAGCGCGGCTTCCTCGCTCATGCCGGCACCCGTCATCAGCGAAAACTCCCTCGCATTCAGCCCATGCATCGAAACTCCCGAGTCCGTTCCGAAGGCGATCTTCACGCCGCCCTTGTACGCACGCCGGAGGGCGTCCTGGATCATCGGTCCGACCTGCAGGGCCTTGGCTTTCTGGGCTTCCGAAAGAATGCCGCCCTTGCGGGCGTATTCGGCGGCCGTCACACCTGCCAGTACGGTCGGGACGAGATAGGCGCCTGTCCGGCGGAACTGGGAAATCGCGTCACTGTCGAGAAAGGAGCCGTGCTCGATCGAGTCGACGCCGGCGCGCAGCGCGGCGTTGATGCCGCCCGCACCATGCGCATGAGCCGCAACCTTCCGACCGAGGTTGTGCGCCGTCACGACGATCGACTTGAGTTCATCGTCCGTGAATTGCTGGTCGACGCCGGCCTTGATGTCCGAGAGAACGCCGCCGGTCGCCACCAGTTTGATGACGTCAGCCCCGCGCGAGATCTGCAGGCGCACGGCACGACGGCAATCCTCGACACCGTCGCAGACGCCCGTTGAAGCGAAGATGTGGTTGATGTCGTCCCGATATCCATAGGTCTGCGCATGTCCGCCCGTGGGCGACAGCGTCGATCCGGCGATGACGAGGCGCGGCCCTGCGACCATGCCGTCCGTGATGGCGCGCCTCAGGGCGAAGATGGCTGGCGAGCGTTCGCCCAGGTCCCGAACAGTCGTGAAGCCGGCCCGGAGCGTGCGCAGCGCATGCTGGGCGCCGCGCAGGGCCACCATCGCATCGGAGTCCTCGACGAGCTGCAGTTTCGACTTGGCACCTAGCTCGCCCAGGATGTGGACGTGGCTGTCGATGAGGCCGGGCAGGACGAAGTAGTTTCTCAGGTCGATGACGGATGCGCCGGCGCCTGCGCGAATGAAGCCCGGCGCGATCTCCGAGATTTTGCCATCCTTGACGACAATGGTCTGCTCCTTGAGGGGCTCTTCTCCCGGAACTGCGATCAGCGTGCCGGCATAGATGAGCTTGGTTTCGGCCGTCGCGGGAACAGCCAGCAGGAGGAGGGCGAGCAGCGAAAGGAAGATGCGCATCAGTCGGTAGCTCCTGCGCGTTTGGCGTATTCCCAGCCGCGCTCGGCTAGAGGGCGAACGGCGGCGGCCATGGTCGTCGCGTGCGCACTCGCAGCCGTTCCATCACGAACGCGCCCCATGATGCCCTGCAGGATGCAGGCGAGCCGGAAGAAATTGTAGGCAAAGTAGAAGTCGAGATTGTCGATGCCACTCCGGCCCGTGCGCTTGCAGTACATGGCGACGTATTCGTCTTCGAGCGGAATGCCGAGCGCCTTCAGGTCCAGGCCCGCCAGGCTTCCGGTGCCGCCACCCGTGCCGCCCGGCGGCATGCGCCATTGCATGATGTGGTAGGTGAAGTCGGCAAGCGGATCGCCAATGGTCGAAATTTCCCAGTCGAGAACGGCAAGCACCCGTGGCTCGGTCGGATGCAGGATCATGTTGTCGAGGCGATAGTCACCATGGACGATCGAGTTGCGCTCACCGGGCGGAATGTGCGCGGGCAGCCATTCCATCAGCCTGTTCATGGCCACGATGCTGTCGGTCTCCGAGGCCACATACTGCTTGCCCCAGCGCGAGATCTGCCGCGAGAAATAGTTGCCGGGCTTGCCGAAGTCCGTGAGGCCGAGCTTCTCGAAATCGGTCTGGTGAAGGCGCGCCAGGGTCTCGTTCATCGCATCGTAGATTTCATGCCGCTGCCTCGGTTCCATGCCCGGCAGTTGCGGTTCCCACAGCACGCGTCCTTCCACGCACTCCATGACATAGAACATCGTGCCGGCGACGCTTTCGTCCTGGCACAGCACGTACGGCTTCGGCACCGGAAAGCCTGTGGGGTAGAGCGCGCTGATGATGCGAAACTCGCGGTCAACGGCATGCGCTGACGGCAGCAGCTTTCCCGGCGGCTTGCGTCTCAGCACGTATTTGCGCGACGGCGTCACCAGCTGATAGGTAGGATTGGATTGTCCGCCCTTGAATTGCCGGAGCGTGATCGGGCCCTTGAAGCCCTCGACATGCGCAGCAAGGTAGGCCTCAAGGCGGGCGACATCCAGCGCATGCTGGGGCGCCACCTCCTTGGTTCCGCTGAACTGTTCCTGGCGGGAAATCTCGGCCATTGGATCAATGCACCCCTGTTTGTCTGCTGCAGGATACTGCGAAGCTTTCGGCTCTTTGAAAAGCGCCTTTATTCGGCCGCGCGGCGAACGGCACGCCAGCCAATGTCCTTGCGGCAGAACCCGCCCGGCCAGTCGATCAGCTTCACCGCCTCGTAGGCGAGACGCTGTGCTTCCGTTACGTTTTTCGCGCGGGCGGTGACGTTCAGTACACGCCCGCCATTTGCGATCAGTGCTCCATCCTGCAACTTGGTGCCGGCATGGAACACCTGCACGCCGTCAAGCTTGCCGGCAGCCTCGACACCCTTGATGACCGTGCCCTTGCGCGGTGCGTCCGGATATCCCTGCGCCGCAAGCACGACGGTCAGCACCGCATCATCGTGGAACCGCGCATCGACTGTGTGGAGCGCACCATCCGCACACGCGATCAGCAGCGGCAACAGGTCCGACTTCAGGCGCATCATCAGCACCTGGCACTCCGGATCGCCGAAGCGGGCATTGTATTCGATCAGCTTGGGTCCCGAAGCCGTGATCATCAGCCCCGCGAACAGCACGCCCTTGAAGGGGCGGCCCCGCGCACGCATGCCACGAACGGTGGGCTCGATGATCTGCTTCAGGACTTGCGCTTCAATCTCGCGCGTGAACACGGGAGCGGGGGCATAGGCGCCCATGCCGCCCGTGTTGGGCCCCACGTCGCCGTCACCGACGCGCTTGTGATCCTGCGCGGCGCCGAAGGGAAGGATATGCTCGCCATCGCAAAGGACGAAGAAACTGGCCTCTTCTCCCTCAAGGAATTCCTCGATGACGATGTTCTTGCTTGAAGCGCCAAAGGCGCCGGCAAACATGGAGTCGATGGCGGCAGCCGCCTCGTCATGCGTTGACGCGATTACGACACCCTTGCCGAGGGCAAGTCCGTCAGCCTTGATGACAACGGGAAGGGAATGCGTGGAGGCGTATTGCTTCGCCTCGAGCGCATTCGTAAAGCGCCTGTAGGCGGCAGTCGGGATGCCTTCGGCCTGGCAGAAGTCTTTGGTAAAGCCCTTGGACCATTCAAGTTCCGATGCGGCCCGCGAAGGACCAAAGTGCTTGATGCCTTCCTGCTGAAAGCGATCGGCGAGACCCTCGGCAATCGGATTGTCCGGCCCGATGACCACGAAGTCGATTCCCTCGGTTTTGGCGAAGCGGCACAGGCCGTCAAAGTCCATGACGTCGATGGGAACGCATGTCGCCACGTTCGCGATCCCGGCATTTCCGGGTGCGCAGAAGAGGCTTTTTGTCAGCGGTGAGGCCGCAATGGCCCAGCAAAGTGCATGCTCGCGTCCACCCGACCCGATGACCAGAATTTTCATTTTCCGCAGTCCATTTCAGTCTCGCCCAACGACCGGGCGGCTTGTAACATGCAGCCATGGTCAGTGAAACGGATTCCACGACGGAAGGCACAGCTCCGTCCGGTTCAAAAGCCAATATCCCCGAGTTCAGCGTCAGCGAGGTCTCAAATGCGCTGAAGCGCACGGTTGAGCGCGAATTCGGGCACGTCCGCATCCGGGGCGAGATCTCCGGTTTCCGTGGCGCGCACAGCTCGGGACACGCCTACTTCGGCCTCAAGGAAAACGACGCCAAGATCGACGCCGTCTGTTTCCGCAATGTCTTCATGAGGGTCCGCGCAAGGGTGGTGGAAGGCATGGAAGTCATTGCCACGGGCCGCGTGACGACCTACCCGGGCAAATCTTCCTACCAGATCATCGTCGAGAACATTGAGCCCGCTGGCGTAGGCGCACTCATGCAGCTCCTCGAGGAGCGGCGGAAAAAGCTTGCGGCAGAAGGCCTCTTCGATGACGCGCGCAAGAAGCCGATCCCTTACCTGCCTCGGGTCATTGGTGTCGTCACGTCGCCAACGGGAGCCGTCATCAGGGACATCCTGCATCGCCTGTCCGAACGCTTCCCGCGCCACGTCCTCGTCTGGCCCGTTTCCGTTCAGGGAGAAAAGGCCGCCGCGGAGGTCAGCGCGGCCATTCGCGGCTTCAATGAGCTTGCCCCGGATGGTCCGGTGCCCCGACCGGACGTCATCATCGTCGCGCGCGGTGGCGGATCGATCGAGGACCTCTGGCCTTTCAACGAGGAGATTGTGGTGCGCGCAGCGGCGGCCAGCGCGATCCCGCTCATTTCGGCCGTTGGGCACGAGACCGACACAACGCTGATCGACTTTGCCTCCGACAAGCGGGCGCCGACGCCGACGGCCGCAGCCGAGATGGCCGTGCCGGTCCGCTCGGAGCTCATGCGACAGGTGACGGAGCTGGCGACGCGGAACCAGGGTGGCCTGCTTCGCACCATGTCACAGGCGCGACAGCGACTGACGGACGTCGGACG
The DNA here is from genome assembly GCA_964646885.1 of uncultured Flavobacteriaceae bacterium. GTDB lineage: Bacteria > Pseudomonadota > Alphaproteobacteria > Micropepsales > Micropepsaceae > SZUA-430. The sequence goes on from CAZYFM010000028.1 coordinate 8,242, forward strand.
AGGCCTGCCGCGCGCACAGCGGCTTCTGGAGACGCCGCGCCAGCGCCTCGACATGGCGGCGGCAGCGCTGTCCGGTTCGCTGTCGCTCCTGGTGCAGCGTCAGCGCACGCGCTTCGAAAGGGCAGGCTCGCGCCTGTCTGCAGCGCCGCTGCGCAAGGCAGCTGAGCACCAGGCCATCCGTCTCAGTGATCTTCAGCACCGCGCGATGCTGGCAGCCCGCCGTCACGTGCAGACACTCCAGCAGCGCTTGGGGGAGAAGGCGAAGCTGCTGGAAGCGCTGAGCCACCGCTCCACGCTGTCCCGCGGATTTGCGCTCGTCACGTCGGCCAAGGGAAAGCTCGTCACGGGCAAGGGGCAGGTCGCATCCGGTGACGCGCTTCAGATCAGCTTTGCCGATGGTGACGTGGCAGCCGTGGCGACGGGAGGCGCGCCAAATCCGCCAAAACCGCGAGGAAAATCAAAGCCCCCGGGTCAGTCAGACCTGTTCTAGCGGCAGCCCGCCGGCGCTGCTATCCTGAGCCCCTGAGTGCAGGGACGATTCACGATGAACTTCATGGAGCGCGGAATGCGCGGACTGGCCGAGATCAAGTATCTGGATGGCGACTACAAGATCGTGACCCAGGGGGCCTATGTGATCTGCGCCGTCACCGGCGCACAGATCCCGCTCGAAGACCTGCGCTACTGGAACGTCGACCTGCAGGAGGCCTATGCGGACGCCAATGTGGCGTTCCGCCGGTTTCAGGAACTGAATGCAACCCGCTCGGGAAGGAAGGCCTGATGCTGAGCCGGCGCTCAACGCTCCAGGCCGGTTTGGGTTTGGCTGCGCTGTTTGCCGGCCTCCCCACTGCCCAGGCCGGCGACCTTCTCAGGGGCAAGATCACGCAGGGTGCCTTGGTACGCGGCAAGACCGTGCCGGGAGCGAAGATCATGCTCGACGGCAAGCCGATCCGTCCTTCAGCCGGAGGCAGCTTTGCCTTCGGGTTTGCCTATGACCGCAAGGACCCGGCGGTGCTCGAGGTGGAACTGCCCGATGCGGATCCCGTCAAACAGACCCTCTCTCCCTCGGTCAGGGAGTACAACGTCCAGAAGATCAACGGGCTTCCGGAAAAATTTGTCGATCCGCCGCCCTCGGTCCTCGCGCGAATTGAACGCGACAACGCTCTGATCGGCGCAGCGCGCGCGCGTGACACGGATGAAGAGTGGTTCGCCGATGACTTCGCCTGGCCTGTTCGCGGACCCGTCACCGGAGTCTATGGAAGCCAGCGCATCCTGAATGGTGTCCCCAAGCGCCCTCATTTTGGCCTGGACATTGCGGCCGGCGAAGGCAAGCCGCTCGCGGCGCCGCTCGGCGGCATTGTGTCGATGGCAGAACCCGACCTGTACTTCACCGGCGGAACGGTGATCCTTGATCACGGCCGTGGCGTCTCGACGAGCTACTTGCACATGTCGCGCATCGACGTGAAGGTTGGCGACCGCCTGTCCAAGGGTGACGTGTTCGGCGCCGTGGGCAAGACCGGTCGTGCGACCGGACCACACCTGTGCTGGCGGCTCAACTGGTTTCAGGAAAGGCTCGATCCGGCACTGGTGCTTCCCGCGGCCTGACCCTTGGGCCAGCGATTGTGGAGCCAGAGCCAGTTCATGGGGTTTTCGCGGATGCGGGCCTCGAGGAAGCGATTGAGCGCAAGCGCATACTCAAACACATCCTTGTCCTTGTCCCCGGTATTCGGTCGCGGGATCTCGGGATAGATCGTGACACGAAAGCGCTGTCCGGGCAGGCGTTCGCACCATGCCGGCACGATCGGCGCATCATGGCGCAGGGCGAGACTCGGTGCTCCCGTCGGCGTCATCGCCTCGCGACCGAAGAATGGCACTGAAATCCCGTTGTTCATTTTCTGGTCGACGAGCATCGCCAGGAACCCGCCTTCCTTGAGTGTCCGGATGATCGCGCGTGCGCCATCGCCGCCCTTGGCGGCAAGCGTCGGAAGGCCAAGCCTGCGCTGGCGCGCGATCCATTCGTCAACATGGGGATTATTGGGCGGCCGATAGACGAGGGTGCCCTTGAGCCCGAGATCCCGGATGCAGGGCGGCATCAGTTCCCAGTTGCCGCAATGCCCGGAAACGAAGAGACCGCCACGCCCCTTGGCAATGGCCGCCTTTGCGTTCTCCCGGCCGACAATGATGATGCGGGGATCATCGCCATTGGCAGAAAAATGGCCCAGATAGGCGTATTCGGCAAACGTGCGCCCGAGATTGTCCCACATGTCCCGGATACAGGTTTCGCGTTCCTGTTCCGACATCGCGGGAAGTGCGGCAGCAAGATTTCGGCGCGCCCGGCGTGTCACCGGAATGCGGGGCCCAAGCGTGCGCGCAAGCCAGCCCCCAAGGTCGGACGCGCGCCGGAGGCCAAGGGCGCTGAACAGCCCCATGATTCCAAGGAACAACACGTACTCGAGCGCATAGATCACCCGCATGGCGATCGGCGGTCGGGGCTTCTCGCCCTTCTTCAGTGCGCGGTTGGTTCGGACGGTTTGAACGTCGTCAGACATGTGCCTATGAACTGGTCGAGGAGTGTTGTTGAAGTAGAGTCGAACTGGGCCTGGACCTTCAGCACCTCGACATCGGGCCTGACGGCGGGCGGAAGCCTCAACCAGTCCTTTTCCGTCGTGAGCAGGCGGGCATTGTTGACCTTGGCGAGGTTCCGGAGCAGGTCCAGATCATCTTCGGAAAATGCATGATGATCAGGAAAGCTGCGCGTAGCCTTGATGTGGGCGCCACAGGACATGGCCGTGTCGAAGAACTTCTGCGGCAAGCCGATGCCGGCAAAGGCGACGAAGGGCTTGCCCGACAGGCGCTGCGCCTCGCCATCCAGCGGAACGAGTTCCGCCCTGAGCAGGGGCTTGGTGTCCGGGACAGTGGCCGAGCCCTGTCCCATGAAGATCATCGCGTTGGCGCGTTGCAGCCCGTCTTCGATGTTCTCACGCAGTGGTCCTGCAGGTATGACACAGCCATTGCCGAAGCCTTTCGCTGCATCGACCACGACAAAGCTGAGGTCCTTTCCCAGCGAGGGGTTCTGGAATCCATCATCCATGACGATGACCTGCGCGCCCCGCGACACCGCAAGCCGGGCTCCCGCAGGGCGGTCCGGAGACACGACCGTCATCGCGTGCTGCGCCAGCAGAAGCGGTTCATCACCCACGTCCTTCGCCAGATCCTGAGCCGGATCGACGATCATGGCCCCGGGCACATCCGCGCCGTAGCCGCGGGACAGGAACGCGACCTTCAGGCCCCGCGCGGCCAGCCTCTGCCCGATCGCAATGGCGAGCGGGGTCTTGCCGGTTCCGCCTGCAGTGAGATTGCCGACGCAGATGACAGGCACGGGAGCGCGAAACGGCTTTGTCAGCGCCCGCCGAAGCCTGCCAATGAAGGCGTAGAGCCAGCCCAGTGGTCGCAGGACAAAAGCGACGGTCTCATTGGGATTGGCATACCAGAAATCAGGTGCCTGCAATCGCATCCATGTTCCTCAGATAGGGCGCGAGCAGTTCGAACGTCCTGATCAGGGGTTCTTTCGTGCCCGCAGCTCGCGCTGCGGCTTGCCCGCGTCGGGACAGTTCTAGTTCGTTGATGAGAAGTTCTCCAGTCTTCTGGGTCAGCAGGTCATTGGAGGCAAGTACTTCTGCCCCTCCGGCCTCGACGAGGATCCTGAAGATGTCACGGAAATTGCCGATATGCGGTCCGCTCAGCACTGCAACGCCCAGGCGGGCGGGCTCAAGCGGGTTCTGTCCGCCATGCGGCACGAAGCTGCCGCCCATGACAGCAAGAGGCGACAGGCGATAGAACACGCCCAGTTCGCCCATCGTGTCGGCGATGTACAGTTCAGTATCCGGCGCAGGGATTTCTCCAGCAGAGCGTCGCGCCACCCGAAAGAGCGGCGCCAAAGTCTGGGCCACTTGCGGGCCTCGCTGCGGATGGCGGGGCACGACGATCGTGAGCAAACCAGGGATGTGGGCCGCGAGGTCCCGGTGTGCGAAGGCCGCAAGCTGCTCTTCGCCTTCATGGCTAGAGGCCAGCAGCCAGACGGGCCGCCCGCCAATCGCGGCCCTCAGGCCGCCCAGGACATTGGCGTCGAAGGGAAGGGGCTCTCCCACGAGCTTGAGGTTGCCCGGCGTCTCCACTCTTGGTGCGCCAAGCGTCTCCAGCTTGGCGGCAACGGTCTCGTCCTGTGCCAGGCAAAGGTCGAAGGTGCCAAGCAGTTCGGCGGCCATGCCGGGCGCACGCCGCCATCGCTTGAAGGAGTTGTCGGACATGCGGGCATTCACGAGCACGACCGGAATTTGCCGCAGCTTCGTCTCGTGCAGCATGTTCGGCCACAGTTCGGACTCGACCCACAGCGCCAGCCCCGGCTTCCAGTAGTCGAGAAATGCGCGAACGGCGCTGGGCGTGTCCACGGGAACAAACTGGTGGAATGCGTTGGGTGGAAGGCGTTCACCCATCACGCGACCCGAAGTGACTGTCCCTGTGGTGACAAGGACGGTCGCATCGGGCCTGAGGCGTCCCATGTCCCGGATCAGAGGAAGGATGGAGACGGACTCGCCAACACTCGCGGCATGGATCCAGATGATCGGTCCCTTCGGACGGACGCGGCCAGGGCGGCCGAGCCGTTCGGGGAGCCGGTCGCCATCTTCTTTCCCCCGGGCAAGTCGCTGCTGCAGCAGGCGTGCTGCAAGGGGCTCCGCGAAGCTGGTCGCCGCGCGATAGGCAGAGAGAATGCGCGACGGTTTCCGGTCGGTCATCACGCCGTCGCCTCGACGGGTTCGGGCTCGACAGTATCAACACCCATCGCCGCGTCGGCGGCCTGCGTGACGCGCGTGAGTGCAGCCTCCACCTGTAACTTGCTCGACTGAAGCATGTCCGGCGTCGCATCGCGCGGAACATAAATCGGGTCGCCCCACAGGATGACGCCGCGTGTGAAGGGCAACGGCAGCAGGAACCGGTCCCACGTACCAAGCACGACCCTGTTCCTGCAGCTGAAGCTGCAGGGCATGATGGGCACGCCCGATACGCGCGCGACGGTGACGATGCCGTCGCTGGCGCGCATGCGCGGTCCACGCGGACCATCAGGCGTGATGCCGACATACTCGTTGGCCTTGAGCGCCTTTAGCATGCCACGCAGGGCGGCTGCGCCGCCCTTGTCCTTGTTGGACCCGGGCTTTGCCGCCGAGCCACGGACCGTGCCATGACCGAAGTACCCGATTGCCCGCGCGATGAGCTCGCCGTCCCGGTGCATCGAGATCAGCATGTGCATCTTCGCCGTGGTCGGCCACATGCACGGCAGGATGAGCATGCGCCCGTGCCAGAAGGAAATGATGAAGGGCGTCTTCTCGCGCCAGAATTTCTCGGCCTGCTCGCCGTTGCGGATCTCCCAGCGTCCCGTGGCCCAGACGAGGCGGATGTACATCGCCAGGATGTAGCAGCCGGCATTTCTAAGGCCGTCGGACTTCTTGAACCTCTTCCACCAGCGTCGCAGCATCTCGGTTACTCTGCGACGGCGATGGCTGGTCGGCCATCGGTGAACTGCGTGCGATAGAGGCGCGCATAGGTGCCGCCTTTGGCAATCAGCTCGCCATGCGTGCCTTGCTCCGTGACGCGGCCGGCTTCAAGGACGACGATCTTGTCCGCGTCGGCGATCGTCGAGAGGCGGTGGGCGATGACCAGCGTGGTCCGATCCTTCATCAGCCGGTTCAGCGCAAGCTGGACTTCCTTTTCGCTTTCATTGTCGAGCGAGGACGTGGCCTCGTCGAGCAGCAGGATCGGCGCATCCTTCAGGATCGCGCGTGCGATTGCGATACGCTGGCGCTGGCCACCGGACAGGCGCACGCCGGCTTCGCCGACACGCGTCTTGTATTGCTCGGGCAGCGCCATGATGAAGTCGTGGGCAGCTGCGGCACGAGCCGCGTCTTCCACCTCGGCCATCGTGGCGCCGGGTCTTCCGCAAAGGATGTTGTCGGCGATGGACTCATCGAACAGGAACGGCTCCTGGGTTACCAGCGCCATAGACTGCCGCAGGGAGGCGATGGTCACCTTGCGGATGTCCTGTCCGTCGATTTCGATGGATCCGCCTGTGACATCATAAAAGCGCAGGATGAGATTGAGCACGGTGCTCTTTCCGGCGCCAGAGGGTCCGACGAGGGCCACCGTCTTGCCCGCAGGGATTTCGAAGCTCGTGCCCTGAAGGGCCTGGGCACCGTGTCCCGTGTAGTCAAAGGCGACATTGCGGAATGAAATCTGTGCCCGGTGCGGAACCGGCTTCAGGCGCAGTTCCGCGTTGCCCTCGTCGCGGACCTCGGTCGGCGTATCGAGCAGGGCAAAGGCGCGCTGTGCAGCGGCGGAGCCCTCGCTGAGCGCGGTGTAGAGATTGGAAAGCGAGCGGATGGACTGGTACGAAAGCATCATCGCCGCCATGAACGACGTGAAGCTCGCGATGTCCATGCCACGATAGGCGGCATAGGCAATGACGGCGGCGATGCCGACACCCGCCAGAACTTCGGCGGAGGGCGTCGCAGCAGCCTTTGCGCGGGCGCCCTTCATCAGGAATCGCATGCGCTCGGACACGATGTGGTCGGCGCGCGCGATGGCGTGCTCTTCCATCCTGTACGCCTTGATGACGCGCTTGCCGTCGAGGGTCTCGGAAAGGTGGGTGGCGAGGTCACCGGTGGAAGCCATGCCCTGGACAGCGGCCTTGTTGGTCTTGCGGCCGAGGTTCAGCGTGAACAGGCCCGTGAGCGGCAGCACGCTGCACAGGACGAGTGCAAGCGGCCAGTCCTGGATGAACATCACGACGCCAAGGCCGATGATGGTCAGCACATCCCTCACCATGCCCTGCATGGACCGGGTGACACTCTCGCGAACCAGAAGTGCATCGTTGAGGAAGCGCGAAGCGAACTGGCCCGAATGCATCCGGTTCAGCTGCGCGAGGTCGAAATTCGTGATCTTGCGAAACATCGCAAGCTGCAGGTCATTGATCACACCCTGTCCGACCTTGGCCAGCGAGATGCTCGACACGTAGGAGACTGCAGCCTTGATGGCCATGATCCCCAGGAGCACCAGCGGCACAATCACCAGCATGCCTTCTTCGCGGTTGGGCGTGAACAGCGTGTTCACGACTTCCTCGAGGTAATAGGCCATGCCGCCGGTCAGGCTGGCTTCGATCGCCATGAGGCCAAGGATCAGCACGGCGAGGCGGGAATAAGGGCGCACGAATTCCCGGGCCAGCCGCAGGAGCGGTCTGGTGTCGACGGGGGCACTGGCTGGCTTGTCCGGAGTTCGCGTCATCTGGCGGGTTTATACAGCGACCCATTCAGGGTTGAAGACCCCAAACCTACCATGGGCCCCCCACCTTAACCACAACCTGTACTCACTCAGGGTTACCGGCGAGCGGCACCTTTTGCCTGCTTTTTCGGGGACTTGGCCGATTTGGCCTTCTTTGCAGCGCTGCTTGCAGCCATGTCGGCGAGTTCCTGGGCATCGAACTCCGGCTGCAGGATCTTGTGCAGGTGCACGACGAAGTAGCGCATGTGGGCATTGTCGACCGTTGCCTGCGCAGCCGACTTCCATGCCTCGCGCGCCTTCGCGAAGTTGGGGTAAAGACCAACGAAGTGAATCTTGTCGAGGTCACGGAATTCGACCTTGTCGAGCGCGGTAAGCTCGCCGCCAAAAACGAGGTGAAGGAGCTGCTTGGACATTTCTGTTCTCGCGACTTAGGGCAGGTTCAAGAATTGGGTTCGGTCCATGATCGCCCTGTGAAGGGCAGGGCCTGCGCACACGATGCTTCGATGCGCCGGCTTTTCCTGATTGTATACCAGCGGCGCCCCCGCGTGCGAGGTGACAAGTCCTCCGGCCTCCTGGACCAGAAGCGCGGCCGCGGCGGTGTCCCACTCGTGCTTGGATGAAAGGGCCATCATGCAGTCGAAGTCCCCGCTCGCCACCAGCGCCATGCGGTAGGCGATCGAGGCCCGCTTGCCGATCTCCATCGCAGGCCATGGTGTCGGCCACGCCTTGTGTTCGATGACATCACGCGCCACCAGCATGCGACAGCCGGGGAGTTCGGCGCGCAAGGTGACGCTCAGGCGCCTGTCGTTCAGGTAGGCGCCATGTCCGACACCCGCCGTGAACATTTCCTCGGTCAGGGGATTGTAGACGCCGGCAACCACCGGCCGACCGTCATCCACGACAGCGACGCACACCGTGAATTCGGGCTTGCGCTTGATGAAGGCGAGTGTTCCGTCAATCGGGTCCACCACGAACACCCGCTTGCGCTGCAGACGGTCCGGATTGTCGACGGATTCTTCGGAGAGCCACCCATAGTCGGGGCGTGATCCGCACAGAAGCGACTTCAGGTGCAGGTCGACCGCAATGTCGGTTTCGGTGACCGGATTGCCCTTGGACTTCTCCCAGGTCTTAGGCGTGGCCGCGTAACCTTCACGCGCGATCGTTCCGGCAGACCTGAGCGATGCAACGACAAGCTCGAGGTCTTCCTGGTCAATCGCCTGCAATGGTCATTCCTTCGATCCGAAGGGTGGGCGAGTTCGTGCCATACCGGAAGATCAGGTCATTGGCGGCGGTCATCTCGGCGAACATGTCGTTCAGGTTGCTCGCGATCGTGATTTCATTGACCGGGAAGGCCAGTTCGCCATTTTCAATCCAGAAGCCGGTGGCGCCGCGGCTGTAGTCGCCGGTGACGCCGTTCACGCCCATGCCGATCAGTTCGGTCACGTAGAAGCCCTGCTTGATGTCGGCCATCAGATCCTTCGGGCTCATGGTGCCGGGCACGAGATAGAGGTTCGTGGTGGACGGTGACGGAGGCCCCCCGGTTCCGCGGGCCGCATGGCCCGTGCTGCGCAGCTTGAGTTGCCGTGCCGCGGAACTGTCGAGGAGCCACGTCTGCAGCACCCCGTCTTCGATGAGGTTCATCTGGCCGTTCTTCACGCCTTCGCCGTCAAAGGGTCGCGAGCGGAAGCCGCGCACGATATGCGGGTCATCGACAATCCGCACGCCCGGCTTGAAGATCCTCTGGCCCATCTTGTCCTTGAGGAAGGATGTACCGCGCGCGATCGAGATGCCGTTGATGGCTCCGGCAAAGTGGCCAAGGATGCTGTTGGCCGTGCGGGGATCAAAGACCACGGGGACGGTCTGCGACTTCACCCGCCGGGCGTTGAGCCGCTTGATTGCCATGGTGGCAGCGCTGCGGCCAACTTCCTGCGGGTCACCCAGGTCAGCCAGGTGGCGCGTTGAAGAGAAGTCGTAATCGCGCTCCATGCCTGTGCCTTCGCCGGCGATGACGCTGACCGACACGGAAACGGAGGTCGTTGCATAGGCGCCGGCAAACCCGTCGCTGGTGACGAGAGCCACGGCGCCACGTCCCCAGCCGGCCCCAGCGCCTTCGGAGTTGGTGATGCCCGGTACCTCGCGCGCGGCGCCTTCACAGGAGCGGGCGAGTTCCACGAGTTTTTCCGACGACGGTTCAACCTTGTCCTCGAGGTCAAGGTCCCGGAACGAGCGCGCGAGCTGGTCGCTGGGCGCCAATCCGCAGAACGGGTCCTCGGGCGTGGTGCGCGCCATCGCGACGGCGCGTTCGGCGAGCTGGTCGAGCGCATGCGCGGACATGTCGTTGGACGCGACGGCAGCCTGTCGCTTGCCGATGAAGACGCGAAGGCCAAGGTCGGAGGATTCGGAACGGTCGACTTCCTCGAGCTTGCCGAGTCGGTAGGACACGCTCGAGGAAACCGAGTCAAAAACCACGGCATCCGCCTGTTCCGCCCCCAGCTTTCTGGCCTTGGCAATCAGGCTCTCGAGAAGCGAAATTCGATCGGACATCGGCATTCCCTTGTTGCGTCGCGCAATGAAACTTCCGGGGTGGCTTTCGTCAAGCGCGGCCCTTGCGAAACCGGCTCAAAACTGGTCCATATCGGCGGAAATGATCCGCAGTTTTGCACTTTTCAACACGCCAATCGGCACATGCGCCATCGCCTGGGGCGAACTGGGCATCCTTGGTGTGTCTCTGCCCGACAGCGATCCCGAGGCAACCCGGCAATTCATCTCCGCCCGCGTTGCTGGCGCGGAAGAACGTCAGCCGACGCCGGAAGTGGATGCCGTGATGGCGGACATTCGCCGCTTGCTGGAGGGAGAACCCGTCGACCTGCTCGATGCGAAACTCGATCTGACCGGTGTTCCGGAGTTCCACCGGCGAGTCTATGACGAGGCGAGGCGTATCCCGCCGGGTTCCACGATGACCTATGGTCAGATCGCTCAGCGCCTCAAGGCTCCGGGCACGGCGCGTGCGATCGGCCAGGCGCTGGGCTCCAATCCGTTTCCGATCATCGTTCCTTGCCACCGGGTGCTCGGCGCCAATGGAGCCGTGGGCGGTTTCTCGGCGCCCGGTGGTGTCGACACGAAACTGCGGATCCTGAACATCGAAAGGCGCAATGCGCCCGTCGAGGCTTCGCTCTTTTCGGATCTTCCACTCGCTCCCCCACCGCGCAGAATGCGTCAGCGCCGACGGATGAACTGAATTGACCCTTCTGGCTTTCCCGCTTGGATTTTTCTACGTGATCGCCGGGCTCTTTGTCCTGCGCACGATCTATGTCGGCACGCTTCTCGACCGGGCGATAGACGCCATCAAGCTGAGCAAGCCTGATCCGAAGGAGCAGATGAAAACGTTCATCCTGACGGCAGGAGCCTACCTGACGGCCGCCAGTGGCGCATCTCTGGTCACGCTGAGCAGCCTCGCCACCATCCTCTTCGCCCTGAACGTAGGCGTGCAGGGTGGATACCTCCTCTGGGCGTCGAAGGCGCTGCCGCCGGAAGACGAAGCCGACCGGAAGGGGCGCCGCCAGACAACAAACGCCTTCGTCATCTATTCGGCAGTAACGGCTTTCATTCTGTGGCTTGAGTATACCGGAGGCCTGCGCCCCTGGCCTCGCGACGTGCAGAGCCTGCTCATCGAACTCATCGCTCCCGCGGCGGCCGCCCTCGCATGCTACCTGCTCGTCTACCAGCCGGGCATGAGGACGAAGGCCAGCGGTTTTGGCTTTGGCAGTGGCGGCTCCTTCGGCGGTCCTGGTTCGGGGGCTGACGATGAAGCGATCGGAGCCGTGACCGGGGGGGAGCGAACGCAGAGCGCGCCCGTGAACCTGCGCCTGCGTCCGGAGTTCTCTTGCTGGCCCTTGTGGGATGCGGATACCGGAGAGAATGTCAGCCACTACCACGTGGACATTTCGTTCGACCTCGCCGAGCGTATTGAAATCTGGGACGACCGTTTCCAGGCCATCTATCGGGATGAAGACCCGGCCTCCAGCGCCTTCCCGTCGCCGGAGGAAGAGCAGTCCTATGTCGAGGAAGGGCGTGCAATTGCCAGGGAGCTGACAGAGGTTTGGCCGGGCAACGTTGAGATCGACGACCGGTTCCGCTGACCGGTCGCCTTACGCCAGCACATGCCAGACCTTCGTGCGGCGGACCTCGCGGTCTTCAAGTTCGCGCGTCGTGGCAACGTCATAGACGGCAATCTCGACGAGATGGCTGCTCGGCAGGTAGTTGCGCCCCGGATCACCGATGAGCACCAGCGCACCTCGTCCCGCCAGGCGCCTCAGCCATGCAAAGACCCGGGCTGACATCTCGCGCTCGTAGCAGACATCACCCGCAATGACGGTATCCCAACCTTGGTCCGTGTCGACGACATCGGCAAGCGAGGGAACTATCTCGACATCATTGGCCTGCGCATTGAGTTCCATCGCGGCGACGGCAAACCGGTCAATCTCGGTGGCCAGGACTTCGCTTGCACCAGCCTTCGCGGCAGCAATTGCCGAAAGACCCGAGCCGGAAGCAAAATCAAGGACACGCTTGCCCCTGACCGTCTCCGGGTGATCGAGCACATAGCGCGAGAGAGCTTGTCCACCAGCCCACGCGAAGGCCCAGAACGGCGGCGGCACGCCCTGCGAAGCCAGTTCCTCCTCCGTCTTCTGCCAGATGGGCACAAGCTCCGTGGCAAGGTGCAAACGGATCTCCGGCGTGTGCGGCGGACTGAGAAGCTGTGTGTTGGCGAGGATGAAGGAGCGGGGATCCAAGTGTTTCAACCCGTCTTGGCCGTCGCAAGCCGAAGCACGGTCGGATAGTCGGGCTGGATTTCCATGCGGGGACCATAGCCCTTTCTCATCAGGATTTCGTGGAAACGGGGAAGGTTGTAGCAGGGTATGTACATCAGCAGGTGATGTTCGACGTGGTAGTTCACCCAGTAGGGGGCCACGCAGGCGCGCCAGAACCAGTTGGCCCGCGTCGTGCGCGCCTGGCGGAACGGGTCGTCATTGTCGGGGACGACAGCATGCTCGGCGATGTTCCGTACGCGTGTGACGAGTGGAAACCAGATGAAGAACGGGAGCACCCAGAGCAGGAAAAACAGGTACCAGTAACCCGCCAGCGTCAGCCCCAGCAGCAGCGCCAGATTGAAGGCGATGGCTCCACCGAGGCGGACGAAGCCCTTTCGCAGCCCGTCGAGTGTCGTGCCGCCTTTCACCGTGAAGGCGTTGCGGAACTGGGCGACGCGCTGCTTGAACACCGTCTGGCCCGTCAGGTCCCGGACCATCTTGCGCCAGAAGCTCGAGCGGGTAATGGGGAAGGGTGCGGACAGCGACAGGTCCGGATCTTCACGTTGTTGCGTGTGCCGGTGATGTTGCAGATGGTAGCTGCGATAGGCATGCACGTCGCTGAACAACGGCCAGGCGCATAGATACTGGCCCAGGAAAACATTGAGCCGCTTGCTTTCCGTCAGCACGCCATGAGCCGCATCATGCATCAGGATCGCAAGGCCCAGCTGGCGCGTGCCCACGATGACAATGCCAAGCGCCAGCACGAGCGGATTGGGGTACAGCGCGAAGGCCGCCATGCATCCCGCAATGACCAGCCACGCATGGGCGACGCATAGTGTCCCCTTGATGTCCGATCGCCGGCGCAGTTGCGCGAGCTCTTCGGCTGTCAGCAGGTCAAGGGCGGCAATCGTCATGGCGTCAGTTCGGCAGCTTGAAGCCGTTGGACTGCAGCACCATGGCGGCCATCGCGAGCATGCTGAATACCTGCACCAGGTAGGCGCTGAAGCGCAGAAGGATCGCGATCTGCGAGCCTGACGCGACATGGATGATGGTTTGCACCACACGCGCGAGCAGCACGACGTTCGCAAGTTGCTGGAACACAAGCGAGGGGTCACCCAGCACTGCGCCGCCCAGCACGATGGCGCCGAAGAACGGAAGGTTCTCGACGACGTTGAGATGGGCCCTGTTCAGGCGCCAGTAGGCGTCGCTGCCATGGGGAGACCCGGGCGTAAATCCACCCTTTGGCGCATTTCCGGAAAGGGCGAGCCCAAGCCGCCACGTTCCGATGCAGATGACAAGCAACAGCCCCCAAACCGCAAACAGCACGAGCGCTGCAATGGGCGACAGGCTCAGGTAGGTTTCGGTCATGATATCCCCGGAAGCGGCAATGATCCCGCCAGAATAGACAAAAACACGATCAGTCCAAAGTCCCGGTTTGAGCGGAAGATCCTCAGGCACGCCGTGGCATCATTGATGTCGAGCGTCCGGACCTGCCATGCGAGGTGAAAGCCTGCTGCGACCAGGCCCGGCACGAACAGCCAGTTCATGCCGGCAAGATATCCCGCACCTGCGAACATCACGAGCGCGACGAGATAAAAGACACCAACCCAGCTGCGCGTGGAGTCGCCAAAGAGACGGGCCGTGGACCTCACGCCAATCAGGGCATCATCGTCCTTGTCCTGGTGGGCATAGATCGTGTCGTAGCCGAGCGTCCAGAATAACGCACCGATGAACAGGACAAGAGGCGCGAGTCCGAGACCGCCGGTCACTGCAGCCCAGCCGAGAAGGGCTCCCCAGTTGAACGTGAACCCCAGGAAGGCCTGCGGCCAGTCTGTGATCCGCTTCATGAACGGATAGATGGCGACGGGAATGAGGGACGCTGCACCGAGATAGATCGAAAAGCTGTTGAGGCTGAGCAGGACAGCAAGGCCCAACAGCAGAAGCACAAGCAGAAACAGCCATGCAGACGGGACGCTGACCTGTCCGGACGGGATTGGCCGTCCGGCCGTGCGTGCAACCTGGGCATCAATATCCCGGTCCACGATATCGTTGTAGACACATCCGGCACCGCGCATCACGATCGACCCGAATGCAAACAGCGCCATCAGCTTGAGCAGGTAAAGGACATAGAGGACGCTGCTTGTGGCAACATCCTGCGCACCCTGGTTCGACGCCAGCAGGATTGACCACCAGCATGGCCACAGGAGCAGCCACACCCCGATCGGCCGGTCCGCGCGCATCAGGCGCAGGTAGGGGCGCGTGCCGCTCGGTGCGAGTGTGTCGATCCACGTGTCGGATGTCGCGTCGGCAGGACGCGCGGTGTCGTTTGCGCTCATGCCATGATGTGTTAAGTCGAACCGGCGTTCAGGACAAGGCTCAAGGATGAAGCGGGATACGGATCACCTCAGATATGATGGCGGCCTGGCGCGGCTCTTCATCGGGTCCCCGCTTTCTGCTGGCCAGGGTATCGAGCTGGATGAACAGCAATCGCACTATCTGGCGCACGTCCTGCGCGCAAAGGTGGGACAGGGCGTGGGACTGTTCAATGGCAGGGAAGGTGAGTGGGCGGCGACGATCTCGTCCATCAGCAAGCGCTCGGTGGTTCTGCAGGTGGATCGACAGACCAGGCAGCACTACGTCGAGCCGGATCTCTGGCTGATGCTGGCCCCTGTCAAGAAGACGCCCTTCGACTACATTGTTCAGAAGGCGACGGAACTCGGTGTGGCCCGGATAACGCCGGTGATGACGCGCAGGACGATCGTCGAGCGCGTGAACACCGACCGCATGCGGGCGAATGCGATCGAAGCAGCCGAGCAGTCCGAGCGCCTGACGGTTCCAGAGATCAACGAGCCAGTGACGCTAAAGGCCATGCTGTCGACGTGGGACCCGGATCGGGTGCTTGCATTTTGTGACGAGGCGGGCGGGGCGGCGGATGCGGCGAGCGCCTTTGCAGGCAGGCAGGCAGGCAAGTGGGCGATACTGACCGGACCGGAAGGCGGATTTGATCCAGAGGAGCGGGAGTTGATCCGTTCGCTGACGTTTTCGTTACCGCTGTCGCTGGGCCCCCGCATCATGAGGGCCGATACAGCAGCGCTTTCAGCCATTGCCGTGTGGCAGGCCCTCAAGGGTGACTGGCGCTGAAGGCCATCCCCCTTGCTTTGTGGGGGATTGGGCGACTAGATGCTTCGCAAGCCCGTACTCTTCCGCCGCCCTGGTCGAGGGAACGGTTGAGCGTGGCGATTGAACCATTGAGGTCTCTTCATGTCTGTCCCGCAGTCAGCTGGCGGCCCGATTACGTCCAAGGATGATCTCGTTGCGTATCTGGCGCAGGGCTGCAAGCCGCGCGAGGACTGGCGCATCGGCACCGAGCACGAGAAGTTCGGCTTCGATCTCAAGACGCTGGCACCGCTCCCCTACGAAGGCAGGCCCGGCGTGCGTGCCATGCTCGAAGGCCTCCAGCGCTTCGGATGGCAGCCCATCAACGAAGGCCCGAACATCATCGGCCTGAAACAGGGAGGAGCGGCAATCAGCCTTGAGCCCGGCGGCCAGCTCGAACTGTCCGGAGCTCCCTTGCGGAGCCTCCACGAGACCTGCGCGGAAACCAACGAGCACCTCGAGCAGGTGAAGACCGTCGCCAGCGAGATCGGTGCCGGATATCTGGGGCTGGGATTTCATCCGTCCGCAAGGATCGAGGATGTGCCGGTCATGCCGAAGGGCCGTTATGGCATCATGCGCCGCTACATGCCGCGGGTCGGTGGCCTCGGCCTCGAGATGATGTTCAGGACCTGCACCATCCAGGTGAACCTCGACTTCTCTTCGGAAGCCGACATGGTGAAAAAGTTCCGCGTGGGCCTGGCGCTCCAGCCGATTGCCACGGCTATGTTTGCAGCGTCCCCCTTGCGCGAAGGACGCCCGAACGGCTTCCTGTCCTACCGCAGCCATGTCTGGACCGATGTCGACAACGATCGCTCGGGAATGCTGCCCTGGGTTTTTGAAGATGGCATGAGCTTCGAGCGCTACGTCGACTACGCGCTCGACGTGCCGATGTACTTTGTCTATCGCGATGGCAAGTATCACGACGTGGCTGGCAAGTCGTTCCGTGATTTCCTGGCTCGAAAGCTTCCGGGCCTCGAGCATGTCGAACCGACCATGGCGGACTGGGCAGATCACCTCACGACCATCTTTCCGGAAGTCCGCCTGAAGAAGTTCCTTGAGATGCGTGGTGCCGACGGTGGTCTCTGGCGCAGGATCTGTGCGCTCCCGGCCCTGTGGGTCGGCATCTACTACGACCAGTCATCCCTCGATGCCGCCTGGGACATGGTCAAGGACTGGACCGCCGAGGAGCGCAGCGCCCTGCGCGAGTCCGTGCCGAAGCTGGGACTGAAGACGCCGTTCCGCAACACGAATGTCCAGGCCCTGGCGCGCCACATGCTGACCATCTCCAAGGCGGGGCTTCGCCTGCGTGGCCAGACAGACTCGATTGGCGGAACCGAAGAAGGCTTCATCGAACCCCTGTTCCAGATCGTCGACAGTGGCCGCACCCGGGCAGAAGAAATCCTCGAGCGGTACCATGGCTCCTGGAACCGCGACGTCAGCCGCCTGTTCACAGAGCATGCCTACTGAGGCACCGCCTCCACGGCTCGGTCACAAAACGAAGGAAACCGCCCATGAAACTTGGTGACAGGATCATTGTCGTCACGGGAGCCGCAAGCGGCATTGGACGCGCCATGGCAGTTCGCTTTGCCAGGGAGAAGCCGAAGCGGGTCGTGTGCGCGGACATAAACCTGCGGGGCGCACAGGAAACAGCTTCCCTGTCGGGCGGAGTAGCCATCCAGGCCAATGTGGCACGGGAAGAGGACATTCAGCACCTCATCGAAACGGTGGAGAGGGACCATGGCCCGATTGATCTGTTCTGCTCCAATGCCGGCATCGGCGTGAAGGGTGGCGCTGAGGTCGCGAACCAGGACTGGCAGCGTATCTGGGACATCAATGTGATGGCTCATGTCTGGGCCGCGCGCCATCTCATCCCGCGCATGGCAGCCAGGGGCGGTGGCTATCTGCTCAACACCGCGTCTGCTGCGGGGCTGCTGTCGCAGATCGGATCGGCACCCTATGCCGTGACAAAGCACGCAGCGGTCGGTTTTGCGGAATGGATTGCACTGACCCATGGAGACCAGGGCATCAAGGTGTCCGTGCTGTGCCCGCAGGCGGTGCGCACGGCCATGACCGCCGGGAACGAAGGCGGTGTGGCCTCGATCGACGGAATGATGGATCCTGCCGAGGTCGCCGAGTCCTGTGTTCGTGCAATCGATGCGGAGGACTTCCTCATTCTTCCCCATCCGGAAGTGCTCGAGTACATGCGCAGGAAAGCGACGGACTACAATCGCTGGATTGGCGGGATGCGAAAGCTCAATCGCGCCTATTCGAGCTGACACGCGAAGCATCGCCCCATGACGCCCTCCACAGGTGCAGCCGTTCTTGGCGCCGCGCTCTTCATCCTTCTGGTGTTGCTGGGCCTGGTTCTGGTGTTGAGAACGCGCCAGGCGCTGGCCAACAGGAAGGCGCGCGACGGTGCGCGTGCAAAGGCGGAGGCGTGGCGGGCTGAGCAGATGAATCGCCCCGCCGTTTCGCAGGAAGAAGATGCAGCATTTCGCACGTGGTTCCTGCGCCAGGCGAGACCTGCCGTCTTGCTTCAGCTGTCGGATCCCGTGCAGCCAGGCCCGAATGGCAGCCACATCGGCGGACAGGTCTGGATGCCGGAAGGTGAGGAGTGGCCACGCTCAGCCACTGGTCAGCCTTTGCAGTTCCTCGCGCAGCTTGACTTCGCCACACTGCCGCCGCTGCCGGACTTTCCCACGCAAGGCGTGCTTCAGTTCTTCACGGGTCCGGATGACCTGTACGGCGCCAATTTTGATGACGTCTTCGATGGGGCCTTCCGCGTCATCTGGCGACCGGATGACGCCGGCGCCGGCGTGCTGCGCTCAAGCCCGGAAGCAGAGGAAGACTACAGCCCGCTGTCGAAGCAGTTGCGGCAATTCTCCCGCAGTCTCGTGTCCCGGCCGGACAACATGCTTCCCTCGCCCTATGGCGCCGAGGTTGAGGGTTATCAGCCCGTGATTGTGGACCGGCCGGGATTTGACGGCATCGCGACGTGGATGACGGATCATGCGACGGCCGACCGTGAGACGCATCATGTCGGAGGGTTCCTCGGAACGACACAGGGAGACTTCCGGAAAGGTGAACGATACGCGGCACTTGATCGCGTACTTCTGCAACTCTGGTCCGAACGAGATGGGTCCATCATGTGGGGAGACCTCGGGCAGGGCAGTTTCACCATCTCGCAGGCGGATCTGCTGGCGCGTCGCTTCGACCGTGTGGCCTTTCATTGGGACTGCACGTGACCTTTGCGCGAGGGCGACGCCATCGCGCTGCAGGCGCTAACCATACTTGTGCAATCGTCGTGACGGACAAGAGCTTCAATTGACATTATGTTCCTTGAATTGGGCAAGCGGGAGAGGGGCGCTCCGTCAGGCTTGCCGGCACTGGGACCCATGTCAGGTAGCGTTGAACAAAACAGGCCGCAGGGCGGCGAGGACGAGCGCGAGCTTCCGCCCGCGCGGCCTGCCTTGCCGCCTCCAGCGCACCAACCCGCGCCACCGCCTTCGGCAGGAATTCTTGACCGGTTCATCTCATGGATTGAGTTGAGGCCCGTCTGGTCAGGCGGGATCGCGCTGGTTCTCCTCGTGGGACTGCACGTGGCCTTCATGAATTTCGCCGGGGCAATGAATGGCGTATTCGTAGGAGACGTCGCGTTCTTTGCGGCGGCTGACGGTCTGTCGGATCTTCTGCTCCTGGCGATGATTGCCTATTGCATCGTCCTGCCAACATTTCTTGCGCGCAGCGGCCTGACGGCCTTCGCCGACTCGTCGGGAACCCTGACCTGCAACGACAGCGAATACGATGACCACCTCGCGACACTGGCCGGAGCCAACGCAGTGGCCCGTCTCGTGTTTGGTGGCTTCTGGGCCGCAGTGCTGACCCCTGTCTTCGGAAACCTGATGCAGGCATCAGCCGTCGTGCCATCTGCGAATACAGGGATCTTGACCATCTGGATGTACATCCGCCTTGCGCTTGTGTTCGGCATGATGGGGTCCTGCCTGGCCTATGTGGCGCTTCTTCATTATCGGCTGAGCGCGGCGCTTGCCGCTCATCTGCGCGTCGACCTGTTTGACATGACCGCAATGGCTCCGCTCGCACGGCACATGCGGGCATCAATCCTGTATCTTGGCGTACCGCTGCTTCTCCTGGGGCCCATCCTGTCGCGGCCGGATGCCGCCACTGCGAGTGCCATGCTGCTGGGCTTTGGCGCCAGCATCTGCGTGATCGCGGCTTTCGGTTCGGCCTGGGGAGCGCGCAAGGCCATCCGGCAGGCCAAGCAGCTGGCCCTGGGCGAACTGCACGCGTACTCGCGCGAGATATGGCGCAGGGCCTATGCGAATGGCCGTTTCGTGGAGGCCGTTGCTCTTCCGGCGATGGCCGCCATGCTCACCATCCGCAACCAGATCGGACGCATGTCGAACTGGCCGGGCGGCTGGATGAATGTGTTGCGCTGCCTCGTGTGGGCCGCCATGCCCGCGATCAGCTGGTTCGGCCCCCAGGTCGCGGCCTGGCTGATCCAGCCCTTCCTGATCTGAGCCGTCAGGCCTGGCTCGCGAGCAGCAGCCCCACGCCGACAATCACCAGCAGCATGCCTGCCAGTTCCCTCCAGGTGAGGGACTGCGAGAAGACGCGTTGCGAGACGAACTGCGCGAAGATGACTTCGAGCAGTCCCAGCGTGCGGACATTCGCTGCCGTCGTCAGTGAAAAACCCAGGAACCAGAACTGGGAGGCCAGTGCCCCCATGAACCCCGCGAAGCTGCTCTGCCGCCACAGGCCAAAGCTCTTGATCAGCTGGGGCCGCTGGAAGGCAAACATCCAGGCGCCCAGCAGCAGGCTCTGGATGAAGAGCGAGCACACCAGTGTCTGGGATGCACGCACGTAGAAGATCGTGTCGGGAGAAAGGGACATGATGCCGCCGCGAAAGCCGACGGCAGCAAGGGCATAGAGCCCGCCGGCGGCGATGCCCTGGAGGACCGGGAGCGACGTCGCGCGCGTCAGTCTTTCCCCCGGCTTGAATGCCATGAGGAAGACGCCGGCCGTGGCAATCAGGATCGCCACACCCTTCAGCGGGCTCAATGCGTCTCCGAGCAGGATGAGTCCGAACACCGAGACCTGCACGGCCTCCGTCTTGGAAAACGCGGTCGCAACCGAAAAGGACCGCGCCTGCATGGCCGCAAGCAGGGCAACCGTGCCGAGGATCTGTGCCACCGCGCCGGCCGCCGTGAAGGCGAAGAAGGACGAGGTGGTGGTCGACAGCCCTTGTCCGGACACGAAGCAGGCCAGCGCAAGGAATGCGACGGCGAAGGGCAGCCCGAACAGGAAGCGCACCTGGGTCGCGCCCAGCGTGCCAAGCGCCGAGGTCAGGCTGCTCTGCATGGCGTTGCGTGCCGTCTGCGCCGCCGCAGCGGCCAGCGTCACCACGATCCAGAGCATGAGGGGTCCTTCAGTCGGTCGAGGATACGGAGGAAATGATGACGGTCCGGTCGAGACCGGCGTCGCGATGCTTGAGCGCTGCGCGATACTTGGGGATCTGCTCCATCGTCAGGATCGCCTTTGGTTCCGTATATTCCATCACGGCGATGTCATCCCAGCGCCCTGTCGTGAGCCCCGCCTTCGGTTCAAGAAGGGTTTCCTCGACACGTCCGATGAACATCAATCGGCCTCCGGTCGCATAGACCGTCTGCAGCGCAACGAGACCGTAGATGCCATAGGCCTTGCGTCCCGAGATGGAATTGTCACCGCCGGCAGCGTAGTTCGCTGATGGCAGGTAGCTCAGGAAGTTGACCATCGCCGGCCGGTAGGCGCGGTCGCGGGCCAGCAGTGTCGCAATGGTTTCGCGGGTCGGCATGGCATCGAGGCGCGCGCCGGTGTGGGCCGGGTCGCGCAGCACCTCGCCACCGGGCATGCGCTTCACGCCGATCACGTGAAGCAGGCGCAGGAGCCCCAGAACGGGCACGGGCGGACGCTGCAGGCGAAGGCGCGCAACATACGCATCCTCGATCTGGGCCGAGAGGAAGATCGGAAGCTTGGCGTCCCGTGGTGTCCCCGCGAGGATCATGAACCTGTCCCAGTGGCGCTCACCCGTGCCCACGAAAGTGAAGTCCGCGCGTGCGGACCACTTGCGGCGCACGCCCATGGGCAGTTGCACGGTCTGCTGCGTCGCGTCGGGCCTGTAGCGGATGGCGACGAACCAGGCCGGCGTCTCGTCCGAAATGGCGTGGACGGCCTCATCCTTGCCGAGGATCCACACGGCGAGCGCAGCCGCGGCAAGCAGGGCGAGGACGAGAAACGCAAGGAACATGGGCATTTTCCGGGTTTGGACGGCGCAGCGGCGCGTCAGGACAGGCGGGAATCAGGCAATACAAAAGTGCACCAGCGAGCAGTGAATATGCTAGTTGTTTGCCGAAATCCACTCAGGAGACCACCATGTCCTCGAACCTGTACCACGCCAGCGTCGGCGTATTCGCGCAGTACCTCACGAGCCTCTCGACGATCCTCGCCAAGGCCGCGGCAAATGCCGAGGCGCGCAAGATCGATCCGTCCGTCTTCGTGAACGCGCGCATGGCGCCAGACATGTTCGCGCTCGCCCGTCAGGTGCAGATCGCAACCGACCATGCGAAGGGGGCCTGCGCGCGCCTCGCAGGCGTCGATGTGCCGAGCTACGCCGACACGGAATCGACTTTCCCCGAGCTTCAGCAGCGCATCGCGAAGACGCTGGAGTTCATCAAGTCGCTCAAGCCCGCCCAGTTCGACGGATCGGCGGACAAGGACATCTCGCTCACGCTCGGCGGCCAGAAGTTCACGTGGAAGGGTGCGGTCTACCTGCAGAACTTCGCGTTGCCGAACTTCTTCTTCCATGCGACCACGACGTACAACATCCTGCGCCACAACGGCGTGGATGTCGGCAAGCGCGACTTCCTCGGGTCGATGTAGCATGCTCCGCAACGTGATCTCCGTGATCGCGGGCCTGGTCGCCGTGGTCGCCATCATGATGGCGTGCGAGTACACGAACTCGCTTCTCCATCCATTCCCCGAAGGCATGAACACGCAGGACATCGAGGCGGTACGGAGCTTTGCCGCCACCATGCCGCTGCAGGCCCTTCTGCTGGTGGCGCTTGGCTGGACGGCCGGTTCATTCGTCGGCGGCTTCGTCGCGACCCGCGCCGCGGGCGGCCACACCGCGGGCCCTGCACTGGTGCTGGCAGTGCTTCTGACGGCGGCTGGAGGGCTGAATGCCTGGATGATCCAGAACCCGGCCTGGTTCCATGCCGGTGGTCTTCCGGTCTTCGTGCTGTTCACGATGCT
>CAZYFM010000029.1:0-30792 GCA_964646885.1 uncultured Flavobacteriaceae bacterium
GATCCGCGTGATCGACTCCGCGCTCGTGACATCGGTTGATGGCATCCTGACCGGCGGCACCGCAGCGACCGGCGTGAAGATCGACACCAACGGCATCGGAGCAACCTGGAACGGCGTCCTCTCCGGAGCCGGCTGGCTCGTGAAGACAGGCGCCGGCACGCTGAACCTCGGCGGCGCGAACACCTACACCGGCGGCACCGCCTTCAACGGTGGCACGGTGCTCGTCGACGCTTTCTCCGACCTCGGTGCGGCATCAGCGGGCATGTCGTTCAATGGTGGTACCCTGCAACTCGGAGCAGCCAACGTTCTGAACGGCCGTACTGGCGCCACCACGATGGTTGGGTCGGGTACGATCAACACCGCAGGGTTCCTGTCGTTTCACGACAGCAACATTTCAGGCTCAGGTGCCTTGACGGTGAATGGCGGCGGACAGCTGGTTTTGAACGGGGTAAACAACGCCCACTCAGGAGCTGTGAACGTTTCTGGAGCCGGAACGGTGTTGTGGGCAGAGCTCGATGCGCTTGGCAATACGAGCGCCATTGACCTTGGTGCCGGTACGACGCTGAACGTGGGAGGCCCTGGCCCCGGTGGCGGAACCGAAGTCATCGGCTCCCTCTCTGGTACAGGCGCGACGACGAACATCTATTTCGGTAGCAACCTGACTTTGGGTGGTAACAACGCGTCGACCGTCTATGGCGGAACGATCAATCAATCGGTCGCGGTCGCAAGTCTGACAAAAGTTGGCACCGGCACCTTCACCATCAACGGCAACACGAACTACACCGGCCTGACCACCGTCAGCGGCGGCGAGCTGCGGGTGAACGGCACCATGGCCGACAGCCTCCTTATCCAGGCAGGCGCCCGCTTCTCGGGCAATGCCACGATCAACGGCAACGTCACCAACAGCGGCGCCATCAATCCGGGCAATTCGCCAGGATCGGTGATCATCGTAGGCAACTACGTGGGTGGCGGCGTCCTGAACGCCGAAGTGCAGCTCAACAATGCGGGCGCACCCGTCAACGGCACGACGCACGATTTCCTGTCGATCGGCGGCTCTGCTACCAACACCACGCTCATCAACGTCATCCCGTTTGCGCCGTCGGGCGCACCGGCGGCAACGACCGGCAATGGCATTGAGCTCGTCCGCGTCGCTGGCGCGAACAACGGTACGCAGTTCGCCCTCGCGGCTCCGGTCTTCGCCGGCGCCTACGAGTACACGCTGAACTACCTGCCGAACTACTCGGGCGCGAATGACGGCTACTTCCTGCAGTCGCGCATCGGCGAAGGCCTCTTCGGCGACGCGGCGATGGCGGTCGCCGGCAAGGCACTCATGAGCAATTGCTTCCGCAGCACGGATGAACTCCTCGGCGACGGCGAGCGGTCGACGATGGGTCGCGCCTGGGCAAAGGTCAGCGGCGGCAACATGAGCACGGGCGCGGACACGGGTCTCGAGACCGACCAGGACTACACCTGCGGTTCGGGTGGCATGGACCTGCGCGTGGCTGATGGCTTCCGCGTCGGCGTGTCGGGCGGATATGCCAACACGGACGTTGACGTCACGACGCTGGCCGGCACGGGCAAGCTTGAAGGCGACGGCGGCATGATGTCGACCCACGTCGGCTACGCGAGCGGCAACATGTTTGCCAACGTCTCGCTCGGCTACGGCAACATCAACTGGACCTACCAGGGTCCGCTGACGGCAGAACGCGCGGCCACGACCTCGGGCGTGATCGGCGCCATTCAGGCCGGCATGCTCTGGCCGATGGGTGACTGGCGCCTGGGTGCCACCGCAGAACTCGCCTATGACGGCCTTGAGTGCGGCAACCACTGCATGCTGGCCGGCACGCAGGACGACGTCGCGAACTGGACGGCAAAGGCTGGCCTGCGGCTCGACGGCACGATGCATGAAGGCAAGGTTCTGCCGTTCCTGTCCGTGGCATTCTCGGACAGCCTCGATGGCTCGAACAGCGTGTCGAACGGAACGGCAGTGCTCGAGACCGAAGCGCAGTCGAGCCTTCTCAACGCCCGGGCAGGCGTAACCGCGATGATCGCCGAGAACACGGCGATCTTCCTGAGCGGCGGCATCACGGAAGGCCTGTCCAACGACGTCAGCGGGGCAGAGGGCACCATCGGCGCCAAGCTGCACTGGTAACCGCACGCTGTATCTGCAAATGCACGAACCCACGGCTTGAAGCCGTGGGTTTTTGCTTGGGTGCAGAGTGCTGGAAACCACGTTTCAGGAAAATCTTTCGAAAATCCCTCGAAATCCGTTCACCGCCCTTTGGTTATGCGGTCGAATTAAAAGCGCATTAACTCGCCGGGTCTAACCGTCTCGGGTGCTGCCGCCTTGTTGGCAACAACTGATTCGGGGTCCCCTATGCCGTCATTTTTGCGCTCGATTGACTTCAACAGCATCAAGACCAGGTTGATCGTCCTGTTCACCTTGTTCGGCGTCGTGCCGGCAGTTGCGCTGGTCGGGGTCTATTTCTCGTTCTCAACGCAGATCGAGCAGGCCTATCGGGAGCCGATGAAGGACACGGCGATCGCGGTATCGGATGTCATTGATCGCAATCTGTTCGAGCGTTATGGCGACGTGCAGGCCTTCGGCGCCAACGCTGCGGCCTGGGAGCCTGCCAACTGGCGCAACCCCGTCGACAGCAATCCGCTGATCTCGGCGATCAACGCCTACATGACCAACTACGGGCTCTACAAGGTCATGCTGTTCGTGGACACGCAGGGACAGGTTCTCGCGGTCAATTCCGTTGATCCAACCGGAAAGCCGCTCGACACATCCGCGATCTACAAGCTCAATTTCTCGGACGCGATCTGGTTCCGCAAGGCAATGGCCGGCGAGTTCCTCAACGGCCGGAACGGGCTCACTGGAACAGTAGTGCTTCAGCCCTCCGCCAGCCGCCTGGTCGGCGAGCTCTATGGCAATGACGGCTTCACCATTCCGTTCGCAGCACCCGTGAAGAACATGGCGGGCGAAAGGATCGGGGTCTGGGTCAATTTCGCAGACTTCGGCCTGGTGGAAGAAGTCATCACCACGTTCCACAAGCAACTGGCACAGCGTGGCCTTTCCAGCGCCGAGATCATCCTGCTGGATGACACAGGCAAGATGCTGGTGAACTATCAGCCGGCCGAAGCGGGTCCGGACTACAAGCGTGAACTCAACGCCCTCAACAAGCGCAACATGGTCTCGGAAGGCTACGGCCCGGCTCTCGCTGCGGCCAAGGGCGAGCAGGGCGTCTCCGTCGAGGAAGACGAGCACGGTAAGACGCACGAGGCGGTAGGCTACACCAGGTCCACGGGTGCCTATGGATACCCCGGCCTGGGCTGGACGGTGATCACGCGCGTGTCGGATCACCAGATCAATTTCGTGTCGGACCAGGTTGTGGCCTGGATGGAGGGCGCAATCGTCGTCGCCGCGGTCATCATCATCGTTTTGGCCTGGTTCATCGGAGGCGGAATTGCTGGTGCGATCGTGAAGTTGACGACCTCGATGCGCGAACTCGCCGGCGGCAACAAGCAGATCGATGTGCCGGGCCTTGGCCGCAAGGACGAACTCGGCGGCATGGCCGCCGCGCTGCAGGTCTTCAAGGATGCAGCGATCGAACTTGATCGCATGATGGCCCAGAAGGAAGTCGAGCGTAAGCAGGCAGATGAAAAGGCGCGCACCATGGCGGCCGTCACGGCAAAGTTCCAGGCGAACATCGGCCAGCTCGTGTCATCCGTCTCGTCGGCCTCCACGCAGCTCCAGACAACAGCGCAGGGCATGACGACCAACGCAGAACAGACCAGCCAGAACACCTCCGCAGTCGCCGCGGCTTCCGAAGAGGCGGCGGCGAATGTCCAGACGATTGCGTCATCGGCGGAAGAGCTGTCAGCCTCGATCGGCGAAATTTCGCGCCAGGTCAACGACGCTGCCGAGTTCTCGAAGCAGGCAGTCGAGTCGGCCAAGGTCACCGACAAGACGGTGCTTGGCCTGACCGAGGCCGCACAGAAGATCGGCAAGGTCGTCGAGCTGATCAATGATATCGCCAGCCAGACCAACCTGCTCGCACTGAACGCCACGATCGAGGCGGCCCGTGCGGGTGAGGCGGGCAAGGGCTTTGCCGTCGTTGCATCCGAGGTCAAGTCGCTGGCGAACCAGACGGCGCGTGCAACCGAGGACATCAGCGCCCAGATCGCCTCGATGCAGACCGTGACGCAGGACGCCGTCAAGGCGATCCGCGAAATCGGTCAGTCCATCGAGAAGATCAACCACATCTCCACCGCCATCGCGAGCGCCGTGGAAGAGCAGGGCGCAGCCACGAAGGAAATCGCGCGCAGCGTCGAGCAGGCCGCGACGGGCACCATGGAAGTGACCAAGAATGTGGTCGAGGTGTCCACGGCAGTCTCCCAGACCAGCGAAGCCGCAAACGAGGTCTTCAGCGCGACCCGTCTCCTCTCGAAGTCGGCGGGCGACATGAAGGCCGAGATTGATGAGTTCTTGACAAAAGTGCGTACCGCCTGAACCCTGCCCGATGAGGATGACACCTCATTGGACAGGAGAAGCAGAATGAACCGCCAGGCCTTGCTTGGAACTCTGTCAGTAGCCGCCGTGCTGCTTGCAACCATCAGCCCGTCCGTCGCGTCCCAGTCAGCGACGGATGGGTCCTTTGTTCTGGCGAACATGGCCCCGCCGGAGCCCGAACCACCCGTCGCCCCTGAGGCCGCTCCGGAAGCCGCGCCGGAAGCCCCCGGCACGCCGGAAGCTCCCGCGACGCCTGAGGCCCCTGCCGCTGACCCTGGCGTGCCAGCCGCTCCCGAAGCCGCCCCGGAAGCGCCACCCGTACCATCCGAACCCGTCGCGCCAGCGGACCAGTCCGCCCCCTCGGGCGGCATGGGCTCGGGCACGATCATCGCAATTGTGGCAGCCATTGCAGCCGCGCTGGGCGCAGGATTTTTCCTGATGCGGCGCCAGTAGCAGGAAGCCGGCTTCGGCGCCTCAGCCGCCGCTGAGGGCGCCGAAGACGTGGATCTCCGAGCGTGGCCCAAGCCGCCCATCAAGCGCACGGGCCCGCTCGCCATCCACGAACACACGCATGTGCTCGCGGATCCTGTTCTGCTCGTCGATGAAGCGAAACCGGATCCCCGGGAACTGTCGGTCGAGATCCCGCAGCGCATCCTCGACCGTGCACCCGGTCACGACGACCGACGTCTTTCCCTTGGTATAGGACCGCAACTGCTGCGGTATGAAAATCGTCACGCTCAAAGGCGTGCCACCGCTTCGATGGAGTAGATCTCCGGAAGGTGGGCCGCAATCTGGCTGAACGAGCCGCCTTCATTGGTGCTGGCCCATACCTCGCCACCCGTCGTGCCCAGGTAGAGGCCGGTTTTCCTGAGATCATCGCGACAGAACGCTTGCCGCTTCACGGTGAACCATCCCTGCTTGCGCGGAAAGCCCCGGTCCTGGCGCTGCCAGCTCTTGCCGCCATCGCGCGTCCGGTAGACGGCAGGCCGCCCCCCTGGGCTGGTGCGGGGCCAGACGCTCGTGCCATCCATCGGGAACACCCAGGCCGTGTCCTCGTCCGCAGGATGCGCAAGGATCGTGAAGCCGATGTCTCCGATGTCCTTCGGCATGGCCTTTCCGATGCGGATCCATTTGTCCGACGGCCGGTCCAGCCGGTAGATGCCGCAATGGTTCTGTTGCCAGATCCGGTCAGGATGCGTGGGTGCCAGCTGGATGTAATGGGCGTCCTGTCCGTACTCGGGATAGGGATCCGGCATGAAGTTCGCTTCCACGTTCCGGTTCAGGGGATGCCAGCTGCGCGCCCTGTCCTGGCTTTCAAACACGCCACCTGTCGAGGTTGCGATGTACATGTGATGCGCATCGCGCGGGTCAATCACGATCTGGTTGAGCAGGGCACCGTCGGGAGTGCCGCTGTCGGCGGGACACCACTTGGAATACATCGGATGATCATTGAAGCCCGCAACGCTCTTCCATGTGACGCCGTCGTCTTCGCTGGTGAAGAGGCCGGGCGGAGAGGTGCCAGCCCACCAGACACCCGGCTCGCTTTCGTGGCCCGGGGAGAGCCAGAACGTGTGGCTCACAGCGCGTCCATCAGGTCCTGCAACGGCAGGAAAGACCGGCGGTACGCTGGCCTCGCTCCAGGTCTTTCCCTTGTCCGTCGAGCGGAAGATCGTGGGGCCGAGGTGCCCGGTCTTGGCGGCCATCAGCATCGTTCCCTTGCCACGCGGATCGCGCACGACATGATTGACGATCTGTCCGAGTTGTTGCGGACCGTCGAGCTTCCAGTTCTGGCGGTCACGGTCCGAGTGCAGGTACCACAGGCCCTTGCGCGTGCCCACGAGAAGAGTGATCCCGCGCGCGGATTGTGTTTCGCTGGTCCTTGAAGGACGGTGTGAGGTGCTGGCGTTTCGCATGTGGTTGCCCCCCTGATGGTCAGGAGAATTTAGGCCAGTCTCGAAAAGCCGACAATCAGTCCGCGCTGGCAGGCGCGCTGACGCTCTCGATCCACTGCAGCACATGCAGGGCGGTTTTTTCCCAGCCAGGTTCGCCAATCAGCCAGTGGCTGGCTTTCTCGACTTCCAGGAAGTCGCCCCGGTTCCGATAGCGACGGGATATCGACGCCACGGTGCGCGGAGGATTTACGCGGTCGAGCGATCCGGCCACGCACAGGACCGGGCACGACACTTTCCGGGCCTCGACAAATGTCGCGCGGCGCAGGTCCATGGGCCAGTGCATGATCTCGAAGGTGGCGAGCCCGGACTCCGGAACGAACCGCGAGAAAACGGCATCGCGCTCGCGAGGTGGCAGCATGTCCAGCGCGTGGGTCTCCGCGACCCAGGCCTCCGGATAGAGCGGCTTGTTCCAGAACTGCCCGGCAAGATAGAGGCCCTGCGCCGACATGATCTCCCACGGGGACGTGGGAAGGGTGCCCCACGGCGCCGAGGGCGCGATGAGCACGAGGGCCTGCACGGGCACGCGCTGAGCAACCATCTGCGCCACAAGCCCGCCCATCGAGTGACCGACCAGTACCGGCGGCACTTTCATTCCGCGAACCAGATTTTCGACATCCGACGCATAGTCGAGTGTGCTCGTCGTGCCCAGTTCCTTTGGCACGCGCAGCCCCTGCGGGACGTCGTGGTGGCGCAGCGTGGGCGTGTGCACTTTCGCGCCACGAGCCGCAAACAGCTGCGCATAGCCCTCGAACGCCCAGCCGCCGCAGAACGCGCCATGGATCAGGACGATGGGAGCATCAAGTGACAAGGCCGGTTCGATCCTGTGTAGTGGCCATCAGCCTGCGTGCGTCAGGTGCCGGAAGGCGTCGACGACTTTCCGGTAGACATCACGCTTGAAGGGAACAATCAGCGGCACCAGTTCGTCAATCTCCACCCACCGGAAAGCGTCGAATTCCTGCGGTTTGTGGCGTTTGAGATCGATGTCGCTGTCCTTGCCCAGAAAACGTACGGCAAACCATTTCTGGGTCTGGCCGCGATATTTGCCTTTCAGGGCCAGCCCGATGGCCTTGCGGGGCAGGTCATAGTTGAACCAGCCCTCGGCTTCGGCCAGGAACTCGACCTCCGTGATGCCCGTTTCTTCCTCAAGCTCGCGCAGCGCCGCCTGCCGGAGGTCCTCGCCACGGTCGATCCCGCCCTGCGGCATTTGCCAGGCTTCGCCCGCCTCGATATTGACCCGGCGACCCACGAAGACGCGCCCGTCCTGGTTCAGCACCATGATGCCGACGCAGCGTCGATAGGGCAGTTGCGCGGGATCAGGCTTTGTCACGGGTGAGGTCCGGTCTTGTCGTGTTCGTCGTGCGTGTCATGCCCGTCCGCCGCAGGCGCAGGTTTCTTTTCCTTGGGCGCCGGCTTCGGGGGTGTCGTCCCATGAGGCTTTCCGTGGGGCGCCTCGCGGTGCACCGCAACCGGCTTGGGGGGAGCGACTTTTTCTGCCGTTACCACGCCCGAGGCCGGGACCAGCGCGAAGCCTTTCTGTTCGAGCCCTTGCGCCCAGGACCGGATCATCTCGATGGATGCCGGATAGGCCTGTGACACGCCGATCGCGTAGCCCTTCTGCATGGCTGCCTTTTCGAGCGCCGCCAGTTCCTTCTCGACGGCGTCGCGCGTGACGATCCGGTCGACGGAGACATCCGCACGCGCGAAGTGCACCCCCGTTGCACGCGCGGCATCGCGCGCGAGGGACTGGTCGGAACTGCCGTTGTCGAGGAAGTAAAGGCCGCGCTGCTGCGTCGTCTCCAGCAGCATCTGGGTGTCCTTTAGGCTCGAAAGGAACTTCGCACCTTCGTTGTTCACGAGGCCGGCATAACCGGTCACGCGCGACATGACCCACCGAAGGCGCGCGACATTGTCGGTGAGCGGCGACGAGGCCAGCAGGGTGTTCTGCCCCGGATCATTGTTCGGGTAGTCGTAGGGCTCAAGCGGGACCTCGAGCATCACTTCGTGCCCGTTCCCGCGCGCCGCCGACACGAGGCCCTGCAGGTCCGTGCCATAGGGCGAGAAGGCCAGCGTGACGCCCGGCGGAAGCGTGTCGACGGCAGCCTGCGTCGTGGAGACACTCATGCCCAGTCCGCCGACGATGATCGCAATGCGCGGGCGCGTATCGCTCGGATCCGGCTTGCGGCCGTAGATCGACATCGGCGTTCGCCCGTCCTTGGCGATCCGGGGCAGTGGCCCGTCCGTCGTCATCTCGATCAGGTCCGGGTCGCTGATGATGGCGCCATTCGCCGCGATCAGGGACACGGCTGGCGAGAGCGGGACGGACTCGACCGGAGGCTTGTCGTGGCCGCCGTCATGGAGCCCCGTGGCATGCGCGCCAACCCCGCCATGGATCTGGATGACGGTGGAAGGTTCGCTCGCTTCGGGTTCTCCGCCCAGCATGCTCACGCCCAGGAAAAGGAACAGCAGCGCGAACGTGATGCCGGAGGCTATGAGCGTGCGCCGGGGCAGGGACCTGGCAAGCGCCACCGCGCGGTTTGGCAACCGCAAGAGTGCTGCAGGTATCCGGAGGCCCGGGAGTTTCATTGCGACGCCGTCAAAAACAAAGCCCTGGAAGGGGTGATTCCCATCCAGGGCCTTATATCAAGTCACGGTCAGCAAGTACTTAATTGGGCTTCGTGGCCGACGGCTTGTCTGCCGCAGAGACCACTTCCTGCCCCCGGATGAGGCGCAGGGCGTAGGTCAGCTGGAAGTCATCGAACTTCTCGCCCGGCTTCGGCTTGATGCGCGGGCCCGTGTGAGGCTTCTTCCCGCCTTCCTGGGCGTCCAGGTGCTTGGGCAGGTTGGCCTCGGAGAGGCGGTCATTGGCCTCGGCCTCGCTGTCATCCTCGGCATTCTGCTCGACCAGGATATCCGGATCGATGCCCGTTGCCTGGATCGAGCGGCCGGACGGCGTGTAGTACTTCGCCGTCGTCAGCCGGAGCGCGCCGTCAATGCCGCCCGAGAGCGGGATGACGGTCTGCACCGAACCCTTGCCGAAGGACCGCGTGCCGACGATGCGGGCACGGCGATGGTCCTGAAGCGCGCCGGCGACAATTTCGGAGGCCGACGCCGAACCCTGGTTGATCAGCACGACCACCGGAACATTCGGGAACAGCTGCCCGCCGCGCGCGTTGTAGCGCTGCGTGTCGCTGGCGCGGCGGCCGCGCGTCGACACGACCTCGCCGGAATCCAGGAACGAGTCCGAAACCGAGATCGCCTGGTCCAGGAGACCGCCCGGATTGTTGCGCAGGTCAAGGATGACGCCCTTCAGGCGGTTTCCGATCTTGGCCTTGGTCTGCTGCACGGCCTTCTCGAGGCCTTCCTCGGTCTGCTCGGTGAACGTGGTGATGCGGATGACTGCCACGTCGCCTTCTGCCTTGAAGCGGACGCTTTCCACGTGGATGACGGCGCGGGTGATGACGAACTCAAGCGGCTTCTTCTCGCCCTTGCGCAGCACCTGCAGCTTGATCTGCGAGTTCACGGGTCCGCGCATCTTGTCGACGGCTTCGGACAGGGTCAGGCCCTGGATCGACATGCCGTCGATGGTCGCGATCAGGTCGCCCGTCTTGATGCCGGCGCGCGCCGCAGGCGTGCCGTCCATCGGCGTGATGACCTTCACGAGCCCGTCTTCCATCGTGACTTCAAGTCCGAGCCCGCCATACTCGCCGCGGGTCGTCACCTGCATGTCGGAGAAGTTCTTCGGGTTCAGGTAGCTCGAATGCGGGTCAAGGCCGGCCAGCATTCCGTTGATCGCGTCTTCGACCAGTTCCGCGTCCTTGGTCTCGCGGACATAGTCGTTCTTCACGCGCTCATAGACATCGCCGAACAGGTTCAGCTGGCGATACGTATCCGTACCTGCGACAGCCTGCGTGAGGACGATGGTTGCAGCCGCGCCGCCAACGGCAGAAACGACGGCCAGAGCAAATTTCTTCATGGATTACCCGCTTACCCTTTCTTTGAGTGCTGCGAACCAAGGTACTGGATCAACTGGGACTTCATTGCGGCGAAACTCGATGTAGAGCTGACGTCCGCCCGAAACGGCGGAAGGGGCTCCTGATTGGGGTCCTGCAATGCTCGCCGCGGCGGCACGTCCCATTCTTCCGATTGGTTCGCCGGCAAGCACCACCTGACCTACGACTCCATCCACGTTGGTAAGTCCAGCCAGAAGAACATGATAGCCACCGTTGGCTGCAATGATCAACATCTGCCCGTACCCGCGGAAAGGCCCGGCGAACATAATTTTGCCATCACACGGAGATGTGACCCCGGAACCCGCGAGGGTCTCTAGGTAAATGCCCTGTAAACGGCCGCCACTGCCATCCGTGCTGCCGAACCGGGCGATGAGTTTGCCATTCGCCGGCCACTTGAGGCGTCCCTTGAGCTGGTCGAGCGGAATGGATTGCGCGGAACCGACGGAAGCGATCTGGTTTGTGATGGCGGTACCACCCGAGCGGATTTGTGGGCGGCGGTCATCCTCGGTCAGGCTTGCAATCAGCGCGCGCAGGTCCTGCGCCTGCTCACCCATCCGCCGGATGCGTTCACGCGTTTGCTGAAGATTCTGGACGGCCTGCTCCGTTAGCATGCGTCGTTGCTCGAGCAACTGGATCAGCACGTTGCGGTCCTTCTGCAGGGCCGCGGAAGCCGCAGCGACCCGAAGGCGCTCGTCGGCCGCCTGCTTGCGCAGCTTGCGAAGGCTCTCAAGCCCGTCGCCAAGCTCGCGCGCCTTCTTCATGGCACCAGGGACGACGGTTGAAAGCATCATCGCCGAGCGCGCGGCGGCCGTCGCATTGTCGGGCCGGATGATGAGCGCCGGCGGAGGCTCCCGTCCCATGCGCTGGAGCACCGCCAGGAGGTTGGCGAGGCGAGACCGCTGCTGCTGGAGCGTCTGCATCGCAGCCGCTTCCTGGGTCTCGAGCTGTGCGAGGCGCTGCTCGACGGTGTTGAGATCGCGTTCGCGGGTTTGGGCCGCGGCAGCAGCCTGGATCAGCCGTTCACGCAGCAGGGCCTGGTCGCGCATGTACTTTTGCGCCGCCTGGGTGAGCTTGTCGATCTCGCCGCGGTCCTGACGGATCTGCGTCTCGATCTGGTCAAGCTTGTCGACCGGGTTGGTTGCGGGGTCCGCAGCGAGCGGCAGGGTGCAGGCCGCGCACGCAATCGCAGCGGCAGCACTCAACACCGTCCATGCTTTTGGTTCGCGGCAGTTCATCCGGTACCCAGGATTCGCAGAGAACGCGCATTACATCCCAAACTTCTTAAGCGGTGATGTTTCAGCGCATTCGCCCCATGTTGCGGGGCTGGTCCGGATAACGGTCCTCAGCCCTTCTTGGTCTGGTTCGCGACCGACGCAATGCGCGCTTGCACTTCCGCCGGATCACCCACGTAGGAAGTATCTTTTGCGAGACCTTCCGCATCAAGTGAATAGATCTTGGGAAGCCCGGTCGGGATGTTGATTCCCTCGATTTCGTCTTCTGTCAGGCGCTCCAGATGCTTGAGCAGGGCCCTGAGCGAGTTTCCGTGCGCAGCAATCAGCACTTTCTTTCCCTGCTTCACCAGCGGAAGGATCTCGCTCAACCAAAACGGGAGGGCACGCGCCGAGACATCTTTAAGGCTCTCTGCGCGCGGCAGCAGGTTTGCAGGCACGCTGGCATAGCGCGCATCAAACTTCGGATAGTCAGGATCCGTCAGTTCCACCAGCGGGGGCTGGATCGCATAGCCGCGACGCCACTTGTTGACCTGCGCCTCGCCGAACTTCTCCACGGCTTCGATCTTGTTCTTGCCTTGCAGGGCTCCGTAGTGACGTTCGTTGAGTTCCCAGTGCTTGCGCACGGGAATCCACATCAGGTCCATCTCCTCGAGCACGAGCCACAGCGTCTTGATCGCGCGGCTCTGCAGGGACGTGAACGCGATGTCGAAGGTGAAGCCTTCCTGCTTCAGCAGCTTTCCCGACGCACGCGCTTCGCTGATGCCCTGTTCGGACAGCGGACTGTCACGCCAGCCCGTGAAGATGTTCTGCTTGTTCGCCTCGCTCTGTCCGTGGCGAATGATGGCGAAGTCGAAGTGCGGTTTCTTGCTCATGAAGCGTCCGGGTCGGCGTTGGGGTGAACAGTGCCAGGAGGGCAGGGTTGGGATTAGGCGAAATGCCGCTGGGCCGCAAGCTGACCGGGGCGCGCAGGTGACTGCCGGGGGCTTCGCCTTTCCTGGGATTGCCAATATGATTGGCAGTCCAAGACTGGTTTCCCAATGAGCTTGCGCCCACCTTCAAACCTGTCCGGCCTCCGGGCCACAGAATCTCCCGATCAGGTCTTTCGTCACGAGATCCTTGCGGAGCAGGCATCCTCGCTTGGCGCGGCGGGTCGGCGCGTCGAATGCGCGCTCGAGGCGCTGCGCGCGCACGATGAGGGGCGTTCTCCCGCCGCCGACCGAAAGGAACTCTTGTCCAGGGCGGCTTACGCTGTCTGGTGTTTTTTCGTGCAGCGCGAGCTGGCTGGACTGCGCGGACAGCAGGATGTGATCCGCCACTATCGAATCTCGCGCGAAGTGCTCAACAACGTCGGTCGGGTCTGCAAATAGCGCGCGCTGCCGGCCTTGTGTTGACGTGGCCCCGCAATAGCGATTGCAGGGCCACGATGGATGGTGGGCCGGCCGGCAACTCTGCCAGCCGGACCTTAGTGATCAAGAGGTGACGCGCTCGACGATGATCGCCGGAGCCATTCCGCCAGCCGCGCACATGGTGACAAGTCCGCGCTTCAGGTCACGACGTTCAAGTTCATCAATGATCGTGCCGATCAGGATCGAGCCGGTCGCGCCGATCGGGTGGCCGAGGGCCATCGCGCCGCCGTTCACGTTGACCTTGTCGCGGTCGAGCTTGAGGTCGCGGATGAACTTCTCGGCGACGACCGAGAACGCCTCGTTGATTTCCCAGAGATCGATGTCCTCGACCTTGAGGCCGGCCTTCGCAAGCACCTTGCGGGCCGCCGGCACCGGCGCGTTGAGCATCAGCGTCGGGCTGTCGCCCATGTTCGCCCAGGCAACGATCTTCGCACGCGGCTTGAGGCCGTTCTTCTTCGCATAGGAAGGAGAGGCGAGCAGAAGCGCTGCAGCACCGTCGACGACACCCGACGAATTACCGGCGTGGTGTACGTGCTTGATCTTGAGGTCCGGATAGACCTGACGGATCAGGCCGCCCAGCGTCGTGCCTTTGCTGTCGAACGGAAACTCCGCCATGGCCTCGAAGGAGGGCTTCAGCGCGAGCAGTCCTTCCAGCGTCGTCTGCGGACGTGGGAACTCCTCGTGGTCGAGCGCGAGCGTGCCATCTTCCTTGTAGACGGGCACGAGGCTCTTCTTGAAGTGACCACCCTTGATGGCGGCATCGGCACGCTGCTGGCTGACCAGGGCGAGCTCGTCGAGCGCCTGGCGCGAAATGCCTTCCAGCGTTGCGATCGCGTCGGCACAGACACCCTGGTGGGACTGCGGATGCTTCGCACGCAGGCGCATGTTGCCGGCATCCATCAGCGTGGGTCCGGCCTTCGGGTCGGCATTGGCGGCTGCCTGAGACGTGAACGACATCATTTCGGTGCCGCCCGCGATGACCAGGTCTTCCATGCCGGAAAGGATCGCGGACGCCGCGATGTTCACCGACGTGATGCCCGAGCCGCAGAAGCGGTCGAGCGTGACGCCCGAGGCCTTCACCGAATAGCCGGCATCAAGCGCCGCCATGCGTCCCATGTCCATCGCCTGCTTGCCGCGCTGCGAAGACGTACCCCAGATGATGTCGTCGACTTCCTCGGTCTTGAGGTTGTTGCGTTCGGCGAGCGCCTTGAGAACGGTAGCCGCCAGCTGCTGCGGGTGGATGTCTGCAAGGGCACCCTTGCCGACCTTTCCAATGCCGCGCGGGGTTCGGCAGGCGTCGATGATGTAGGCTTCAGCCATTGTGATGCTCCTCACTGCGTTGTGATGATGAAGTTGAACGGGAAGTTCGCGCGTAACTGCTAGCCTGTCAAATGCGCGTGCCATGGGTTCGCTGTCAGCGTGCAGGCCGCAGCGTCAATCGCAGGGGAACTTCGTAAAATGGATTGGAAGAAAATCGTTCGGGTGGCGTACATCGCGCTCGCAGTTGCAGCAACGGCATTCATCGGGGGCGCCATCGTGGGCTATCTTGATTGCGGCCCGGGTCGCAATGCGTGCAAGGCGCCGGTGGAGGCCACGGGTACCCGCCCGTAGGCGTCTTCAGGCGCGGTGGTACGGGTGCCCCGACAGGATCGTCATGGCGCGATAGATCTGCTCGCTGAGCATCGTTCGCACGAGCAGGTGCGGCCAGGTCTGCGTGCCAAACGCAATCGTGCTTCGGACCCCGGACTTGACTGACGCGGGCAGCCCGTCACTGCCCCCAATGAGGAACGTGACGCGAGGCTCGCCTGAGTCCCGCCAGTTCGCAAGTTGCTGCGAGAACGCAATGCTGGTCAGTGATTTCCCACGTTCGTCGAGCGCGATGGCAAGGCCGGTGAACTGGAAGGCGTCCGCCTTGCGCTCATCGACATCCCGCAGGGTCATCGTGCCAAATCCCAAGGCTCGACCCGCATCACGCGCGCGGTCGAGATAGGCGAGGGCGAGCTCGGTCTCGGGCGAGGAGCGGGCCTTGCCGCCGGCAATGATCTCGATGGAAAGCGTCACGCCTGGCTGGCAGAAGCCACGGGTTCACCGCCGCCCCACATGGTCTCGAGGCTGTAGAACGAGCGCACCTCCGGCCGGAAGATGTGCACGATCACGTCGACGGCATCCACGAGAACCCAGTCGCCCTGCTGCAGTCCTTCGACGCGGCAGTTCAGTCCATCCTGCTTGAGGATCGCGGTGAGGTGTTCGGCGAGCGCGGCCACATGACGGTTCGATCGGCCGGAAGCCACCACCATGAAGTCGGCCATCGGGCTCTTGCCCGTCATGTCGATGGAGATGATGTCCTCGGCCTTGTCGCCATCCAGTGATTTCAGGATCATCTGCAGCAGCTTGCGGCTCTGCGGAGAAGCCTGCGACTTGACGCGGGCCTTTGCGGCCTTCGTCGCAGCCGTCTTGGGCGTCACGGCGCGCTTGCTCGCGGCCTTGCTGGCCGTCGTGGTCCGTGTCGTCTTCTTGCTGCCGGAGGTCTTGCTCGCAGTGGTCTTGCTGGCCGTTGTTTTCGTTCGCGTTGGGCGCGTCGGACGCTTCGTAGACAGAGTAGGCTCTCCTTGGCTGGCAGTTCCCGCCGGAACGGTGAACTGGAATGACATATGTTAACACGCCCGGCCTAATACAACGATGACAAATCCGGTTGTCTGCATGCGGCGCGGCGTAACATTCCGCTTACCCTGCCTGGCTTGGATTTGCGCTGTTTCAGGCGGTCGTTGACCACTTTCCCTGTGCGCGGATGGCTGTGGCAGACGTCGGATCAAGCCGCTCCTCAAGATAGATCCAGGCCGGCGTACCTGACCGGAACAACTGCTCGGTCGATCGGACCCTGGCAGATGCCATGCGCGTCGCGGCGGGGCTGGTCAGGGCCCTTACGGTAAAGCCCGGTCTGGCCACCACTGCAACGGGCATGCAGGCCATGATTTCCGGCCAGCGTCTCCAGCGATGGAAGCTTGCCATGCTGTCCCCGCCCATGAGCCACACGAAGCGTGCGCCCGGAAGCGACGTCGACAGGGCCTTGAGCGTATCCAGGGTGAAGCGCGTTCCGAGCATCACTTCCGGCGCGCTGGCAACAAGCTGCGGATGCGTGCCCGCGACTTCCCGCGCGCGGGCCAGGCGCTGCGCCAGCGGCGCCATGCCGGTCTGGGGTTTTAGGGGGTTCTGGGGCGACACCAGCCACCACACCGCGTCGAGCTTCAGCCGACGCAATGCCACCAGGCTGACATGGACATGCGCTTCATGTGCCGGATTGAACGACCCGCCCAGGAGCCCGATGCGGGCGCCCTGCAAGGCCAGCGCGTGGATCTTCGCCGGGATGAAATCAGGGTCGTGTCTGTCCATCGCCCCGCACGACATACTTGAAGGTGGTCAGTTCGCGCGCCCCGACGGGACCGCGGGCATGCAGTCGTCCCGTGGCAATGCCGACTTCCGCACCAAACCCGAATTCGGCGCCATCCGCGAACTGCGTCGAGGCATTGTGGAGCACGATCGCGCTGTCGACTTCACGCAGGAAAGTCTCGGCCGCGATCCGGTCTTCGGTGACGATGGACTCCGTGTGAGCCGATCCATACTTCGCGATATGGGCAATTGCCTCGTCGACGCCGTTCACGACTTTCACGGCCATCACCGCGTCCAGGTATTCCGTGTACCAGTCTTCCTCCTCGGCCGGATGCACGCGTGGATCGACGGTTTGCGTAACGCGGTCACCGCGTACCTCGCACTCGGCCTCCAGCAGGGCGCTCACCAGGGGGCCCAGCAGGCGGCCTGCGCCGGCCGCATCGACCAGCAGGGTCTCTGCTGCGCCACAAACAGACACGCGGCGCATCTTCGAGTTCAGCACGATCTTCCGCGCCTTCTCGAGATCAGCCGACTTGTCGACATAGACGTGGCAGTTTCCATCGAGATGGGCGAGCACGGGCACGCGCGCTTCTTTCTGCACGCGCGCGACAAGGCTCTTGCCGCCGCGCGGAATGATGAGGTCGATGCAGCCGTTAAGGCCGCCCAGCATTTCGCCCACGGCAGCGCGGTCCGACGTTGGAACGACTTGCACGACATCGGGTGGCAGGTTGACCCGCGACAGCCCCGCGACGATGGCATCACGAATGGCCAGTGCCGAGGCCAGCGCCTCGGACCCGCCGCGCAGGATGACGGCATTGCCGGACTTGATGCACAGGCCCGCGGCGTCACCCGTCACGTTGGGCCGGCTCTCGTAGATGATGCCGATGACGCCAATGGGCACGCGCACCCGCGCGATCTTCAGGCCATTGGGGCGCGTCCATTCGGCTTCCGTATCGCCGACGGGATCAGGCAGCCACGACACGGTCTCGATGCCACTCGCCATGGCGTCAATCCCTGCCTTCGAGAGCTTGAGCCGGTCCGTGAAGGCGCTCTTGGCGCCGGACTTCTCGGCAGCAGCCACGTCGCGCGCGTTCGCTTCCAGGATCTGGTTCGATTGCGCGCGGATCATGTTGGCAATCGACTGCAGCGCCGCCGCGCG
Organism: uncultured Flavobacteriaceae bacterium; assembly: GCA_964646885.1. Lineage (GTDB taxonomy): Bacteria > Pseudomonadota > Alphaproteobacteria > Micropepsales > Micropepsaceae > SZUA-430. Next base: position 17,663 of record CAZYFM010000029.1, read on the forward strand.
CTGGCTCTTGTCTGTCTTCACGAGCACGCGGGAAGCCGCGCGGGCCGAGGCCCCGATGCGCTCCAGCATGCTGTGCAGGTCGGTGGCCACGATCTATCCCCTTGTCAGCGCGAGGTCGTCGCGATGGATCATTTCATCCCGGCCGCGATAGCCAAGCAGCGCCTCGATCGCGGCACTGCGCGCGCGGCAGATCTTGCGCGCGTCGTCGGATCCGTAGGCGACGAGGCCGCGCGCAACTTCGCGTCCGGCCTCGTCCCGGACGATGACGCAGTCGCCACGCTCGAAGCTGCCTTCGACGCTGTTCACGCCTGCAGGCAGGAGGCTCTTGCCCTGGCTGAGCGCGGCAAGCGCGCCCGCATCAATGACGAGTACTCCCGCCGGGCTGAGCGTGCCCGAGATCCAGCGCTTGCGCAGCGCGGCGGGCGTGCTGCCCGCAACAAACCAGGTGCAGCGACCACCGTGCTCGATCGCCGAAAGCGGCGACTTCGTGGCGCTGTTGGCGATCACCATGTGCGTGCCCGCATCCATGGCAAGGCGCGCCGCCATGATCTTGGTGGCCATGCCGCCCGAGCCCATGTCGCTGCCGGCGCGTCCCGCCATCGCTTCGATCTCCGTCGTGATCGCGTGCACTTCCGGGATGAAGCGGGCGGAAGGGTCCTGCCGCGGGTTGGCTGTGTAGAGGCCGTCAATGTCTGACAGCAGGACGAGGCAGTCCGCTTCGATCATCCCCGCCACGCGTGCCGCAAGGCGGTCATTGTCGCCGAACCGGATTTCGGCGGTGGCGACCGTGTCGTTCTCGTTGATCACCGGCACGCTGCCGAGCCCGATGAGCGTCTTCAGCGTTGAGCGCGCGTTGAGATAGCGGCGCCGGTTCTCGGTATCGCCCAGCGTCAGCAGCACCTGTGCCACGGTAATGTCGTGGCGGGCGAGGGCCTCGCTCCACGCACGAGCGAGTTCGATCTGCCCGACAGCGGCTGCGGCCTGCGCTTCCTCGAGCTTGAGCGTGCCCGGCGCCAGGCCGAGCCGGCGACGTCCCAGTGCTATGGCGCCGGAAGACACCAGCACCACGTTCTGTCCACGCTTCCTGGCACGGGCGACATCGGCCGCAAAGGCAGAGAGCCACTCAAGCGACAGCGATCCCGTTGCCGCATCGACCAGGGTGGAAGAACCGATTTTGACAACAATCGTCTTTGCGGATGTGAGCCGACCGCTCACGGAGCCCAGCCCTTGGACGTCGGCGGGCCTTCGTCGTCATCCTGCCGCTCGAGTTCGCGGACCGACTCCGGATCGGCATGATAGGCCGGCGGATTTTCGCGACGCGCCTCGGCAATCGCATGGGCAAGCGCGCGGAGCACTTCGGTGAGGCCGACACCTTGCTCGCCCGAGAGGGGCAGGGCAGTGACGCCGGCGATCTCCGCCAGAACGCGCCGCTTGCGCTCCATGTCGCCCGAGCTCATCAGGTCGACCTTGTTCAGGCCAACCACCTCGAACTTGTTCTCGAGGCCATGTCCGTAAGCCGTGATCTCATTGCGAACGGTCTCGTAGGCCTTTGCAATTTCCTGCGGTGTCATGCCGCCATCGACGAGGTGAAGCAGAACACTGCAGCGCTCGGCATGGCCGAGGAAGCGGTCACCCAGTCCGACGCCTTCATGGGCGCCTTCGATCAGTCCCGGCAGGTCGGCGATGACGAATTCGACATTGTCGACAGCTGCGACCCCAAGCTGCGGATTGATCGTCGTGAATGGATAGTTGCCGATCTTCGGGCGCGCGCTGGTGACGGTCGCAAGGAACGTCGACTTGCCGGCATTCGGCATGCCGATGATGCCGACGTCTGCGATGAGCTTGAGCCGGAGCCAGATCGTCAGTTCCTCGCCGGGTTCGCCCGGCGTGGACTTGCGGGGCGCACGGTTGGTCGCGCTCTTGAAGTGCGCGTTGCCGAGGCCACCCTCGCCACCGCGCGCGACGACGAACTGTTCGCCGGCCCGCGTCAGGTCGTAGAGAAGGGTCTGGTTGTCTTCGGCAAATACCTGCGTACCGACCGGCACCTTCAGGATGATGTCCTCGCCGGCGCCGCCCGTGCGGTTCTGGCCCATGCCCTGCACGCCGCGCTTCGCCTTGAAGTGCTGCTGGTACCGGTAGTCGATGAGCGTGTTGAGGTTGTGCGTCGCCTGCAGGATCACATGCCCGCCGCGACCGCCGTTTCCGCCATCGGGACCGCCGAATTCGATGAACTTCTCGCGGCGGAATCCCACGCAGCCGGGACCACCGTCACCGGCCTTGATGTAGAGCTTCGCCTGGTCAAGAAACTTCATGTCTTCTAGTGGTCGCCGCGAGCGGGGGTTGCGCTGCACACAGGTTGCGGCGCACGCGCCCGCTTCCCTGTCATTTCACCCATTTCACTTAGTACATCGCAGGCAGATGTGCGAGAGGGATTTCGCCCCTCCCGCGAAAGATTAAGGCTGGCCTCGCCTCAGGCCGTTTCCGACTGCCGGGACTTCAGCCCGCGCACCTCGAGCCACCGCACCCTGTCCATCTTCATGTCCAGGCAGCGCACGTCGGCACCGAGCGACAGGCAATAGCGCCGGCTCTCCTTCGTGTAGCGGAAGCCAAGTTTCGTGAGCACGCGGCCCGACGCATGGTTATCGGCGAAGTGGCCGGCCACGATGTGCGGCAGCTTCATCACCTCGAAGGCATGGTCTCTGAGGGCCGTCGCGGCTTCCGAGGCATAGCCCCGGTTCCAGTACGGCTCGCCCAGCCAGTAACCAAGCTCCCATTCACCGTGTTCGCGCACGCTGATCCCGATGCCGCCGATGAACTGGCCACCCAGCGTGATCGCGAGGTTCACCGCACGCCCGCTGTCCCACAGGTCCACCTGTTTGCCGAGCCAGTCATCGGCGGCGGCCTGGGTGTAGGGGAAGGGCATGGTGCTGAGGTTTTTCGCGACGCGCCAATTGTTCGCAAGCTCGACGAGGCGGGCGCGATCGCAATTCTCGATCGCCCGCAGCACAAGCCGTTCCGTCACAATCGGTTCAAATCTGGACATCGCCGCATCTCCTCATCGCGTCGTGTGAGGGAGAAAAAAATAAGGGAGATGGCGGCCCATCTCCCTCGTGACTTTTCGGACCGCCTTCCCGTTCTTCCCGGGAGCGATCCTATGGTGGTCGTCCCGTTACTCTGCTGCCATGGCCGTAGCCGGCTTTACCCAGCAAACTTGGCGGCCACGGGCGTCAAGCTTGAAGCTCACATGGCCATTCACCAGCGCATAAAGGGTGTGGTCGCGGCCCATGCCGACGCCTGCACCCGGGTGGAACTTCGTTCCACGCTGGCGAACGATAATGTTGCCGGCCACGACGGCTTCGCCGCCATAGCGCTTCACGCCGAGGTACTTTGGATTTGAATCGCGACCGTTACGTGACGAACCGCCAGCTTTTTTGTGTGCCATGGTGGGGTTCTCCTGACTTAAGCGGTGATCGACGTGATCTTCACCGTCGTCAGATCCTGACGGTGGCCACGCGTGCGGTGGAAGTTCTTGCGGCGGCGCTTCTTGAACACCTTGATCTTGTCGCCACGGCTGTGGGACACGATTTCGGCCTGGACTTTTGCACCGCTGACGACCGGAGCGCCGACTGTGGTTTTGGCGCCGTCGATGAGCATCAGCACTTCGCCAAGTGCAACCGACGAACCAGCCTCGCCCTGGAGGCGATCAATGGTGAGTTCGTCGCCCTTGGCGACCTTGAACTGCTTGCCCTGGGCCTTGATGACCGCGAACATGGTATTGTCTTTCGTTTCTGCGATTGATCGGGAAGCCCGCGGCCAATAAAAGCCAGAGCCATCCCGGAAAGGGGCGCACTTATACGTGCAGGCGCGAGGGTGTCAAGCCTGAAAGCCGAGGAAACAAGCCAAAAACATGAATTACAGGCACCACTATCACGCGGGGAACTTCGCCGACGTGCTGAAGCACGCGGTTCTCTGCTGGACCGTGAAGTACCTGCAGCAAAAGGAAGCACCCGTCTGCTGCATCGACACCCATGCCGGCCGCGGCGTTTACGATCTTTCGGCGCCGGAGGCCCTCAAGACCGGCGAAGCCGCTGACGGCGTCCTCAGGCTCCTGGGGCGCACCGACGTGCCGTCGGCACTGGCACCCTACATGGAGCTCGCAGGCTCGGCCGGACCTCGGGCCTATCCGGGTTCACCCCTTCTGCTGGCAGGACTGGCCCGCCGGCAGGACCGGGTCGTGGCTTGCGAACTCCACCCCGCCGAAGCGGCGGCCCTCAGGGAAGCCGCGCGCGGGCAGAAGCAGGTTCAGGTCCTCGAAGCCGACGGTTACCGGCGCCTCCCGTCCCTGATCCCCCCGCCCGAAAAGCGGGGCATCGTCATCATCGATCCGCCCTTCGAGCAGCCAGACGAGCTTTCGGCCCTGGCTGCCGCGTTTATCGCCGCGCATCGCAAGTGGCCGACCGGTGTCTTCATCCTGTGGTTTCCGGTGAAGGACCGGACCCGCTTCGAGCGTTTCCAGGCGGAGCTGAAGTCAGCCCTGATCCCGAAGTTGTCGCTGCTCATGCTGGACGTGGACCGCGCCGAAGGACTCAGCGCGACGGGACTGGTTCTGGCGAACGCGCCATTTACGCTGAAGCAGGAATGGGAGCCGGCACTTGCCTGGCTGGGTGGTGTGCTTGCGCAGGGCCCGCGCGCATCGGCGAGTTTCACGTCGCTCGCAGGCTAGGAGCGAAGCGACGCGTCTGTTCGTTGACGGATTGGGAAGGAAAACGGGGTGAGGGGAGTTGCTGATGCAGTTTCCCATGCTCACCGTTTACGGTGCCGAACATCGCCGAAATCGCCGAAAACAAAAAGAGAACAAATTGACGCACCCGACGGTGCGCGCGGCCGGGCCCCCACGAACGTGAATTCGGCGCAATGTCTCACGCGCTGTTCATCATCAATCACGAGAAAGTCAAAATTGTGGCTTACGCGATGATGTAAGTCTGAATATACAGCGCGTCCGAAAGCGGGAGATCCAGCAATGAAGTTCAAGGCCATCGCCCTGGCAGCAGCATCCATCCTGTCATTGGCAACGGCTCACGCCGCCGCCCCGGCCAGTACGGCTCCGGCGACGCCGGCAACCACGCCCGCAGCCACGCCGGCCGTTGCACCGGTTCCGCTCGAGATCGTCGTGTTCGACAAGCCGGACTACAAGGGAACTTCGCTGCGCATTTCGCGCGCGGTCGCCGATCTCGCGGCGCTCAAGTTCGACAACAAGGTCGCCAGCTTCCAGATCCAGGGCGCCGGGGACTGGGTACTCTGCGAGAACAGGAACTATCAGGGCCGCTGCGCGCGCGTTCAGCTCCAGGCCGGAAACCTCAAGCTGTTCCAGCTGAATGATCGCGTGTCTTCGCTTTATCCGGTGCCCACGCCGGCTGTCGAACCGGGGACGACGAAGCCCAACCAGTATCAGTAAAGTCCGATCAGCTTCGCGCCGGCGATGACGAGCACGACGCCCAGCAGGCGCGTGATCGCGACTGCGGGAAGCTTGATGCCAAGCGTTGTTCCGGCAACCGCGCCTGCGAGGGCTGCCGCTGCAAGGACGGGCAGCGAGTCGGGCAGGTCCTGCATCGAGGTGTAGTTCCCGGCGAGCCCTGCGGCTGAGTTCACAAGAATGAAGATGGCAGCGATGCCCGACGCCTGCTTGGGCATCGACCACGCCATGAACAGCAGAAGTGGGGACAGGAAAATTCCGCCGCCGGTTCCCGTCAGACCCGACAGGAGCCCGATGCACGCGCCGAGCACAAGCGCGATGATCAGCGGCGGGTCCTGGGCCTCGCGCACGCCCCTCAGTTCGACCGGCCAGAAGATGCGAAGCGCCGACAGCCACAGAACAACGCCGACCAGCGGCTTGTAGATGTGTCCAGGCAGCTGGATGCCGCCGCCTATGAAGGCCATCGGGACGGCGGTAACCAGAAAAGGCCAGAGTACGCGCCAGCGAAACATTCCTTCCCGCAGATACCTGACCGCGCCAAGCCCCGAGACGATGATGTTCAGCACGAGCGCGGTTGGGCGCATCACCGCTGGAGCCACGCCGAACAGCGCCATGATCGCGATATAGGCCGAGGCACCACCGTGGCCGACGCTGGAGTAGAGCGCGGCGCCAAGGAAAATGCAGGCGGCAAGGGCGGCTTCTATGGCGGGATCGTGCATCGGTGCCGGGAGAGACTGGACGTTATCTGCAGTAGAAGATAACGGTCGGAACTTAGCGCATGGCTGTCAACCGGTCCATGGGATTGGGATGGCTTTGCAACTTTGCGAGCGATGCGGCAGGATTGCCGCATGCCTCACCTGTCCATTCGCATCGATTTGCCGGGAGTGGGTTCGATCGGCCCGGGCAAGGTCCGCTTGCTGGAACTGGTCGGCGAAACCGGTTCCATCCGTCAGGCAGGGCTGGCGCTCAGGATGAGCTACGCGCGGGCCTGGGGCCTCGTCAGGGAGCTCAACGACATGTTCGGCGAGCCGCTCGTCGAGGCGGCGGCCGGCGGAAGGGCAGGAGGCGGGGCCACGCTGACAAAGCGGGGGCAACGCGTCGTGAGCCTCTACCGCGCAACCGAAGTCCGCGCCCACCGGGCGGCGCTCCGTCAGGTCAGCGAGCTCAAGGGCCTGGCCAGCGGAAAGCCTGCAGGCAGGAAGCGCGTTCGCCCCAAGTGAGCCCCGGCAACCAAATGGCTGGAAAATGCCGTTTGCAGCGTCATTTGACCCCATCGCCCCGCAAGCCCTAATTTGAGAATAAGTCGCAACAAGAGGGTGTCGTGGTACTGGCGTCAGAAGGCGCATTGCAGGAGGAAGTGGGGAGCACCCGGAGCACCGGCGCGCGCGCGGGCACCGCATGGCTGGCAGCTACTGTCGTCTGGTTCGTGATTGCCTTGCCGGTGGTCGCCGTCCTTTCGTTTTCGGGATCTGACACGCAGGGGCTCTGGGAGCACCTTCGCGGAACAGTCCTTCCCACTTACGTGCTCAACACGATCTTGCTCTGTGCAGGCGTGGTCTCCCTGGCGGTAACGACCGGCGTCGCCACGGCCTGGCTCGTGACGATGCATGATTTTCCAGGTCGCCGATGGCTGGAGTTCGCGCTGGTGACGCCGCTCGCAATGCCGGCTTACATCCTCGCCTACGCCTACACGGATTTGTTCCAGGTTACGGGGCCAGTGCAGGCGGCCCTGCGCGACGCAACGGGCTGGGGAGTTCGCGACTACTGGTTCCCCGAGATCCGCTCGCTTGCTGGCGCCGTGTTTGTCCTTGGGCACGCATTGTTTCCCTACATCTACCTGATCGCACGCGCGGCATTCATCGAACAGTCGGCCAACGCCGTCGAGGCAGCGCGAACACTGGGCCAGTCGCGCTGGATCGCGTTTTTTCGGGTTGCCCTTCCGATGGCACGTCCTGCGATCATGGCGGGGGCCGTACTGGTGGCGATGGAAACCATGGCCGACTTTGGAGCCGTGAAATACTTCGACCTCGAGGTCTTCACGACCGGCATCTATCGCGCCTGGTTTGCGACAGGCAATCCGGCCGCCGCGGCCCAGCTCGCTTCCATGCTGCTGCTGGTCGTGCTTGTGGGCGTCTTCGTCGAGCAAGCCAGCAGGGGAAGTCGGAGATACGCGGCCGCCTCCGGAACGGCACGGCAGGTTCGCCGCGCGCGTCTCTCTGGTTTGACGGGCATCGCAGCGATGTCGCTCTGCTTGCTGCCTGTGCTTCTCGGCTTCTTCCTTCCGGCAGCGGCGCTCGTGACCATGGCTTATGGTTCCAGGGACGAAGTGGACCAGTCGCGCCTGGTGGAACTCGCGACAAATACGGGCCTACTGGCGTTTGTTGCCGCTTTGGGGATCGTGGCGCTGTCCGCCGCAACGTCGCTCGCGATGGGCCGCGCAATGGGAATGTGGCGGGGCGTGGTTCGCTTCGCGCACCTCGGATACGCGACACCGGGTGTCGTCGTGGCAGTGGGCTTGCTGATGGTAGCGGGCGCGATCGACGCGCTTCTGAGGTCGAGCGGCGTACTTGCCAACGGCGCAGGCCTGCTGCTGTCCGGATCCTTTGCCGTTCTCATGTATGCCTATCTTGTTCGCTTCTTTGCCGTTGCCCATGGCCCTGTTGATGCAGCCTATGTTCAGCAGGGTCCACGCTTCGCTGAGGCGGCAAGGATGTTCGGGCTGCGTCGCCTGGCCATCGCCTGGCGGGTGGAATTGCCAATGATGCGCGGCACGCTGCTGGCCGCCTGCGCGCTCGTGCTCGTCGACGTCGTGAAGGAGCTGCCTGCAACGATGATCCTGCGGCCCTTCAACTTTGACACGCTGGCAACGGAGTCATTCCAGTTGGCGACGACCGAGCGTCTCGACCTCGCAGCCGTGCCCGCGCTCGTCATCGCACTGGTGGGATTGCTTCCCGTCGTCATCATTTGCTTTGGCTTGCGTCAGGTCCGTCCCGGTCATCGCGAGCAGGGAGCACGCGCGTCATGACGGTTCTGGCATTCAGGGGCGTGCGGCACCTCTACGGCCGAAAAGTTGCGCTCGAAGACTTCACGCTGGAAGTGGGCAAGGCTCAGGTCGTGGCACTTCTCGGACCATCCGGAAGCGGCAAGACCACGGCGCTGCGTATCGCGGCGGGCCTCGAGACGCCGGAGAGTGGCGAGGTCTTCGTCAATGGCCGCATGGTGGCAGGCCCAGGCGTGTTCGTGCCCCCCGAGCGTCGCGACATCGGCCTCCTGTTCCAGGATCTGGCGCTCTTTCCGCACCTCACGGTCGCGGAGAATGTTGGCTTTGGCCTGGCGGGGGCCCGAAGCGGTCGAAAGGGCAAGATCGCTGAACTGCTCGAACTCGTTGGCCTCGAGGGGCTGGGTCATCTGTATCCGCATCAATTGTCAGGCGGTCAGCAGCAGCGCGTGGCGCTTGCGCGCGCACTGGCACCCGAGCCGGGCGTCTTGCTGCTCGATGAGCCGTTCTCGAACCTCGATGTCGTGCTGCGCCAGCAGGTGAGGCGCGAGATGGTATCGCTGCTGAACCGCATTGGAACGTCGGTGCTCTTCGTCACGCACGACCCGGAAGAAGCGCTGTACGTGGCGGACCAGGTCGCTGTGATGGGCAACGGCGTGATCCAGCAGGTGGCCGCGCCTGAACAGCTCTACTTCGCCCCGGCTAACCGCTTCGTCGCGAGCTTCTTCGGGGATGCGAATGTCATTCCGGCAAATGTCAGGGCGGGCAGGGCAGAGACACCCTTTGGCGCGATTGAGGCAAGCGCGTTGCCGGATGGTCCTGCAGATGTTGTCGTGCGCACGTCGGGCTTGCTGGTGTCAACTGGAACCGAAGCCCATGCCGTCATTCGCGCGGCGCGAATACTCGGTGCCACAATGATGGTGGAGCTCGACCCTTTGCCGTCAACCGGCCTGCGCGAACCCTTGCAGGCGCGCATGCCGCTGGGGCCGAAGCCGCAGGCCGGCGCGCGTGTATCTCTCGCGCTCGACCCGAGGCTTGCTTTTGCCTTCCCGAAAGAAGGCTGAAGCCTACTTCCAGCCGGTCTCGTCCATGATGCGCGAGGCCTCGATGCTGTTCTTCGCAAAAGCGGCGGCGTTGATGGCATCCTGGCGGAAGGGACCGAACCCGGCCAGCACCGGATGCGGAGCGACCTTGGGATTGGCCGGATACTCGAGGCTTCCATTGGTCAGGAGTCGCTGCGCTTCAGGCGACAGCAGGAATTCGACGAAACGGATCGCGTTTTGCTTGTTGGGGGAGTGCTTCGTGATGGCAGCACCCGAAATGTTCACGTGCGTGCCGCGGTCGCCCTGGTTCGGAAACACGACGCCGAGGCGGCTGGTGATCGCGCGATCTTCCGGTTTGTCCGACGAGATAAGGCGGGCAAGGTAGTACGAGTTCGAGATCGCCACGTCGCCGACGCCGGCGGCCACGGCCTTGATCTGGTCGGTGTCGCCGCCCTGCGGCGGTCGCGCAAGATTGGCGACGACGCCGCGGGCCCAAGCGCGGGTCTTGTCGACGCCATGCGCCGCGATGATCGAGCCCACCAGTCCTAGATTGTAGATGTTGGTGCCGCTCCGCGTAAGCAGCTTGCCTTTCAGGCGCGGATCAGCGAGCGATTCATAGGTCTGGATCTGAGAAGGATTGATGCGATCCTTGTGATACACAAGCACACGGGCGCGAACGGCGAGGCCGTACCAGTTTCCGTCCGGGTGACGAAGGTGGGCAGGCAGCAGCGCATCAAGCGACGGGATGCGCACGGGCTGCAGCAGGCCGGCGTCAGACGCATGCGACAGGCGTCCTGCATCGACGGTGATCAGCACATCCGCAGGTGAGCCGGCGCCTTCGCTTTTGAGGCGCTGCACCAGCTGGTCGTGCTCGGCTTCCACCACATTGACCTTGATGCCGGTCGAGCGCGTGAACGCGTCCCAAAGCGCCTGGTCGCTTCCGTAATGCCGGGCCGAGAGAACGTTGACCTCGCCGGCAAACGCGGCTCCGCCCAAGAGGCAGGTCGTGAGAAGAAGCGAGAAAAAGCGGATCATGGCAGCACCAGTATTTAAGAATGAAACTCAATTGCAGACGATATAGCGGCCGCAGTCCGCCGCCGCAAGCCCCTCTCAATTGACAGAGTGCCTCGTCACCGACATGCATCGGACAACATCAGCAATCGGGAAAGACCATGAAGGGCGACACGGATTTCAGCGGCAGGAACGTTCTCGTCGTGGGCGGTTCAAGCGGCATCGGCAATGGCATTGCCCATGGCTTCCGCCAGCGCGGTGGCAAGGTGCACGTCTGGGGCACCCGGGCCAGGGCCGCCGACTACAGTCCGGAAGAAGGGTCGGACCTGTCAGGTCTCGGCTATGACTGCGTGGATGTTGGCGACCCGGATGCCATTGAAAAGGCGCCTGCGCCGTTCGCCTCGCTCGACGTGCTCGTGCTCTGCCAGGGCACGGTCGTCTACAAGAAGGGCGAGTTCGAGCGACCCGGCTGGGACAGGGTCATGGCGGTGAACCTCGACAGCCTCATGAACTGTGCCCGCAAGTTTCGCGAACAGCTGGCTGCCACAAAAGGCTCCCTCATCATCGTGAGTTCGATTTCGGGCTTGAAGGCCAACGTCGGCAATCCGGCCTACGCGGCGTCAAAGGCCGGTGCGATCAGCCTGACCAAGACGCTGGGTCAGGCCTGGGCGCGTGACGGCATTCGGGTGAATGGCCTGGCTCCCGGACTCGTCGACACGAAGCTCACCAAGGTCACGACCGAAAACCCGCAACGGCGCGCAGGTGCGCTGGCGAACATTCCGCAGGGACGTCTCGGCTTGCCCGAAGACATGGCGGGCGCCGCGATCTTCCTCGCCTCTCCGCTGGCATCCTATGTCACGGGCCACACGCTCATTGTCGACGGCGGCTTGTCGCTCTAGGGGGCAGGGAAGGAACGCGTGATGAAGGCTCTCAGGTACTACGGCGAACGGGACATTCGCTGCGAAGCCATGGATGATCCCAGGCTCATGTCCGATCGCGATGCGATCGTGAAGATGACGGCCTGCTCGATCTGCGGCAGCGATCTTCACATCTATCACGGACACGGGTTCTCCCAGGATGTCGGCTTCTGCGTGGGCCACGAGGCAGTCGGCGAAGTCATGGAAGTGGGTCGCGCCGTGACGCGCGTGAAGCCCGGTGACATGGTGATGATGCCGGCCGCCGTGGGCTGCGGCGCCTGCCGCTCGTGTCTGTCAGGCAATGTGATTGGCTGCGAGAACAATGGCGCGGGCTGTTACGGACTGTCGGCGCGACTTCAGGGTGTTCAGGCTGAAGCCTTCCGCGTGCCCGCCGCCGACATGAATGCCGTGAAGATCCCGGAAGGGATCACGCAGGACCAGGCGCTGATGATGACGGACGCCATGGCAACAGCCTGGTTTGGCGCACGCAACGCAGACATAAGGCCCGGCAGCAGCGTCGCCGTCATTGGCTTGGGACCGATCGGTCTCATGGCCGTCGAAAGCGCCTGGGTCATGGGTGCGCATGTCGTCTACGCGATTGACCCGGTGGCCGAACGCCGGGCCCTGGCTGAAAAGCTGGGCGCTGTCGCGCTGCATCCCGATGCAGCACTCGAAACGATCCGCGAGGCCACGCATGACCGAAAACTCGACTGCGTCGTCGAGGCTGTGGGCAGCGACGCGACGGTTGATCTCTCGCTGCGCCTGATCGGACGGCGCGGCACGGTATCGGTGATTGGCGTGCAGCAGTCCCGCCGATATTCATTCCCGCTGGAGCGCGCCTTTGCGGCAGGCCTCACCTTCCGCATTGGCACCTGCTCGGTGCCCGAGGAATTGCCCACTTTGTTCCCGTTGATCCGCTCGGGGCGTCTCAGGCCGGAACGCTACATCAGCCATCGCCTGCCGTTGACGCAAGGTGCCGAGGCCTACCGCATGTTCGACCGTCGCGAGGCTGGCGCACTCAAGATGGTCCTCACGCCAGGCTGAAGCCGTAGCGCCTACCCGACAGTCGGTTGCCGCCGCTTGTTTCCGCACGTCTGTGCCACCACATCCCGATCATGCAAGTCCCGGGCGCAACGTGACGCGCGCTTGCCGCCACAAGCGGCAGCGCCATCATGACACCACGGACAAGTAAACGATAAAAGCGATCAAAAATACACATTTAATTCGCTTCAGTCGAATGGGGCGGGTCCGTAGGATTCAGCAATGACAGCGCCATGAGGCGCACAGGAGGAACGATGACCGCGAACGACAAGGGAAAGACTGGAAAGTGCCCCGTGATGCATGGGGCTGCGCCGCACGCAACGTCTCGGGCGCAATCGAATGGTGACTGGTGGCCGAACCAGCTTAATCTCAGGATCCTCCACCAGCATGCGCCGCAGTCCAGCCCGATGGACGCTGACTTCAGCTACGCGAAGGCTTTCGGCGAACTCGACTACACCGCGCTGAAGAAGGACCTGCACGCGCTGATGACGGACTCGCAGGACTGGTGGCCCGCGGACTGGGGACACTATGGTGGCCTGTTCATCCGCATGGCGTGGCACAGCGCCGGCACCTACCGGACTGCAGACGGTCGCGGCGGAGCTGGAACCGGCAATCAGCGCTTTGCCCCGCTGAACAGCTGGCCCGAC
>CAZYFM010000030.1:0-30069 GCA_964646885.1 uncultured Flavobacteriaceae bacterium
CGCTCATCGCGGGCACGCGCTATCGCGGCGACTTCGAGGAGCGCCTGAAGAACGTCATCAAGGAGCTTGAGCAGTTCAAGGGTGCGATCCTGTTCATCGACGAGATCCACACCGTGATCGGTGCCGGCGCGACAAGCGGCGGTGCCATGGATGCGTCGAACCTGCTCAAGCCGGCACTGCAGTCCGGCAGCCTGCGCTGCGTGGGATCGACCACCTACAAGGAATTCAGGCAGCACTTCGAGAAGGACCGTGCGCTGGCCCGTCGCTTCCAGAAGATCGACGTGGGCGAACCCTCGATCGCGGATGCGGTGAAGATCCTCAAGGGCCTCAAGCCCTACTTCGAGGAATATCACAAGGTGAAGTACACGAATGACGCCGTGAAGGCCGCCGTGGAGCTTTCCGCCAAGTACATCAATGACCGGAAGTTGCCGGATAAGGCGATCGACGTCATCGACGAGACCGGCGCTTCGCAGATGCTCCTGCCGGAAGCCAAGCGCAAGAAGGTCATCGATGTGCCGGAGATCGAGGATGTGATCTCGAAGATGGCACGCATTCCACCCAAGACGGTGTCGAAGAACGACATCGAGTCGCTGCGTGACCTCGAGATGAACCTGAGCCACGTGGTGTTCGGGCAGAACGAGGCGATCAAGGCGCTTTCGGCAGCGATCAAGATGGCGCGTGCGGGCCTGCGGGATCCCGAGAAGCCGATCGGCTGCTACCTGTTTTCCGGCCCGACCGGAGTCGGCAAGACCGAAGTCGCGCGACAGCTCGCGAAAATCCTGGGTGTCGAAATCCTGCGCTTCGACATGTCGGAGTACATGGAGCGACACTCGGTCAGCCGCCTGATTGGCGCGCCTCCGGGCTATGTCGGCTATGACCAGGGGGGCCTGCTGACGGATGGTGTCGACCAGCACCCGCACTGCGTGTTGCTGCTCGACGAAATCGAGAAGGCGCATCCCGACCTGTTCAACGTGCTGCTGCAGGTCATGGACCATGGCAAGCTCACGGACCACAACGGCAAGAAGGTCGATTTCAGGAACGTGGTGCTGATCATGACGACCAACGCGGGTGCCGCCGATGCCGCCAAGGAGTCGATCGGCTTCGGTCGCGGCAAGCGCGACGGAGAGGACAGCGAGGCCATCAAGCGCCTGTTCACGCCCGAGTTCCGCAACCGCCTTGACGCCGTGGTGCCTTTCAGCGCCCTGTCGCCGGACGTGGTGGGTCGCGTCGTCGAGAAGTTCGTGCTGCAGCTCGAGGTGCAGCTTGGCGATCGCAATGTCACGTTCGAACTCTCGCCCGAGGCCACGAACTGGCTTGCCGAGCGGGGCTATGACGAGGCGTTTGGCGCCCGTCCGCTGGCGCGCCTCATCCAGGAATCCATCAAGAAGCCGCTGGCCGAGGAGATCCTCTTCGGACGGCTGCTGCGCGGTGGTACGGTCAAGGTCATGCTGAACCCCGACAAGTCAGGGCTGGTCTTCGACATCATCGAAGCGCCACAATTGCCTGCCAGCGTTGACGGCACGGACAGCGACGTCGAGGACGGCGAAGGATCCGAACCGAAAGAGCCAGAGCTGGTGAAATGACGCGTGCGCTTGCCTCCCTTGCTGCTTTTTTCCTGGCGATGGGGGTGGCCCTTGCGGACGAGAACGTCAGCATTCGCGGCAATTTTCCGCAGCTGCTGGCGCGTGGCGAGACCACGCCCCAGATGGCCAACCGCATCGCGGTGCTGCTCATCAATCTCGACCGGATGATTGCGCCGCCGTGTGGCATGAAGCGGGTTTTCGAGTTTGCCGGCGCAGATCATGTTGATGCCGAAGACCTGTCACTGAGGCGCGACCCCTCCCAACCCGGCATCTGGCGCCTTGTCGTCATCGGCAATGGATGCTGGAGCGACAGGGTTCACAACGTCTTTGTCTACCTGCGCGGCAACCAGCCGGCAGAGCTTCGCCTGGGCATGCCGGGGCGGACCGTCGCCGGTCCACGCCTGCAGCAGGAAGCGATGCAGCTCGTTTTCCGCGAGGCCAACGGCATTGCCATGCGTTCCGGCTGCGAAGAAGGTGCGTTCATGGTGGACACGTCGCTGCGCACCGTGCGGCGTCCGGGAAAGCCGTGGGAAGAACTCTGGTCGGCGACAGCGTGCGAAGTGAAGCGCAAGTTCCTCGTGATGTTCACGCCGGAGCCGAACGGCAAGATGCGGATCGGCGTTGCGCTCTACGAGTAGGGCGCCTTCAGGAGACCAGAACCGGTGTCTGGTGGACGTTCAGATTGTTCCTGATGCACTCGCAAATGTAGTGACCCACGTCAGCTCGGCTGATTGAACCGCCGCGATACTCCTGCGGATTTGCGAGCACCTTGATCTGGCCCTTGCGCTTGCGGTTCGTCAATACGCCCGGCCGGAGGATCGTCCAGTCCTTGTGGGACTTCATGATCAGCGCTTCGGCGCGGTTCTTGTCCTCGTAGTTGCGGGCAAGGACCAGCGGGTAGAAGATCTTCTCGTAGAGAAAGCCGCCGCTGCCGCGACTGTCGCCGGCGCCAAGGCCGCTCAGGAACACCAGTCGCCTCACGCCCTGCCTGTTCATCACGGTCATGATGTTCGTGACCGCCTCGGAGAAGAGCGTGACGCGTTCGCGACCCACAGGCGCCGCGAGCGTGACGGCGACCGCCTCGCAATCCTTGAGCGCCTGCTCGAGCAGCAGTTCGTTGCGCGCGTCACCCTTGTACCAGGCAAGCCTTGCATCCTTGAGACCGGACTGCTCGGGATTGCGGGCGATGGCACTCACCGACCAACCGCGCGAGAGTGCATCCTTGAGGGTCTCAAGACCGCAGCCCCTGCTGGCGCCAATGATTGCAATCTTCGTCATCCGGGTTTGCCTACTGAACGGCGGCAGCGATCTTCTCTGCCAGGGCTTTGAGCTTCGTGAAGTCGGCTTTCTCGCGCGCATGGAGGGCGAGGTCAATGCCGGAACTACGCGGAATCACGTGAAAATGGATATGGAAGACGGTTTGGCCTGCGGCAGAACCATTCAGCTGCGCCAGCATGACGCCGGGGGCCCCCGTCACCTTTCGCACGGCTTCCGCAATCCGCTTCGTCGTCCGTGCGAGTGCGGCTGCGCCGTCGGCGCTCAGGTCGAAGATGTTCTCGGCCGGCTCCTTCGGGATGACGAGCGTGTGGCCCTCGGCCTGGGGCATGATGTCCATGAAGGCGAGCGTGTGCTCGTCCTCGAAGACCTTGAAGCACGGCGCCTCGCCGCGAATGATCTTGGCGAAGATGTTCTGGTTGTCATAGGCCATGGTGTCACTCCATCAATCGGTTGTCTTGCGGAACGGTCCGTGATCCCGGAGGAACTCGATGTCCTCGCTCACGCGCGCGCGTTCTTCCTCGAGGTAGCGGGCGACGGCCGTGCGCAGGCCATCGTGCATGATCCAGTGCGACGAGCAGGTCTTCACGGGCAGGTAGCCCCGGGCGAGCTTGTGTTCGCCCTGTGCGCCGGCCTCCACTACCTTCAGCCCGCGTGCGATCGCAAAGTCGATGGCCTGGTAGTAGCAGAGCTCGAAATGAAGGAAAGGGTGGTGCTCGACGGCGCCCCAGTTGCGGCCATACAGCGTGTCGGATCCGATGAAGTTCAGCGCGCCGGCGATGTAGCGTCCTTCCCTGCGGGCCATGATCAGCACGATCCGGTCTGCCATCGTGCTGCCGACCCGAGAGAAGAACTCCCGTGTCAGGTAGGGAGAACCCCACTTGCGGGAGCCGGTGTCCATGTAGAAGCGGAAGAAGGCATCCCAGTGCGCCTCGGTCAGGCCTGCTCCCGTGACGTGCTCGACCTCGATGCCGGCAGACAGGGCTTCCCGCCGCTCGCGCTTCAGGTTCTTGCGCTTGATCGACGATAGCCGTGCGAGGAAGTCATCAAATGTTGCATAGCCTTCGTTTGTCCAGTGGAACTGTTGGTCATTGCGCTGCAGATAGCCATTCCGGGCGAGGGCTGCGGCTTCGTCGGCGGTCTGGAACGTGACATGGATCGACGACAGGTCGAGGCGTGCGCAGACAGACTTGAGCGCCTGGCTCAGCGGGGCCAGGCGAGAGCTGTCGCCGCCGGTGAGAAGCCTGGGGCCGGTTGCCGGCGTGAAGGGCACCGCGACCTGCAGTTTCGGATAGTAGCTGCCGCCCGCGCGTTCGAACGCCTGGGCCCAGCCATGGTCGAAGACGTACTCGCCGTAAGAGTGGGACTTCACATAGGCAGGCGCTGCCGCAATCGTTGAGCCGCCTTCCTCAAGGGTCACGTGAGCGGGATGCCAGCCTGTGCCTTCGCCTACGGAGCCACTCTGCTCCAGAGCCAGAAGAAATGCGTGGCTGACGAAGGGGTTGTGGGGCTGGCCGGGTGCACAGGCAAGCCCGTCCCACACGGATGCCGGAATGTCCGACATCGCGCTGTTGAGCCTGACTGCTTGCCCCTTCATCCGGATGCTGCTGTCAGGTCAGTCAATCTCGAATACGGCTTCCACCTCGACGGCGACGTTGCGCGGCAGCGATCCGGCGCCGACGGCGGCGCGGGCGTGCTTGCCGATGTCACCGAATACCTGGACGATCGTGTCGGATGCGCCGTTGATCACTTCCGGATGCTGGGCGAAGCCGGGAACGGCGTTCACGAAGCCGGTGACCTTCACGCAACGCGTCACGCGGTCAAGATTTCCGCCGCAAGCCTCGCGCAGCTGGGCAATGAGGTTCAGCGCGCACAGGCGTGCAGCGGCCTGGCCTTCCTCGACCGAGAAGTCCTTTCCAACCTGTCCCACGTACTCCAGGCCGTTCGGTCCCAGCGTCACCTGACCCGAAATGAAGACGAGCTTTCCCGTGACAACGTAAGGCACGTAGTTTGCCACTGGCGCGACGGCCTTGGGGAGCGTGATGGAAAGTTCCTTGAGACGGGAGTCTACGCGACCAGTCATGGATGATCCTTGCGAGTTCTTCATTCCGGCTTTGCGGATTGCATTGGGCCGTGCGAGAAGGGAAACTCGCAAATTGTTCAACGGCTTGCAACTCGGGGATCATGCAGTTTCATGACAAAACGGCTTGACGCTGACGACCGCTGTCCGGTCCGTGACGGTCTGTACATGCCGGGCGAGTGGGTTCCGCACGAGCGAACCTGGCTGGCCTGGCCTTGCCGCGCCGAGCCCTGGGGGTCCCTCGAAGGCCTGCTTCGCGCGCGGGTCAGTTTCGCCGCCGCAGCGAGAGCCATCTCGGGATTCGAAAAAGTGACGATGGTCGTCAGGCCGGAAGACCACGATGAGGCTCGCCTGGCCTGCGGCAAGGGTATCGGCTTTGCGACGTTTGACATCGACGATTCATGGATGCGCGACATCGGCCCCCTGTTCGTGACGGACGGGCAGGACGGGATTGCGGGCGTTCACTGGCGCTTCAACGCCTGGGGCAACAAGTATCATCCGCACGACAATGATGCCGCGCTGGGTGGAGCGCTGCTGGAGGCGCTGGACATGCGCGCCTATGAAGGGCCAATGGTGCTCGAAGGCGGGTCGATTGCCGTTGACGGGTTGGGTACCCTGATCACGACAGAGCAGTGCCTCCTGAACGAGAACCGCAATCCGAACCTGACCCGGCAACAGATCGAGGAGCGGCTCGCGATCTATCTCGGAATCACGCGCGTCATCTGGCTCGGAGAAGGCCTCGAGGACGACGAGACCGATGGTCATGTGGACAACATTGTCGGCTTTGCGGGGCCGGGCAGGGTGCTGGTGCACACGCCACCGCATGACGGTGGCTACAATGACCGCGTCATGAAGGACAACGTCGCGCGGTTGCGTGCGGCGCGGGACGCGCGAGGCCAGCCGCTGGAGATCATCGAGCTGCCGGAGCCGCGTCCACGCGACCGGCATGACGGCCGGCGCCTCGACATGAGCTACATCAATTTCTGTTTCGCGAATTACGGGCTGGTCATTCCCTCGTTTGACGATCCCGCTGACGCAGATGTCATGCGCATCATGCAGCGCGTTTTTCCGGATCGCCGCATCCTGCAGGTGCCCTGCCTTGACATTGTTGAGGGCGGTGGCGGCCTGCATTGCATTACGATGCAGCAGCCTTCCGGTTCGCCCCTCAAACCAGAAAGGTTCTGAACCATGAGGCAGGTTACGCTGGCCGCCACGCAGATGGCCTGTGGCGAGGACAGCCAGAAGAACATCGAACGTGCCGAAGCGCTTGTGCGTGCCGCGCATGCCAAGGGCGGGCAGATCATCCTTGTGCAGGAACTTTTCGAGACCCCCTATTTCTGCAAGGACCAGCTGGCGCGACACTTCGCGCTGGCACAACCCTTCGAAGGCCATCCGTTGCTGAAGCGCTTTTCCGCGCTTGCGCGCGAACTCGGCGTGGTGCTCCCGGTGTCATTCTTCGAGCGTGCCAATGCGGCTCATTTCAATTCGCTTGCGATGATCGACGCCGATGGATCGATCCTCGGCCTCTATCGCAAGTCACATATTCCCGACGGTCCCGGCTACCAGGAGAAGTACTATTTCAATCCGGGGGACACGGGGTTCAAGGTCTGGAACACGCGGTTCGGAAAGGTCGGTGCGGGTATCTGCTGGGACCAGTGGTTTCCCGAGTGCGCGCGTTCGATGGCCCTGCTGGGCGCCGAAGTCCTGTGCTATCCGACGGCCATCGGGTCGGAGCCGCCTCCGGCGCCGCCCGTTGACTCGTCAGCACACTGGCGGCGGGTGATGCAGGGACATGCAGGTGCGAATTATGTGCCCCTGATCGCCTCCAATCGCATCGGCCGCGAAGTGGGGGAGAGCTGCGAGATCACGTTTTACGGGACGTCTTTCATTGCCGGACCGACCGGGGAAATCCTGGCGGAGGCGGGGCGTGATGCCGAAGCGGTTGTGCTTGCCAGCGTCGATCTTGACCAGATCGCGGATGCGCGTCGTTCGTGGGGCATGTTCCGTGACAGGCGGCCGGAACTCTACGGTCCGCTCATGACGCTGGATGGCAGCAGCTAGGGCGTCAAGGTCTGGCGAATCAGCCAGTTCGTACCTATGTCTAGGGTTTCCGGAAGACGGAACTCAGGAAAATGGCACAAGACCCCTATGCCGTGCTGGGCGTCCCGAAGACGGCCAGCGCGGAAGAGATCAAGAGCGCATACAGGAAGCTCGTCAAGCAACTGCACCCGGACCTCTATCCGGGGGACAAGACACGCGCGGAGCGCTTCAAGGAGGTTTCCGCGGCTTACGACATCATCGGCGACGAGGAGAAGCGGAAGAAGTTCGACCGCGGCGAAATCGATGCCGAGGGACAGCAGCAGGCTCCAGGCGGGCCGTTCTATGGCGACTATGCGAGCCGTGGTGGCGCCCGTCACTATCAGTCTGCCCATGGGTTTGATGACCTTGGCGACATGTCCGACCTCTTCTCGGACTTCTTTGGCGCCTCGCGGTCTGCCCGCCGAAGCCGGGGACGCAATACGCACTACCATCTCGACGTCGACTTCATCACCGCGGCGAGGGGCGGGCAAACGCGGATCACCATGCCGGACGGCAAGCCGCTCAACGTCGCCATCCCGGAGGGTGTGACCGAGGGGCAGGTGCTCAGGCTCAAGGGGCTGGGGGAAGCTGGACCGAATGGCGCCGAGCCAGGCGACGCCCTGATCGAGATCCATGTTCGGCCGCATCCGCAGTTCGAGCGAAGGGCCGATGACATCCATCTTGAACTGCCTATCACCATCGACGAAGCGGTGCTGGGAGCGAAGGTGGAAATTCCGACGATTTCCGGGCGCGTTTCCATGTCCATTCCCAAGGGGGCGTCGTCCGGTCAGGTTCTCAGGCTGAAGGGCAAGGGCATCAGGGCGCGCGCCGGTGGTCATGGGGACCAATTGATCAAGCTCAAGATCGTTCTTCCCAAGACGATCGACAGCGAGCTTGAAGCCTTCATGAAGGGCTGGAAGGAGCGCAACGCATACAATCCGAGGACGGACGTGTCATGATTGTTGCCATTCGGGAAGATGAACTCGTTGCGCAGTTGCCGGATCTCATGCCGGCCCGCCTGCATCGCTGGATTCGCCTGGGATGGGTACGCCCTGAACGGGTGGAAGGCATGCCCGTCTATCGCGATGTGGACGTCGCGCGCGTGCGCCTGCTTCGCGATCTTGAAAGCCGTGCTGAATTCGACGAGGACACACTGGTGATGGTCTTGTCACTGCTCGACCAGGTCCATGACCTTCGCTTTGAGCTGCGCAACCTTGCGGCAGCGATCAACCTGCAGGCGCCGGATGTGCGTGACAGGATCATGCTGGCCTACCAGCGCATTCTCGATGCCGGTTGACCGTGTGTCCGCTGCCGCCATAAGGTTTCGATGGTCCGCGCATGCGGGCTGCCGGGTGGCCAGGCGCTTGTTCGGCCTATCGCACGGAGCTGGAGCATGAACGCGTCGCATCTCGCCAAGTGGCTTGACTACACGAAGAACCACGATGAGCGGGCGCTCTGGGACATGCTGCACCCGGACGTCGTGTTTGAAAGCCCCGTGGTTCACACGCCCCAACGCGGGCGCGACATCACATTCAAGTACCTCAAGGCAGCTTTCGTCGTTCTTGGCGGACCCGGCTTTCACTATGTCGGGCAGTGGCAGAACGAGACAGGGGCCATCCTCGAGTTCGTGAACGAGATCGAGGGCATTCGCATCAACGGGATCGACATGATCACCTGGAATGGCGAAGGGCAGATCACGCATTTCAAGGTCATGGTGCGACCGCTCAAGGCCATGAACATGCTGCACCAGATGATGGGGTCCCAGCTCGCGAAAGGCTGAGCCTTAACTCAACCGCTCCTTGATTCGGCGGTGTTTGCCGGACCCAGGGGCTCAGAGAACCGTTCACAGCCTGTTGATGCGGTGGCTGCGGCCTCGCGCCATCGGCAAGGGCCGTGCTATTCGTCCCGGCCATCAGAGTCTGTTTGAAGGAAATTCTCATGCGCAATCTCAAGGCGGCACTGCTCCTCGGCTGTGCCATGCTGGTATCCAGCTGTGGAGGCGGTTCGGGCACATCAGGACCCGCGACGCCTGAAGAGGCCGACAAGTTCGTGGAAGGCCTGAATGCCGACCTGAAGCGGATGCTGCCCTACCAGAGTTCAGCCGCGTGGCTGCAGGCCACCTACATCACGGATGACTCGCAGATGATCGCATCGCGCGCCAGCGAGGAGTTCCTCGCGTGGCAGTCGCGCAAGGTCGAGGAAGCGAAGCGCTTCAACAACGTGAAGGGCCTCAAGCCCGACACGGCGCGCGCGCTCATGCTGCTGAAGAACGTGTCCGCGCCAGCCCCGAGCGATCCGGCCCTGCAGGCCGAGCTTGCGAAGATCCTCTCCAAGATGGAAGCCAACTACGGCTCGGCCAAGTGGTGCCGGTCAGCGAATGACTGCCTCAACCTTACCGAGATCGAAAAGATCATCAACAATCCGGATGAGACGCCGGAGGCCCGCGCGGCGGCGTGGAAGGGCTGGCAGGAGACGGCGCGCGTGATCCGCAAGGACTACCAGCGCTTCGTCGAGATCGTGAATACCGGCGCGAAGGAAATGGGATTTGCCGATGCCGGCGAAGTGTGGCGCGGCGGCTATGACATGCCGCCGGATGCGTTTGCACAGGAAACGGAGCGGCTGTGGACGCAGGTCAAGCCGCTGTACGAGCAGCTGCACTGCTATGTGCGCGGCAAGCTGAACGCCAAGTATGGCGATGCCATTGTTCCGAAGGATGGCAAGATCCCGTCGCACCTGCTTGGCAACATGTGGGCGCAGCAGTGGTCGAACATCTATCCGCTGGTCGAGCCGTACAAGGGTGTCGCCAGTCTCGATGTGACAAGCTCGCTCAAGAAGCTGCGGGAGCAGGAGTTCAGCCGCCTCAAGACGGAGAACCCGAAGGCTAAGACGCCTGTCGAGATTGCCGAACTGTCCTACAAGGCCGATGCCGCCATCTCGGTGAAGATGACCAAGATGGCAGAGGACTTCTATGTCTCCCTTGGCATGCAGAAGCTGCCGGAGTCCTTCTGGCAGAAGTCCCTGCTGACCCGTCCGCGTGACCGCGATGTGGTCTGCCACGCCAGCGCGTGGGACATGAACATGCAGGGTGACGTGCGCATCAAGCAGTGCATCGAGCCTGACGAGGATTCACTCACGACAATCCATCACGAGCTCGGCCACATCTACTATGACCTGAGCTACAACCCGCTGCAGCCGATGTTCCAGTCGGGTGCGCATGACGGGTTCCATGAAGCGATCGGAGACACGATCACGCTGTCGCTGACGCCGGCGCACCTCAACAAGATCGGCCTGGTTCCCAGCCAGACCATGGATCCGAAGGCCGTGGTCAACTCGCAGATGAAGTGGGCGCTGGACAAGATCGTGTTCCTGCCGTGGGGCAAGCTTGTCGACCAGTGGCGCTGGAAGGTTTTCAGCGGCGAAGTGAAGCCCGATCAGTACAATGCGGCCTGGTGGTCGCTGCGCGAGAACTACCAGGGCGTTTCGGCGCCAGTGTCACGCTCGGAAGAGGACTTCGATCCGGGTGCCAAGTACCACATCCCGGGCAACACGCCCTACACGCGCTATTTCCTGGCGTTCGTGCTCCAGTTCCAGTTCCAGAAGGCACTGTGTGAAGCGTCAGGCTTCAAGGGGCCGCTGCATGAGTGCGACGTGTATGGCAACAAGGAGGCCGGCAAGAAGTTCATGGACATGCTTGCGGCCGGCGCGTCCAAGCCGTGGCCTGAGACGCTGCAGACGCTGACAGGCGGCAAGGAAATGGATGGCTCGGCGCTGATCGAGTACTTCCAGCCCCTGATGGGCTACCTGAAGGAGCAGAACCAGGGCGCGACCTGCGGCTGGGGCGGCAAGTAAGTCCTGCTGCCGACTGCTTCCTGAAAAACTGTGGCCGCCGGTTCTTCCGGCGGCCATTTTCGTTCAGCGAGGTGCCGGGTTCTCGCGCGTGGCGATGCTGTCGAGATATTCAAGGAAGCTGTCAGCCTCAGCTGCTGTCAGTTTCATCGGCGGAACCCGCACATCAGCCTTGTCATGCTCCGCGATGATGCCGACGAGCAATGCCTGGCGCAGCTGGTCGCGGCGCCAGCGCTGGCCCAGGTTCCGGAAAGGCTGTGCGCCGGGATAAGGGCTCGTGTCCGTCATGCCCACGGCATGGCACTTGGCGCAGCGCTGCTCGACAAGGGTTTCGCCAGCGCTCTTCACTTCGATCGACTTCAGGTAGGCGATCAGGCTGTCCACGGCTTCTGGCCGGAACTGGAACTGCGGCATGGGATCGTGCGTGACCCGCATGCCTTCGGCCAGCTCCGTGCGCAACATGTTTTCGCTGTATCGCTTGAGCACGGTCCGGAACACCGGCGCTTTGGGGTTGGGGCTCGTCCCGGACCTTCCGACCGCATGGCACGAGGCACAGTTGGCTTCCGCCAGGGCCTTCCCGTCCTCGACCTGGGCGAGGTTCTGCTCCTCAACGCCGGGCCCGGACAGGGTTCCTGCATCGTCGATGCACGCGGAAAGAAACATCACGGGCAGAACGGCAAGCACTTGGCGGAGCTTCATGGTCCCGAAACCTGTCAGTTGTTTGACATCCAGAGGATGGTGAATGCCATTCGCGGCGATGATCCGCCAGAGGAAACTGCACCACTCCGGGGCGGGCCGAATTGACCCAGGTCAATTACGGGGTTGGCAGGCGCCGGTAGAGTGATTTCACCATGCCGGGGTTTCGCCACATCAGGGCAGTCATTCTCGTCGCGTCCGCGCTAGCACTTGCAACGCGGGCGGCGTTTCCCGTTCATTTGCCGCTGGCCGGAGCCGATGGTGTCGTCTACGTCGCGATGTGCACGGCCACGGGCATCAAGCAGGTACCTGTGCGCAAGGCCGACGGCGAGCAAAAGTCGCCGGGGCAGGCGAGCGGGAGCATGGGGTGCGCCCATTCGCTGTGCGCGGCCTCCGTGCTGGTCTGTCATTCGGTGCTGTCACGTGCCCTGACCGAGCGGCACCAACCGCTGTTGCTGCAGCCGGGCGTTGCGCCACGTCGGCTGCAAGTCGCGTTTGCGCATGCGAGGGGGCCACCTGCCGCATCCGTCGCAATTCTCGTGAAGTCAGGTGCCGTCCGCCTTCAGCGAACGGCCTTTTTTTATGGCTGAGGAGCCGAATTTCTCCCTCACCTTGTCCATGGCGCGTTCTGCTGCGCCCTTGCGTGCGCCCGTCGTGTCGATGAGATCAGCCTCGTCGCATTGAGTTTCCGGCACAAGCTCGGCAATGCCGATGCCTACCAGGCGATAATGTGTACCCGTGGCTTCCTGGGCGAGCATGGTGGAGCCCGCTTCAAAGATCCGGTGGGCAAGCTGCGTTGGGCGCTCGAGGGTCATTCGGCGCGTGATGATCCTGAACTGGGACGTCTTGAGCTTGAGCTGAACGACCTTGCCACCCTGCGTGGCGGCCTTGGCGCGGGCCGACACCTTTTCGCAGAGTGACCAGAGAATGGCGGTCAGGGCTTCGCGTTCGGCGAGATCCTTCTCAAGCGTCGTTTCGGCAGAAATGCCCTTGGCCGGAGACCTGGGCTCGATGCGGCGGTTGTCCTCGGCGTTGGCGAGGCGATGGATCCACAGGCCACTATTGCCGAACTTCGAGGTCAATTCTCGGACATTGCGGCGCCTGGCATCGCCGATGGTGAAGATGCCTTCGCGTGCGAGCGATTGTGCGAAGGCGCGTCCGACCCCCGGAATGAGGGTCACGGGCTTCGGGTCCAGGAACGCCACTGCCTCGGACTTGCCGATGACCCGGAAGCCGCGCGGCTTGTCGAGTTCCGACGCAATCTTTGCGAGGAACTTGTTGAAGCTCAATCCGATCGAAACGGTGATGCCGACCTGCGCCTCGATGCGTTGCGAGAGGCGCGCCAGAGTCTGCGCCGGGCTTGCCTTGTGCAGGCGCTCCGTTCCGGTCAGGTCCAGGAATGCCTCGTCGAGCGAGAGCGGTTCAACCAGCGGGGTCACTTCCAGCATCAGGTCCCGGACCTGTCGCGATGCTACCGCGTATTTCTGCATGTCGGGCCTGATGACCACCGCGTGCGGGCAGGCTTCGAGCGCCTTGAACATGGGCATGGCCGACTTCACGCCGAACGTTCGCGCGACGTAGCAACAGGTTGAGACAACGCCGCGCTTGCCGCCGCCCACGATCACCGGCTTGTCCTGCAGCGAGGGATCATCCCGCTTCTCGATGGATGCGTAGAAGGCGTCGCAGTCGATGTGCGCGACGGAAAGACTGTCCAGTTCCTCGTGGCTCACCATGCGGGGACTGCGGCACGACGGGCATCGGCGGGACGCCGGCCCCCCGCTTGTCGTGAAGCAGTCGCGGCACAGGGTGCTCATGAGGCGCCTCCCGCTACCCTTTCCGGATCACCTGCCGGATCCAGTCTGCGGCTTGTGGCCATTGGTCGATACGGGCGTGCGCATGAGCGCTGGGTGGAACAAGTTTCGCCAGTCGCTCATCGGCAACGAAGTGCAGCCGATGCACGTGTGGCGTGACGCTGGCAACGGAGGCGTGGTGTGGCGGCAGGTCGTCAACAAACACAACCGGTGCCCGCATGCCTTCGATCATGGGCAGGATAACATTCCCCTTGGGGCCGCTGCCGGCGATCACGGGATAGCGCATTCCATGCCTTGCGAGGTTGGCTGCGCGTGCTTCCCTCGCGCTGGCGGGCAGGTTGGAGAGAATGATCACCTGCGCCTCGTCCTGCAGCCCTGCGAGGGCGGCCGCCGCGCCCGGCACGGGATCCAGGCTGTCGGTGTCGGCCGCGAAGAATTCGTCAATCAGGCGGGTGACACGTTCATCGGCGACAACCTCTTTGCTGTCCCTGTATTTCACGTTGCCATGGATGCGGAACGACTGCAGGTCGAGGAGAAGGCCCTGGCGTTCAAGGAAGCGTTCGAGCCCCTTGATGAACTCGACCAGTACTTCGTCTGCGTCGCAGATGAGAAGGGGCCGGTTCGCATCGAAGCGTGGGGCGGCTACCATGCCATGGATCCGTTCGGATCGAGTGTTGCGCAGGCCTGCAGAAGCAGGCCGGGCTTCAGGCTTTCGGCTTCCGAGAACTCCCTGGCGAGTGATTCGTCCTCTGCCAGAAACGAGAGCGCAGCCGAGAGAATCGAGGGATCCGAACCGCGTGCGCGAAGGTCGTCCACGTCAAGTCCGCTTGCAGTTAAGAAACGCTGAATGTCCGAGGGTCGATTTGCGAGGAAAATCAAAGCCCGCTCGGAGATATCCAAGGCATGCGTGCGCTTCATGTCGGTTCCTGTCCCATTTTGAACAGCTTTGGTTGCAATTCTTCGCTGTCTTTGCGGTAATCCGAAAAGCTTATTTAACATTGTTCAGGTGAAATATGACCCGAAAAACAAGCACCTTCCCAAGGGGGTGCGGATGACTGGGGCGCAGAAAGCAGAGATGGGGGACAAAAAACCTCATCCGGAGAGCGGTATGGACGCGAGTGCAAAAACAGTTCTGATCGTTGAAGACAACGAGCTGAATATGAAGCTGTTCCATGACCTCCTCGATGCTCATGGGTACAGGACGATCCAGACGCGTGATGGTCTGGAAGCTCTCGATCTGGCGCGCAAGCACGCGCCGGACCTGATCCTCATGGACATTCAGCTGCCGGAAGTTTCTGGCCTCGAAGTCACCAAGTGGCTCAAGGAAGACGACAAGCTGAAGCAGATCCCGGTTATCGCCGTCACCGCATTCGCGATGAAGGGCGATGAGGAGAAGATCCGGCAGGGCGGGTGCGAGGCCTACATCTCGAAACCCATTTCGGTCATGCACTTCCTGGAGACTGTTCGCAAGTTCCTGCGCTAAAGAGAAAAAATCCCATGACCGCGCGCGTCCTTGTCGTCGATGATATTCCGGCCAACGTCAAACTCCTCGAAGCCAAGCTGGGCGCCGAGTACTTCGATGTGGTCACAGCCAATTCCGGTGAGCAGGCGCTCGCCCAGATCGACAAGGAGCTTCCGGACATCGTCCTCCTGGACGTGATGATGCCGGGCATGGACGGCTTCGAAGTCTGCCGGCGCATCAAGTCCAATCCGGCGTCAGCCCACCTTCCCGTTGTCATGGTGACGGCCCTCGACCAGGTTTCCGACAGGATCCAGGGTCTTGAGGCGGGCGCTGACGACTTCCTGACGAAGCCCGTGAACGACGTTGCCCTGTTTGCGCGCGTTCGCAGCCTTGTCCGCCTCAAGACGATGGTGGACGAGTTGCGCCTGCGGCAGGCCACCGGCGAAAGCATGGGTCTTGGCGATTCTCCCGACAAGTCGTTCTGCGAGGCGCCGGGACGTGGCCGAATCCTGATCGTGGAAGATCGCGAACAGAATGCCGCGCGCATGAGCGAGACGCTCGCGAGCGACCATGATGTCGACATCGTGCCCCAGACAACGGAAGCGATCATTCGCGCCAAGGGCGGGGACTACGACCTCGTCATTGCCAGCCTGTCACTCGACAAGCAGGATGGCCTGAGGTTCTGCGCCACGCTGCGCAGCCTTGATGCCACGCGCCAGACGCCGATCCTCACGCTGGTGGATGAAGGCGATCTCAGGCGCATGGTTCGCGCACTCGATATCGGGGTCAATGACTACCTGATGCGGCCGGTTGAGCGGAACGAGCTCGTGGCCCGCGTTCGTACGCAGCTGCGCCGCAAGCGTTACGCCGACCGCCTCAAGCACTCGCTGCAGCTCAGCCTCGAACTGGCGATCACCGACCAGCTGACGGGCCTGTTCAACCGCCGCTACATGTCGCGGCACCTCAACACGCTGCTGTCAGACGGGGCAAAGCCGGTGTCATTCCTGATGCTGGACGTCGACTTCTTCAAGCAGATCAACGACACCTATGGCCACGACGTCGGCGACGAGGTGCTGCGGGAGTTTGCAAACCGCATCTCGGCGAACGTGAGAGGGATCGACCTGGCCTGCCGCTTTGGTGGCGAGGAGTTCGTCGTCGTGATGCCGGATACGGATCTCAGCTTCGCTTACATGGTGGCCGAGCGGCTGCGCCAGTCGGTTGCCGATGCGCCGTTCATGGTCACGTCGGCCTCGAAACAGCTGCCGGTGACGATCTCGATTGGTGTTGCGGCCAGCCAGAGCGGGGACACGCCGGAGGTGCTCCTCAAGCGTGCGGACCAGGCGCTCTACAGGGCAAAGCGCGACGGCAGGAACCGTGTTGTAGCGGATGCAGCCTGAAGCGGCTGATTACTTGATCTTGCCTTCGACGTATTCAACGTGCTTGCGGATGACCGGGTCGTATTTGCGGACCTTGAACTTGTCGGTCATCGTGCGCGAGTTCTTCTTCGCGACGTAGAAATGCCCCGTACCTGCCGATGAATTCAGGCGGATCTTGATTGTTGTCGGTTTCGCCATGGTCGTCTCGCGTCAGGTTCTGTGGCCGTCAAAATGAAGGCGTGCAAACTACTCATTCAGGGGGGGAAGTCAACTGCCCGGGCGGGCGCGGAAAGGTCGCGGCCCGCCAGGCGGCCAACCCCGTGAAAATGGCGGGAATCAGCGCCAGAACGATCACCAGCCCATGGGGATTCCACAGGTCCATGGCCAGTCCGCCAGCCGACGGTCCGACCATCGTCCCCAAGGCGTACAGCACGGCATAGGCCGAGTTGGCGGAGGCGAGGGCGGCTCCCCTGAAGTTCGCGCCGAGGTGGGCGAGGCCCACGGCGTAGATCGCCGAGATGGCGCCCCCCCAGACGAACACGAGGGCGAGCTCGCCGATGTTAACCGCCCTGACCAGGGGCAGAAGGGACGCCGCGAACACGCACACCAGCCCGCATCCGGCCATGACATGGCGCCTGTCTGTCCGGTCCGAGAGCCAGCCCACGAAAGGGACCAGCAGCATGTTGCCGACGCCAAGTGCAGCGACCAGCAAGGTCGCTTCGGTCTCGGGCGCGCCCTGGCGCACGGCATAGACGGTGAGGAAGGCGCCGGCGCATGCCTCGACGGCGCCGTAGCACACGGCTGCAGCAGCGGCTGACGGCGATGAAAAGACGAAGCCGAACATCGCGCCCGCCCGGGCGGGCTCGATCGCCGGGATCAGCCGCCGTCCCGCGATGAGCAGCGGCACCATCGCGAGGAGCATCGTCGTGGCGCCCGCCGTGAACGGCGCCCAGCCGCGCGTTCCCAGGTACTGGATGATGATCGGGCCCAGTGCGAATCCGGCCGAGAAAACTGCGGTATAGATGGCGATCAGGCGACCGCGCATCCGGTCCGGTGATACCTGATTGATCCAGACTTCGCTCGCCACGAACAGGCCCTGCAGCGCCGCGTTCATCACGAAGCGGAACAGGAACCAGAGCAGAAGGGATTCCGAGGCGCGAAATCCGATGAGGGACAGCGCGGCAACGACGTAGCAGAGCATCAGGAACCTTGCGGTTCCCAGCCTCGAGGCCATGGCCGGAATGAACGGCGTGACCAGGATCATCGCGACGGCGCCGGCCATGGCGTTGGCGCCGTTCAGTGTCGCGGAGACGCCGTTGCGCTCGAGGAGCAGCGAGAACAGCGGAAGCGAGAGGCCCATCCCCAGCCCGTTGGCAAAGATGCACGCATAGACCGCGCCCAGGCTCAGCCACAGGTCGCGACGGGGCAGGCCGCCATTGCTCATGATGGCCGGAGAGGCTTGTTGCGCCGATAGCGGAAAAAAGGCGTTTCGCGCTCGGTGCCGGCGTCCATTGACGCCAGTTCCTCGAGGACAAATCGCGTCACATCCACGACCTGGAACTCGCGCGCGACGTGGAGCGGATACCAGTCCAGTGCCAGCAGTTCCCCGTTGCTCTTCAGGTCACCGGTGGCGTGCTCGCCGTCGGCCAGGAAGAAGCGGGCATGAAAGCGTACCGGTGCCGACGTTGGCGTGATGGCGCGACCGAGGAAGCGCAGGCGATCATGTGCCGGCGCCAATCCTGCGCGCGCGAAATCGGCCCACGTGCCTTCGGCAAGACCCGGGTCGCCCTGCGTTGCGATCAGCAGTCCCGTTTCTTCGTAGGTCTCCCGAATGGCTGTCGTGGCCAGGCCCTGCGCCAGTTGCCTGGAGCAGCCGCCGCGGCTGCACAGGTCGACCAGCGTCTTCTCGCTGAGAGGCGTACCAGGGGACACGCGGCTGTCGGACAGGTCATGCCGGCCGCCCGGAAAGACGTACATGTCCGGAAAGACGGCGCGGCCTGGCCTTCGCCCCATCAGGACGTGAATGTCCCCGCCCATGCGCCTGGTCAGAACGAGTGAGGCTGCATGCCTTGGTTTTACGGGCTTCTTGTCCATGCCGACCGGTTTAGACGACCGGCACGGGCCAAGGCAATGCCGGGACCTGTGGCCTCAGATGCAGACGCTGGCCAGCGGGGGCATTCCGTTGAATGCCACGCTGGAATAGGTCGTCGTGTAGGCGCCCGTGGACAGGATGAGGATCCTGTCGCCCGCCTTGAGGGCGGCCGGCAAGCGGTAATCCGCCTTTTCGTAGAGGATGTCCGCGCTGTCGCATGTCGGCCCGGCCAGGATGGACGATACGGTTTCCCCGCCGTCGTGCGGCGTGAGAACCCTGTACTTGATGGCTTCGTCCATCGTCTCGATCAGTCCGTGGAACTTTCCGACGTCAAGGTAAACCCAGCGCCGTCCGTCTTCGCCGCCCTTGCTGGACACGAGAACCACTTCGGACTGGATCACGCCGGCGTCGCCGACAATGTAGCGACCGGGCTCGACGATGATGTCGATCTTCTGACCAGGGAAACCTTGCTTCACCGCGTCGCGAATGGCGTGCGCGTAGCAGGCGATGTCGGGTACGTCCCTGTTGTAGCGGGAAGGAAACCCTCCGCCGACATTGATCATGCGCAGCGACACGCCGCGTGCGCTCAGCGCGTCAAACAGCGTGCGTGCCTGGCTGATCGCATTGCGGAACTGGTTGAGGTCTGTCTGCTGCGAGCCGACATGAAATGAAATGCCGTACGGGTCGAGCCCGAGATCCTTCGCGCGGGCAAGCAGGTCAGCGGCCATGGGCAGCTCGCAGCCAAACTTGCGCGACAGCGGCCACTCGGCGCCTTCGCAGTCGACAAGAATGCGGCAGAAAACCTTCGAGCCCGGTGCCGAAGCCGCGAGCTTCTCGAGTTCTTCGGCGCTGTCGAACGCAAAGAGGCGAACGCCTCGTCCGAAGGCGGCCTCGATGTCGCGCTGCTTCTTGATCGTGTTGCCAAAGGACAGGCGCGAGGCCGGCACACCCAGGCGAAGGCAGAGGTCGATCTCGCCAATGCTCGCGGTGTCGAAGTTCGATCCCTGCTGCGCGAGGCGCGTCAGGATTTCTTCCGCCGGGTTGGCCTTCACGGCGTAGTAGACGAGCGCCTCTGGCAGCGCGCCGGCGAGGTCATCGTAGTTCCGTGCCACGAGCTCGACGTCCACGACGAGACAGGGTGTTGGAAGCGTCGCCGTCTTCAGGAACTCCGCAATGCGTGGCGGAAGTCCTCCGCGCTCGGCCGGGAGGATGTCCTGCGGCTTGCGCGAAGGTACGGAATGCAGCGTGCCCTTGGCGGCAGATGTGTCGCGGATTTCGCGCGGGCTGGAATCGAAATGAATTCTGGAGGCTCGAGAGCCCCTCGTTCTGGCCAACATCGTCAACACCCTTTAAGACCCGGCAATTGCCGGCTTGATCGAAAAGGACGCTTCCGTCGTTGCTTAACCGGATGATCTGGCCAGGGGCACGTGCGTCACGCGTCTTACACAAGGACAGCACATAAGACTTGCTGAATCGTTTCGCAAGATTTTTCTCGGGCGTGTTCGGGCGCCGATTGCTGTTACTTCCGGCGCTGCCGGCGCCGGGAGTCATTTCCGCGCTGTCGCGTGCCGCGAGACCCGTTGCGCGGTGGAGCGCCTGCCTTGCCACCTTCGAGCAGCGCAAATCGCAAGCCGCCCGTCAGCGGGGCCGCTTCCTCCACGCGCACCTTTACCGTGTCGCCGAGGCGGAACCTCAGTCCCGATTTTTCTCCCACGAGGGCGTGCGCCCTTTCATCGTGATGGAAGAACTCCCGGCCGAGGGACCTTACCGGCACGATGCCGTCGGCTCCGGTTTCCGCGAGCCGGACGAACAAGCCAAAGCGTGTCACGCCCGATATGCGTCCGGTAAATTCGGCGCCGACGCGATCCGACATGAAGGCGGCGATGTAGCGGTCATTCGAGTCACGCTCGGCTGCCATGGCGCGCCGCTCGAAGCCTGAAATGTCTTCTGCGATGGCGGACAGCTTCCCGATCTCGGAGTCAGTAAGGCCGCCATCTCCGAGCCCGAACGCGCGCACGAGCGCCCGATGCACAATGAGGTCGGCATAGCGGCGAATGGGTGACGTGAAGTGGGCGTATCGCTTCAGCGCGAGGCCGTAGTGCCCAATGTTCTCGGGATTGTACTCGGCCTGGCTCTGCGATCGCAGCATGACCACATTGATGAGTTCCCGGTTCGGCGTGTCAGCCGCGGCCTTCAGGATGTGGTTCAGCATTGCCGTGGTCACCGTCTGGCCCTGCGCCAGGCTGATGCTCATGGTCTCGAGAAAATCTCCCAGGGCCTTGAGCTTCTCCGGCGAGGGCGGCGCGTGCACGCGATACACCAGCGGGGTGTGCTTCGATTCCAGGGCTTCGGCGGCAGCGACGTTTGCCTGGATCATGAACTCCTCGATCAGGCGGTGTGCGTCGTAGCGTTCGCGCACACCAATCGACTTGACCCTGCCGTCGGGGCCGAGTTCGATCTTGTGCTCGGGGAGTTCAAGATCGAGGGGGCTTCGCCGGTCCCGCGCCTTGCACATCGCACGATAGCAGGCCTCAAGCGGCTTCAGGATAGGATCAAGCAGGGGCCTGGTCTTTTCATTCGGTCGTCCGTCGAGCGCTTCCTGGACTTCGTTGTATGTCAGGCGCGCGGCGGAGCGCATGAGCGCCCGCTCGAACCTGTGAGACTTCAGTCGGCCATCGGCACCGAACTTCATGCGGCAGGCGATGATCGCCCGGTCCTGCGCTTCCTTCAGCGAGCAGAGATCCGCGGAGAGTTTCTCGGGCAGCATCGGCACGACGCGGTCAGGGAAGTAAACCGAGTTGCCACGGCGCAGTGCCTCGCGGTCGATCTGCGAGCCTGGCCGCACATAGAAAGAGACGTCGGCAATCGCCACGATGGCATTGAAGCCACCCTTGTTCTGCGGATCGTCATCCGGCTTGGCCCAGACGGCATCGTCATGGTCCCTGGCGTCGGGCGGGTCGATCGTCACCAGGGGAACGTCGCGCAGGTCGACACGGTCATCAAGCTGGGGAGGTCGCGCGCGCTCCGCTTCGTCGATCGTGGCCTGCGGGAAGCTGTCCGGGATGCCATGCGCGTGGATCGCGATGAGGCTGATCGTCTTTGATTCAGATGCACGGCCAACCCGCTCGAGGACCTTGGCTCGCGGCAATCCCATGGTGCGGTCGCGCGTCGGTTCGATGACGACGATCTCGCCATCGGCTGCGCCGCCCGTGTCGCCTTCGGCGATGTGGAAGTCATGGCGTGACTTCTTGTCGACGGGCTCAACGCGTCCGAACTTGCCCAGCTTGCGGAAGATGCCAACCGTCCGGTTGGGCGTCGCGCCCAGCTTGCGGATGACCTCGGCTTCGAAATGCCGGCCTTCCGGCTTTAGGCGCACCAGCGCGCGTTCGCCAATGCCGAGCGACGTTCCTTCCTTGCCGGGACCCAGAAAGATCCGCGGCGGTGGTTCGTCGCTGTCCCACTGCGCGGGCTTGCAGAGAAGTTCGCCATCGGTGTCGACATCTACGACCTGAACGACGGTGACTTCGGGTAGGTGACCCGTGCGGACCATCTTGCGGCCGCGCTGCTTGCGCAACTGGCCTTCGTCAGCGAGATCGGCCAGCATGCGCTTCAGTGCGATCTTGCCGGCACCCCGGATCCCGAAGTGGCGGGACATGTCTCGCTTGGTGGCCTCGGGGTTCTCTTCGAGAAATTCGAGCAATTGTTCCTTCGAGACGCTCTCGCTGTCCCTGGGGGCTTTGTGTCCTCGGCCTTTTTTCTTCACGTCGTCTCTAGTGCTTTCTTCCTTGGGGGCGCCTTGCGCGCCTTCGGCGCGGCTGCAGCTTTCTCGCCATCGGAAGATGACTTATCAGCCTTTTCCTTCCTGGTCGCCGCCTTTGCCTGCTTCGGCGCCTTTTCTGCCTTTGCAGGCTTCTCGGCCTTGGCAGCCTTTGTCTTCTTCTTTTTCTTCCCGCCGCCCTGCTCGGCGCGGATGCGCAGAAGTTCGACGGCTTCAGCGAGTGTCAACGCCTTGGGGTCGGAACCCTTCGGAACGTTGGCGTTGGTTTCGCCGTCCGTAATGTAGGGACCATACTTGCCGCTCATGACTTTCACGGCGGACTTGGTGTCAGGGTGCTCGCCCAGCTCGGCGATCGGAGCCTTGGGCTGGCCAAAGCGGCGTCCCGGATTGGCCTTCTTCTCGGCCAGCACGGTCACTGCATGGTTCAGGCCGATCGTGAACACGTCGTCCGGGTTCTCGAGATTGGCGTAGACACCGTCATGCTTGATGTAAGGGCCGAAGCGCCCAAAGTTTGCCTCGATCGGCGTGTTGGTCTCGGGGTGCATGCCGACCAGCCGCGGCAGCGAGAGCTGGCGAAGGGCCGTCGCGAGGTCCAGTGTCGAGAGGTCGACATTCTTCGGGGCGCTGGCCGTCTTCGGCTTCGGTGCATCCTTCTCCTTGCTGGCTTCGCCCAGCTGAAGGTAGGGCCCGAAGCGACCGGGGCGCAGGGTGACTGTCAGTCCCGTTTCCGGATCCACGCCCAGTACGCGCGTCTCAACCGCATTGTCGCCGCTACTGGCGAAGGGACGCGTATAGCTGCACTTCTCTTCGCCTTCGGCGCCGTAGTTCGAGCAACCGATGAAGGCGCCGTTCTTTCCGAGGCGCAGTCCCAAGCGGCCTGTCTTGCACAGCTTGCACTGTCGCGGGTCCGTGCCGTCTGCGGCGACCGAGAAAATGTGGGGGCCGAGGACCTCGTCGAGCGTGTCGAGGACTTCCCGGATGCGAAGCTCGGAGATTCCGGAGATCGCGGCATGGAAGTCCTTCCAGAAGTCCGCGAGCAGGCTCTTCCACTTCAGCTTGCCTTCAGACACCTGGTCGAGCTGGTCCTCGAGGCTGGCGGTGAAGTCGTATTCAACGTAGTGCCTGAAAAAGCTCGTGAGAAATGCGGTGACCAGCTGTCCGCGGTCCTCGGGAATGAACCTCGACTTCTCCATGCGCACATAGCGGCGGTCACGCAGCACCTGCAGCGTGGAAGCATAGGTCGACGGCCGGCCGATGCCGAGTTCCTCGAGCTTCTTCACCAGGGATGCTTCCGAGAAGCGCGGCGGCGGTTCCGTGAAATGCTGTTCCGGCTTTACCTCATTGACCTGCATCGCGTCGCCCGCAGCGACCTTCGGCAGGCGGGAGCCTTCCTCGTCCTCTGACGGTTCGTCGCGGCTTTCGGTGTAGAGGGCAAGGAAGCCTTCAAATGTCAGAACCGAACCGGTTGCGCGCAGGCCCGTGCGGCCATCGCGGGATTCGATCTCGATCGCAGTGCGCTCGAATTCAGCGGCTTCCATCTGGCTGGCGACCATGCGCTTCCAGATCAGATCATAGAGGCGCAGCATGTCCGGCTCGAGGCTCTTGAGGCTCTCGGGCGTGCGCTCGACATCCGTGGGGCGGATGGCTTCGTGCGCTTCCTGGGCATTGCGGGTCTTGGACTTGTAGATACGCGGGCTGTCAGGCAGGTGACGGGCCGAGTACCGGCTGCCGATCAGCTTGCGGGTCTGAGCAAGTGCCTCGGGCGCAACGTCGACGCCGTCCGTACGCATGTAAGTGATGAGGCCCACGGTTTCGCCGCCAATGTCGACGCCTTCATAAAGGCGCTGGGCGGTACGCATCGTGTGGCTGGCGGAGAAACCCAGCTTGCGCGAGGCTTCCTGCTGCAGTGTCGATGTCGTGAAGGGCGGGTAGGGGTTCCGGCGACCCGGCTTGGATTCCACGCTCGTGACCGAGAACTGCCCGGCTTCGATAGCCTTGCGGGCCTCGGTAGCGGCGGCTTCATTCGGAAGCGAGAACTTGTCTAGCTTTTCGCCATTCAGTTTCACGAGGCGCGCCGTCAGGGCGTCCCGCGATGGCGTGTTGAGCAGTGTGTCGACGGTCCAGTATTCCTGGGCGCGGAACTTCTCGATTTCGAGTTCACGCTCGCAGATCAGGCGGAGAGCGACGGACTGGACGCGTCCTGCGGAACGTGAGCCCGGCAGCTTGCGCCAGAGAACCGGCGACAGGTTGTAGCCAACCAGGTAGTCGAGGGCTCGGCGGGCGAGGTAGGCGTCGACCAGCTCGCGATCGATCTGGCGCGGGTGGGCCATGCCTTCCTGGACGGCGGTCTTGGTGATGGCGTTGAAAACAACGCGTTCCACCGTCACGTCCTTCAGGGCCTTTTTCTGGTTCAGCACTTCCAGCAGATGCCAGGAGATGGCCTCGCCTTCGCGGTCGGGGTCGGTTGCCAGGATAAGCTTCTTGGCGCCCTTCACGGCCGAAGTGATTTCACTGAGGTGCTTGGCGGCACGGTCTGCCACTTCCCAGGACATCTCGAAGTCCTGGTCCGGCTTCACAGAGCCGTCTTCCTCCGCAAGGTCACGCACGTGGCCGTACGATGCCAGCACCTTGTAATTGGTGCCCAGATATTTGTTGATCGTCTTGGCCTTTGCGGGCGACTCGACGATCACGACGTTACTAGCGGCCACAGGTGTTCTTCATCCTTTTGGGGGGTCCCATTTGGGGGGCGGACAGTGGTCCAATCTCCGGGCCAAAGTCAACCGACCGGGCAGAAGCCTTTTCGTACCGTGACAAATAACGATTTATTTTCAATGAATTAGATGGTTAAGCGGAATCGCTGAGGGCTACCCTCTGCCCGTGATGCCGGGTTAACAGACCGGCGAATTCGAGATCCATGAGGGCAGCTGCGACGGCGGCCGGGGAGGCTCCGGTGAGCCTGACGAGCTCGTCCGTTTCGACCGGTGTCCGCCCCAAGCGCGTGAGGATTTCTGCCTCCAGTCCGGGCGTCTCGTCGATCACCAGCGGGGGTGAAGGTTGTGCGTTCGCTGTGCTCGGGTGGGGCGGCGCCGGACGCCTCCCAAACGTTAACTCGGAGAGCACGTCCTCAGCCCTTTCCGTCAGCTTGGCTCCCTGCCGAAGGAGGGCGTTTGTTCCGGTGGCACGGGGATCCAGCGGCGATCCCGGGACGGCAAAAACCTCTCGGCCCTGTTCGGCGGCCAGGCGTGCCGTGATCAGGGAGCCGGAGTTCATCGTCGCCTCGACGACCAGAACGCCGAACGCCAGTCCCGACACG
Source organism: uncultured Flavobacteriaceae bacterium (assembly GCA_964646885.1). Classification (GTDB taxonomy): domain Bacteria; phylum Pseudomonadota; class Alphaproteobacteria; order Micropepsales; family Micropepsaceae; genus SZUA-430. The sequence continues at coordinate 25,392 of CAZYFM010000030.1, forward strand.
ATCCTGTTGCGGCGCGGGAAGTGCTGCGCCGTGGGCTGGAGACCCATGGGCATTTCGCTCACGATCACGCCGTCACTTGCGATCTGCGCATGCAGCTTTGCGTTTTCCGGCGGGTAGACGACGTCCGCGCCGCCCGCCATGACGGCGATGGTTCCGGTGCCGATGGCGCCCAGATGCGCCGCGGTGTCGATCCCGCGCGCGAGGCCCGAGACAACCGCGAGACCCGCCGTGCCGAGTTCGCCTGCCATCGTTCGCGCAAAACGCTGTCCCAGCGCCGAGGCGTTGCGCGAGCCCACGATGGCGATCGCAGGTCTTGCCAGCAGGTCGAGGTTTCCCCTTGCCACGATGAAGGGTGGGGCGGGTTCGGTTTCCGCGAGACACGCCGGATAGGCTGGGTCGTCGTGAGCGATCAAAGTTGCGCCAAACCGCTCGATCGCGGCGAGTTCCTGATCGATTGCCGCTTCGGACGGCAAGGTCACTGTACGCGGCTTTCGCAGGCGACCCTCGATTTCCGCCCAATGCCGCAGCGCGTTTCTGGCGCTACCGAAGCGGGACAGGACTGCGTGGAAGGTGGCGGGGCCGACGTTGTTCGTGCGAAGAATTCTCAGTCGCGCTGCCGTCTCTGCGTCAGGTTTTTTTAACCCTGACTGCGCGCGCCGTGTCGTCATTTCCTGTTCCTTTGACCTGCATCAATGAGCGATCAGCGCGAATGACGCAGGATTTGCGCATTGGCTCGCTTGCGAGCGATTTGCAGATGGAAACTGGCAAAATGATGGTGTTCGGTGCAGCAGCTGTCGCAATGACAGTGTTTCTTGTTACATTGTTTTCGGTCGCCTGGTTGACCGAGCATCGCAAGCAATAGGGCGAACTGCCCGCCCTGCGGGGCAGGCTTTGAAGCTACTGCTTTTTCTTTTGACCGATCTTCGGTTCCTGCCCTGAAGCGAGGCGGGAGATGTTCTCGCGGTGCGTGACGAAAATCAGCGCCGCGAGCACTGTTGTTCCGATTGCGTAGGTCGTGGTGCTGAACACCAGCATGTAGAATGGCGCCGTTGCCGCTGTCACAAGTGCTGCGACGGATGAGATGCGCGTGACAAAGGCCGTCACGAGCCACGTCGCTGCAGCGCAGAGTGCGACGACGGGGGTCAATGCCGCGAGGATTCCGGCGCAGGTCGCGATGCCCTTGCCGCCCTTGAAATTCAGCCAAACGGGAAAGATGTGACCCGTGAATGCGCCCAAGGCTGCTGCCATGGAGGCGTTCTCGCCCCAGTTCTTGGCGATGAGGACGGCAACGACCCCCTTGCCCACGTCACCGATGAAGGTGAGTGCCGCCGCGAGCTTGTTTCCGGTGCGCAGGACATTCGTGGCACCCACGTTGCCGGAGCCAACCTGGCGGATGTCGCCGAGGCCAAAGAACTTCGTGACGATGAAGGCGAACGGGATCGAGCCCAGCGCATATCCCAGGAACAATGCGATTGCGGTTTCGGTCATGTGGCCTTTGCTTCGTAAACGGTCCTGCCGGCAACAATCGTGCGCAAAACCTCGCCCTGAAGCAAGCGGCCCTTGAAAGGCGAGTTCTTGGAGCGTGATCGGAACCGTGCCGGGTCAATCTTCTGCGGGGCGTTGGCGGCAATCAGGATCAGGTCAGCTGGCGCGCCCCGGGCCAGGCGACCAGCAGGATTGCGCAGGATGCCTGCGGGATTGACGGTCAGGCACCGCAGAACTTCGATGAGCGGCATGCCGCCCTCGTGGTGCAACAGCAGCGCTGCCGGGAGCAATGTCTCGAGGCCTACGGTGCCATAAGCGGCCTGCGCAAAGGGAACGCGCTTCGTTTCTGCGGCCTGCGGGTCGTGGCTTGAGACGATGGCATCGATGAGGCCGCTGCGCACGCCTTCGACCATGGCCTTGCGGTCGTCCTCGCTGCGCAAGGGCGGGGAGACCTTGGCAAAGGTCTTGTACTCGCCGACGTCGTTCTCGTTCAGCACGAGGTGATGGGCCGAGACGGCGCAGGTGACGGGCAGCCCTCGTGACTTCGCGCGCGCGATCACTTCGAGTGCGGCGGCGCAGGAGACCTGGCCCAGGTGATAACGTGCGCCTGTCAGTTCGACGAGGCGCATGTCGCGCTCAACCGCCATGGCCTCGGCTGCAGTGGGAATGCCGCCGATGCCCATGCGGGCGGCCAGCGCGCCTTCGTTCATGTGTCCGACGGCTGACAAGGCCGGGTCCTCGGCGTGCGCGATCACGAGTGCGTCGAAATTTGCCGCGTAAGCCAGGCAGCGCCGCATGATCAGGCTGGAGGCGATGGTGCGGTCGGCGTCGGTGAAGGCGACGGCTCCCGCTTCCTTCAAAAGGCCGATCTCGGCCATCTGCGTACCCTTCAGGCCCTGCGTGAGGGCGGCTGTCGGGAGGATGTTGACTTTCGAGGTTGCCGCCGCGCGGCGCTTGATGAAATCGACAAGCGCGGCGTCATCGATGACCGGCTCTGTGACCGGCATCATCGCGAATGTCGTCACGCCGCCTGCGGCTGCCGACTCGCCCGCGGAGGCCAGCGTCTCGCGGTGTTCGGCGCCGGGTTCGCCGGTGAACACGCGCAGATCGACGAGGCCTGGCGCCAGCACGTGTCCGGCGCAATCGATCACGGTGGCACCGGCGGGCTTTCCATCCTGGAACAGGCGCGGGCCGACGTCCGCGATGACGCCGTCTTCGATGAGAAGGCTGCCCTGTGCGTCGAGGCCCGAGGCGGGATCCACCAGCCGAGCGTTGAGGAGGGCCGTGCGCGTGCTCATGACTTGCGCTCCGCGTTGGGAAGCTGGCGCGACAGCGTGTCGAGTACGGCCATCCTGACGGCCACGCCCATTTCGACCTGCTCCTGGATCAGGCTCCGGTCAATGTCGTCTGCGATGTCGCTGTCGATCTCGACGCCGCGGTTCATCGGGCCCGGGTGCATGACAAGCGCGCCCGGACTTGCAAGCGCCATCTTCTCGCGGTCGAGGCCGTAGAAATGGAAGTACTCGCGCTGGGACGGCAGGAACGAGCCGGTCATGCGCTCCATCTGCAGGCGCAGCATCATGACGATGTCCGCGCCTTTCAGTGCCTCGCGCATGTCCGTGAACACCTCGGCGCCCCATTCGCGTGCGCCTGCCGGCATCAGCGTGCGCGGTGCGACCAGCCGGACGCGGGCGCCCAGCTTCGTGAGAAGGTGGACGTTGGAGCGCGCGACGCGACTGTGCAGGACATCGCCGCTGATCGTGACGGTGAGGCCTTCAATCCGGCCCATGCGGCGACGGATGGTCAGGGCGTCGAGCAGGGCCTGCGTCGGATGCTCGTGCGCGCCATCGCCGGCGTTGATCACGGAGCACGAAACCTTGTCTGCGAGCAGGGCCACGGCGCCGGAGTCCTGGTGGCGGATGACGATGATGTCGGGACGCATCGCGTTCAGCGTTGTCGCCGTGTCGATCAGGGTCTCGCCCTTGCGGACCGAGCTCTGCGCGACGGACATGTTCATGACGTCGGCGCCAAGGCGCTTGCCGGCAAGTTCGAAGGAGCTCTGCGTGCGGGTCGAGGGCTCGAAAAACAGGTTTATCAGCGTCCGTCCGCGCAGCGTGTCGCGCTTTTTCTGAACCTGGCGGTTCAGGTCCACATACTCGTTTCCGAGGTCGAGGAGGGATTCGATATCGAGGCGCTGCAGGGGCGCAATCGCGAGCAGGTGCTGGCGTGTTTCAGGGCCGTTCATCGCGGGCTAGGCTATAGGGGGGAGGGTCCGGCAGCGCAAGCGTGAACTAGGACAGAACCCACAACATTAAAGGCATGGTTAGCAGGGCTGCGACCGTCTGGACCGTCGTGATCCCGGCCATCAACGGGGCGTCGCCACCCATCTGCCGTGCGAGGATGAAGGACGAGGGGGCCCCGGGTACCGCCGCGCAGATCAGGGCGGCTGTGGCTGCAGGTCCCTTCATCCCTACCGCGACGGCGGTGGCGGCCAGGAACAGGGGCATGACAGCGAGCTTCAGAACGCTGGCCGCGATGACCGGCATGGGGCGGGATTTGAGGTCCCCGAAGTCAAGGCTGGCGCCGACGGCCAGCAGGCCGAGCGGCAATGCGGCCTTGCCGACAAGGTCGATGCTTGTCGCCACGATTCCGGGGACAGTGATGCCGAGGACCTGGGCGGCAATGCCGGCAAGGCAGGCGAGGATCAGCGGGTTCTGCATCAATTGTCCCACCAGCATCGCGGGGTTGATGGCGCGGTCGGAGGCGTGGCGTATCAGCACGATGACGCAGAGCATGTTGGCAAGGGGAACCATGACGGCGACCGCGACCGCGATCAGGGCCAGGCCGGGTTGTCCGAGTACCGCGGCAATGGCGCCCAGGGCCACGTAGCTGTTCCAGCGCACCGCGCCCTGGAACAGGCTCGTAAAGGCGGGGCCGTCGAGATCAAGCAGTGGCCTGAACAGATAGGTGTATCCCGCCATTGCCAGCATCGACACGGCGAGGGCGACCGCCAGCAATCCGACGGGTGCCGAACTGAAGTCCGCGAACGCGATCGCGCCGAAGAGAAAGCAGGGGAAGAGGACGAAATAGGTCAGACGCTCGATCGCGCGCCAGCCGCTGTCGTCAAGCAGGCGCACGACACGCAGCACCGTGCCGAGGGCAATGATCGCGAATACGGGCACGAGGGCGGCGA